>NC_017167.1:312404-624809 GCF_000219875.1 Alicyclobacillus acidocaldarius subsp. acidocaldarius Tc-4-1
GTGGGGCTCGCCATGCAGAGCGGCACACAGGCGGCCAAGGAAGCCGCAAACATGGTCGATCTCGACTCGGATCCGACGAAACTCATTGAGGTCGTGGCGATTGGCAAGCAACTCCTCATCACGCGCGGCGCCATCACGACGTTTTCCATTGCGAACGACGTCGCGAAATACTTCGCCATCATCCCGGCGATGTTCACGAGCTTTCTGCCCGCCCTTGGCGCCTTGAACGTGATGCACCTGACGAGCCCGCGGAGCGCCATCCTGTCCGCGCTGATCTTTAACGCCATCATCATCCCGCTGCTCATCCCGCTTGCCATGCGCGGCGTGAAATACCGCCCAACGACCGCGATGCAGCTTTTGATGCGCAATCTGCTGTTGTACGGCGTCGGCGGCGTGATCGCGCCGTTTGTCGGGATCAAAATCATTGACGTCATTCTGCATGCGCTCGGCGCGGTGTGAAGGGGGAAGCGACTGTGATCAACGTGTGGAGAAGCCTTCGGTTCACCCTGGTCTTCGCCGTGCTTTTGGGCATCGTGTACCCGCTCTTCTTCGTGGCCTTGGGGCGAGTGGTGTTCCCGTGGCAGGCCCAGGGAAGCCTCGTCGCGGTCAACGGCCGCACCGTGGGGTCTGAGCTCATCGCGCAACCGTTTCCGCAGCCCATGTGGTTTGAGCCGCGCCCTTCGGCCGTGAACTACAACGCGGATGGATCGGGTGGATCGAATCTTGGGCCCACGAACCCGGCGCTCGTGCAGGAGGTCCGGCAAAACCTGCACGCTGTGCTCCGGCAAAACCTAGGGCTTCAGGTGGATGAGGTTCCTACGAGCATGGTGGAGTCGTCGGGATCGGGGCTGGATCCCGATATCGACTTGCAGGACGCGTATGATCAAATTCCGCGCATCAGCAAAGCCACGGGGCTCTCTGAAGCGTGGCTTCGCTCGCTCGTGCAGCGCGACGCCGAATTCCCGGTGCTCGGCCTGTACGGCGAGCCGATGGTCAACGTCATACAGCTCAATCTCGCCATCTGGGAGAAGCTCCACCCGAGCGCGCGGGTGGCGAGGACGACGTGACGGGGGGCGAGATCACTCGGCCCGCGGGTGATTCGGGGCGCCGAGGGCGTCTGCGGGTGTTCATCGGTGCCGCGCCCGGCGTGGGCAAGACCTACACCATGTTGCGCGAGGCGCGCCGACTGCGGGACGAGGGAACGGACGTGGTCATTGGCTGGGTCGAGACGCACGGCCGTCCCGCGACGGAGAGGATGCTTGAAGGCCTCGAAGTGGTTCCTCCGCGGGTGCTGAAGGTGGGGCAGGCCGCGTTCGAGGAGCCGGATCTCGACGCGATTGTCGCTCGGCGGCCGGAGGTGTGCGTGATCGACGAACTGGCGCACACGAACCCACCTGGCGCGATGCACGAAAAGCGATACGAAGACGTGATGTTCCTCCTCGAGCGCGGCATCTCGGTCATGACAGCGTTCAACATTCAACATCTAGAGTCCGTTCGCGACGAGGTTCAGCAACAATTAGGCATCCGCGTGCGGGAGGTCGTGCCCGATTGGTTGCTGCGCGAGGCGGACGAGGTCACGGTCATCGACGTGACGCCTGAGACGCTCAGGCAGCGGCTGCGAGATGGGGAGATTTATCCGCCCGAGAAGGTGGATGCGGCGCTGCAGAACTTCTTTCGCGTGGATCGACTCGCGTGGCTTCGACAGATGTCGCTTCGGGCCGTGGCGGACGACGTCGACGAGCGCTTGGAACATTCCTATGAGCGGCGCGCCATCCCTGGGCCCGTCGGCGCGAAGGAAGTGGTGCTCGTCTGCGTCAGCCATCCCGAACGCGCTGCGACGCTCATCGAGCGCGGGCGGCGCATGGCGATGCGTATGAAGGGCGATTTTCATGTCGTCTTCGCGGCCGAGACGGATGAGGACCGCATGACGGAACGCGCGCGCGCTGATGTCGAGGCGCTCCGCAGGTTGGCCGAGTTTCACGGCGCGGAGTGGGTGCTTGAGCCCAAGCGGGATCGGCCCGTCGGCGAGGTCATCCTCCGGGTGGCGAAGCGAATCAACGCGACGCAGGTCGTCCTGGGCCAACCGCGGAAAGGCGCGTCTCCGCGCCGCCTCATGGCCTGGCATCATCCTGTGCATTATCTGCTCAAACACCTGCAATACGTCGATCTGCGCGTGGTGGGCTGGCGCCCCTTGTCGCCGGAGGCAAGGGAACAGCGCAATTGGGCGAGCGAGCGCGTGGTGCGAGAGCGGAAACTTCCTGGGAAGCTCACGCTTTACATCGGTGCGGCGCCGGGTGTCGGCAAGACGTACCGCATGCTGCAGGACGCGCACGACTGGAAGGAACGCGGGATCGATGTCGTCATTGGCCTCATTGAAACGCACGGCCGTCCGGAGACGGAGGCGCAAATAGGCGACCTTGAGCGGATTCCGAAGCGGCGGATCGAGTACGGCGGCAAGGTGTACGAGGAGCCGGACCTCGCGGCCATCATCGCCCGGTGCCCGCAGGTCGTCCTGATGGACGAACTCGCCCACACGAACGCGCCCGGCAGTATGTTCAAGAAGCGGTACCAGGACATTCTGTATCTCCTGGAGCATGGCATTGACGTGGTGTCCGCCGTGAACGTGCAACACCTCGAGAGCCTGAAGGATCGCGTCGAGCACATCACGGGTGCCACCATCCGCGAGCGCGTGCCGGACTGGTTCATTAAGCTCGCAAGCGAGGTGAAGCTCATCGACGTGAGCCCGGAGACGCTCGTGGAGCGGCTCTTGGAAGGCAAGATCTACCCGCCTGAAAAGGTGGAGCAGGCGCTGAGCCACTTCTTTCAGCTAGCGCATTTGGCCGCGCTGCGCGAGATTGCGCTCCGCGAAGTGGCCGACGTCGTGGACGGCCGCTTGGCGCCACCGCCCCCCGCTGATCCGGAGCGGATCCTGGTCTGTGTCAACTATCGCCCTCACTCCGAAGCGCTCATTCGGCGCGGATGGCGCATTGCGGACCGCCTGCAGGCGAAACTGTATGTGCTCGTCGTTCAGACCGAGTTCCCTTTATCGAGCCAGAGCGAGCGCGATTTTGCGGCCGTGCGCGATCTCGCCGAGCAGTTCGGCGCGGAGTTTCTCCTCCGGCCCGCTCTGCACAAGTCGGTCGGGGAGGTCATCGTCGAGACGGCCGAGAGCGAGTCGGTTTCCCAAATTGTGATGGGACAGCCCTTGAACCGAGGTCTCGGCGCAAAATTCGCCCACCGCCCCATCACCTATGTGCTGAACCGCGCGGAATTCGTGGATCTCCACATCGTCGCGTACGCCGGCCGTTGGTCCCAGCCCTCCGCGTGAAGACAGGGCCTGTCGTCCGGGACCAGCGGGACCAGCCGGGCGGCAAAGCGAACGTCCGCGCGGAGGACGGGATATTCGCGCGGTGGAGGTCTTAGCCGTGAAGCTTCGCGAGCGGCACAAAGTCGTAGCCCATCGCCACCGCCACCTCGAGCACGTACGGGAGCGACTCGGGCGTGCCCTTCGCAAACGTCCCCGCGTGCATCAGGATGATGGCGCCCGGCTTGAGCTTCGGCAGCACGTTGGCTGCGACGGCCGGGCCGGGAATGCCCGACCAGTCGAGCGAGTCCACGTCCCAGAGGACCACCTCCTCGTGAAGCGAGGCCGCGATGCGGCGGACGCGATCGTCGATGTCGCCGTACGGCGGGCGAAAGTAGCGAATGGGCACCTGCACCACCTTCTCGATGGCCGCCTGGCATTCGCGCAATTCCCGTTCGATCTCGGCGTCTGTCAACTTCGTGAGATGGGGATGCGTCATGGTGTGGTTGCCGAGCTCATGCCCCGCGTCATGGATGGCTTTGAGGACGTCGGGAAACCGTTCCACCTGTTCGCCGATGCAGAAAAAGGTCGCGGGGACGCCGTAGTCCCGGAGCGTGGACAGGATCTTGGGCGTCATATCCCCGTCCGGGCCGTCGTCGAAGGTGATGGCGAGGTGACGCGGGGGCGGTGCGGTTTCGGGCGTTTGGTGCTGCAACCGGAGGTCCTCCTTCACGTGCGTTTTTTGAACTTTCCAGAAAGGATTATACTAGCTGCGCGGGCGCCTGTTGATGGCATGAAGCTGAAATTTGAAAGGTGGGGTGGCACGTGCAGACGAAAGCGTTGGGTACCCAGGGCCTCAGGGTTTCCGCGCTGGGGCTCGGTTGCATGGGCATGTCGGACTTCTACAGCGGCCGGGACGAGGCGGAGGCCATCCGGACCCTGGAGCGCGCCGTGGAACTCGGCATCACCTTCTTCGACACGGCCGACATGTACGGCGTCGGGGAGAACGAGAAGCTCGTCGGGCGCGTGCTCAGGCCGTATCGGGATGGCGTCGTGATCGCCACGAAGTTCGGAAACGTGCGCGCGCCGGACGGGACGTTCCTCGGCATCAATGGCAGGCCCGAATACGTGAAACAGGCCTGCGACGCGAGCCTGAAGCGGCTTGGCGTCGACTACATCGATCTGTACTATCAGCACCGCGTCGATCCGAACGTGCCCATCGAGGAGACGGTGGGGGCCATGGCGGAGCTGGTGCAAGCGGGGAAGGTACGGTTTCTCGGCCTGTCCGAGGCCGGGGCGCAGACCATCCGCCGCGCGCACAAGGTCCATCCCATCACCGCGCTCCAGACCGAGTACTCGCTTTGGAGCCGGGATGTGGAGGACGAGATCCTGCCGACGGTGCGGGAGCTTGGCATCGGCTTCGTGGCGTACAGTCCGCTCGGCCGCGGCTTCTTGACAGGCGTCATCCGCCGGTTTGAGGATCTGCCGGAGGACGACTACCGCCGTCAGTCGCCGCGCTTTCAGGGCGAAAACTTCAAGCGGAATCTCGATCTCGTCGAGAAAATCGAGCGCCTGGCGCGCGAAAAGGGGTGCACGCCAGCGCAGCTCGCCCTGGCCTGGGTGATGGCGCAGGGCGAAGACATCGTGCCCATCCCAGGCACGAAGCGCGTGAAGTACTTGGAGGAGAACCTTGGCGCGCTTGAGGTGCAGCTCACGGCGGAAGAGCTGCGCGAGATCGACGCCATCGCGCCGAAAGGCGTCGCCGCAGGTGAGCGGTATCCAGAGGCCAGCATGAGGTCCATCGGGATCCCGACTTCGACACTTGGTAGTCATACAAAGTCCCACGAACCCATGGCCGACGCGGGTTCGTGGGACCTGTGGATAACTCGCGTAGTGTCTACAGCCCTCTTGCTCGAGGTTCTACCTTCAGGATCCTCGGTGGTTCCTTGATCCTCAAGGCTCGCAGGGATCGTCCCGCTGCGCCTCTGTCGTCTCTGTCCGCTGCACGACAATCCCTTCCAGCGTGCTCTTCGTCACCCGGTGCATCGCTTGCATGTGAGAGCGGATGTCTGACCATGTCCGCCCAGTTTGGACCTCCGCGATGCGCACCAACAACAAGGCCAGCCAGCAAAGCAGCACATGCGACCGAATGCGCTCGTCCTTCCGGTGATACGTGGGACGGATGTCCAACGTCGTCTTCAGGGTACGAAACGCTGACTCCACCATCAAAAGCTGCTTGTATCCCAGCGCCACATCGTCCACGGACAGCGTGTCATCTGAGGTGCGGATCAGGTACTTCCCGTCCAGATGAGCCGCTTGCCGCACAGCCTCCGGGTCAATCCGCAGGTTTCCCCATCGGTCCTGTTTCAGATAGCGCTTGAACGTTGGATGGCTCGCAAGCCGACAGTGGGCCTTCGTGTGCGCTTCGCCCTGAAGCTCTTTGAGGCGTTCCAACTCCATCCGAAGCTCGCGCAACATCGCCTCTCGGCGCGCCGCATCGCGTTTGGCTTCCTCGGGATTGAACGCCAACACGTAACGGACCCGGGCCTCTCCGTCTCCCACCACGACCTCCTTCACTTTCAAGTTGGGGCGAACCTCACGAAAACGTCCAGGGTGCGCCAACGCCGCTTCCACCGCTGGTTTCCCGGAGGTCATCTTCTCCCCAGCGATGTAGTGACCCCCGGCGCGTTGCAGGATCCGCAAATTGCTCTCTGAGACGAAACCTCGATCCACGACCGTGATCACGCGACCAAGCCGCCAACCGATGAGGTCCTGTTTGACCTCCTCGACCACGCTCATGTCCGCTGTGTTGCCAGGCCACGTCCAGCAGCGCACGGGGATGCCCTCCCGCGTCACCGCAAGCCCGATCACCACCTGAGGCAAATCGGGCCGATGGTCTTTGGAATACCCCTTGCGTCGCAGGCCGTCGTCAGACTCGTCCTCCGTCTCGAAGTACGTGGAGGTCGTGTCAAAGAACAGAAGGTCCACGTCCAGGTTCAAGAGATCACTCACTCGCCGGAAGACCTCGTACTGCAGGTCTTCCGCCACATCCAGGAGAAAGTCCATAGCCCGATATGCCTGCCACACGTCCAACTCGGTCATCCCAGGGAGAGCCACTTCACGGTCGACCCATTCTTCCATGGCCAGCTTGCTGCTTGGCGCCAACGCGCGATTGGCGACCATGGCGAAGATGACACGCTCGACAGCCGCCTTAAACTTCCGGTCGGCAAGCCGCTCTCGCAGGACCTCATCCAATCCAAGCTGTCGCCACAGCTCGTCTAGCAGATACGCCCCTCCCATGGGACGGCTGTCCAGCAGCGTGGTTTGGATGCCCTCCGACTGACCACGTCCGGCGGTAAACTCGTCGCCAACGAAGCGATGGATGCTCTGGGCAAGGCGCCGGAGGGCCTCGAGGTCGATTTCGTCTTCGCGGCCGAAGGTGTAGAGGACCTTGGCCTTGGGCTGGCCGGTGTTGGGATCGCGATAGTTATGGGCCAACTGCACGTAACCGGTGACAGAACCGTTCTTGTTTTTTCGGCGAATGACTCGGATATACATGCCCACATGATACGGCATGTACTACGAACTTGTAAACGACAAAATAAAGTTATCCACAACAAAACGCATGCCTACAAAAATACAAATGAAAACACGGCGGATGCCTGTGGATAAGTCCGACAAGCCGCGCCGCAATAGGATCCCACATCCATCCATAGGTCTACGTGCTATGTCCAACTGTCGAAGTCGGGGGGATCTGAGGGCGAGATCGCCAGGGAGAAGTGGGACCGAGCGGCACAACCCCGCTCGGTCACCTGATGGCATCGCGCAGGCGGGACGGCGCCACCATGGCCACGCCGAGGATACCGATGGCAAGAAGGACGCACGCTGCAGCACAGACTCCACCGAAGTGAAATCGATCCCACGCGCTCGCCCCCACGAACGATCCCAAAGCGCCTCCGAGAAAATAGGTCACCATGTACACCGAATTGACGCGGCTGCGCGCTTCGTCCGACAGGCTGTAGATGCGCGCCTGGTTCGATACCTGCGTCGCCTGAACGCCAAGGTCCATGAGGACGACGCCGAGTGCCAGACCTGCGAGGCTGTGCCGAAAGGTCCAAAAGAGCCCGAACGAGGCGAGGGTCAGGCACGAGGCGAGTCGCGCCGTCCAGATGGCCGGAAGCCGCGAGGCCACGTGCCCCGCATATGGCGCGGCAAGGGCACCCGCGACGCCCGCGAGGCCAAACAGGCCCGTTACGCCTGGACCAAGATGGAAGGGGGGACCAGCAAGATACAGCGAGAGCACGGTCCAAAACGCGCTGAATGCCCCAAACGACATCGCGCCGAGCAGTGAGGCGTCGCGCAGGTCTGGATAGGCACGGATGAGGTGTAAAAGCGATAGAAGCAGCCGCCCGTACGGCGTGCGCGATTCGGGCGGCGACAAAGGCAGACTCGCGCGAAGCAGGGCCGCGAGGCCCATCATGGCGGCGGCCGCCAGGACATACACGGCGCGCCATCCGAGCGCCTGGCCCACCAGACCTGCCAGTGTGCGCGCGAGCAGCACGCCGATGAGCAGGCCGCTCATGACCGTGCCGACCGTTCGCCCGCGTTCTTCCGGAGGCGCGAGATGAGCCGCGAAGGGGACCACGAGCTGAGGAACGATGGTCGCCGCCCCCACCACCAGGCAGGAGCTCACGAGCCACCACACGTTGAGCGAGGCTGCCAAAATGAGGAGCACTCCCGCCGTCACGATGCACATCCGCACAATCAGGCTTCGCCGCTCGAGGCTGTCTCCAAGGGGCACGAACAAAAACAGCCCTAGCGCATAGCCGATTTGGGTCAGCGTGGCCGCCAGACCCACCTGCCAGGATGCCGCGTGGAAGCCAACCTGGATTTCGTGCAGAAGGGGCTGAAGGTAGTATAGGTTGGCCACGCCGACGCCCGCGGCCACAGCCATGAAGAGAACGAGCCGCCGCGATAGTGGCGGAGCTGGTGAAGGCCCGTTTTCGGGAACCGTTGCCATGTGCCACACCTCCCATTGCTTCGCCATGTCGATCATAGACGGTGTGGCATCCAACTCCAAATGGCCATGGCGATGGGCGTCCGCCCAGCCCACCTGCGGGCAGGGGGCATAGGCTGATGTCGAGATCGCCATCCATGAGGAGTGAAGGCAGATGCTCATTCACGTCGTCGAGCCTGGAGACACGCTGTGGGAGCTGGGCAAGCTGTACCACGTCTCGGCTGCCGATATCGCGGCTGCAAACGGCATTCGAAATCCCGAGCAACTGGTGGTTGGGCAGGCGCTGGTCGTGCCGACGCGCGAAGGTGTCGTGACAGGTGCAGAGCGGCGCACCATCGAGGTCAATGCGTACTTTGTTCAGTTCACCGATCCTGCGCCGCATCAGCTGGACGTGCTCGCCCCTGTGCTGACGTATGTGTCGCCATTTTCGTATGAGGCAGAGACGGACGGATCTATCCGGGCGCGATCGGACGACACGGCCTTGGTGGACGCAGCCCTCCATCAGAGCGTGATGCCGATGCTCGTGCTCACCAACTGGCACGGGGATATGTTCAACTCGGACGTGGCGCACGCCATTTTCACGTCGCCGTCGACGCAGGAGAAGATCCTCACGAACGTGCTTCGCGTGATGGGCGACAAGGGGTATCGAGCCCTCAATCTCGACTTTGAATACGTCTACGCGCACGATCGCGACCTGTATAACGCCTTCGTCGAACGTTGCGCGGAGCGCGTGCACAAAGAGGGATTCCTGCTTTCGAGCGCGCTGGCTCCGAAGCTGTACGCGGACCAGCCGGGGCTGTTGTATGAAGCGCACGATTATCACTGGCACGGGGAAGTGTGCGACTTCGTCATTCTCATGACCTACGAGTGGGGCTGGATAGGCGGTCCCCCGATGCCGGTGTCTCCTGTGGACCAGATACGCAAGGTACTGGACTACGCCGTCACCGCCATCCCACGCGACAAGATCATGCTGGGTGTGTCGGTGTACGGGTATGACTGGACGCTTCCGTATCGTCCCGGCACGCGCGCGGCGACGTTGACACCTGTTCAGGCGGTGAACCTCGCGTACCAGCAACATGTGCCGATTCAATACGACCTTCGGGCCGAGGCGCCGTATTTCACCTACTCGGACGCGCAAGGTCGGCACCACATCGTGTGGTTTGAAGACCCGCGCAGCTTTCAAGCGAAGCAGGACTTGGTTGTCGAATACAACTTGCGTGGCATGAGTTTCTGGTCCTATCCCACGAATTTCCCTCAGGTGCCCATCCTCGTCAACAACCAGTTCAACACGAAGAAGTGGACACGGGAAGACGTCCCCGTGCGTTGAGCGAAGGCGCGCCCTGCCGAGGTTAGCGGGGCGCGCTCGGTGACGTGCCTCAACGGCGAATTCCGGAGCAAAAACGCCGTTCGTTGTGCGCGTGAAACGCGAATGTTGGGATGGGAAGTGGCGCGCCGGCAGTGACGCGCCGGCGAAAAATCAGCTTCGCCTACTTAGTTGTTTGTGTTGACAAACTAGGTTCCGGTCTGGTATGCATAGATCAGGTTGTGGCGAGAGTGTCCGGGGAAAGAAGAATGCGAGACTGGGTGATGGCGCTTTCGCTACAACGTGAGTAAGCGGTTGCGACGGGAGCATGGTGCTTTCCATCGAAACTCAACAGGGGGGTAGTACGGAGTGGCCAAGAAGACATGGAAGAAGAGCGCAACGTGGATGGCGGCGGCAGCTGTCGTGACGGGGATTGTTGCCGGCTGCGGCACCTCTTCCACGAATGCGCAGAGCTCAACGTCGACGGGCGCGGCGTCTGCAGTGAATCCGCACCCGAGCGTCAAAATTGCGTTTCTGATGCCAGAGACGAACACGTCGCCGCGCTGGGAGTACGATGATAGGCCTGATTTCATCGCGGCGATGAAGAAGCTGGATCCGAACGCGCAGATCATTTACGCCAACGCGCAGGGGTCTGAGGCGACGCAGCTTCAGCAGGTGGAAAGCGCCATCACGGAGGGTGCGAAACTCCTCGTCGTGGCGCCGGTGAACGGATTTGCAGCCACGACCATCGTCACCGAGGCGGCCAAAGCGCACGTCCCCGTGATTTCGTACGATCGCCTCATTCAGAACGCCAAGGTCGACTATTACGTCTCGTTTAACAACGTCGAGGTCGGCAAGCTTCAGGGCGAGTATATCGCGCAGCACACCAAGAAGGGCGGCACGGTGGTCATGTTGGACGGCGCCCCCACAGATCCGAACGCGAAGCAGTTTGCGCAGGGCGCCCATGACGTCCTGGATCCGCTCTTCAAGTCGGGCAAGCTGAAGCTCGGCTATGAGCAGTTCACGCCGAACTGGGATTCGCAGCAGGCGCTGACCGAGATGCAGCAGGCGCTCACGCGGCTGCACAATCACGTGAACGCCGTGTTGGCTGCGAACGACAACCTGGCGGGTGCGGCCATCCAGGCGCTTGAGCAGCAGCACATCAAGGGCATCCCGGTGACCGGTCAGGATGCGACCGACGCTGGCCTGCACCGCATCTATTACGACGGCACCCAGTCGATGACGGTGTATAAGCCCATCAAGGAAGAGGCGGATGCCGCCGCACAGCTGGCGTATGACCTCATTACGGGCAAGAAGCCGCCTGCATCGCTCGTGAACGGCACAGTGAACAACGGTGCCACGAACGTGCCGTCTGTGCTCTTGCAGCCCATCGTTGTGACGAAGTCGAACATCGCAAGCACGGTCATCAAGGACGGCTTCACCACCTGGGCGCGCATCAAGAACCCGGCAGAGCAGCAGTAAGGGTCTGAGGACCGGCGCCGGAGCGCACGCGATGTGTTCTCCGGCGCTTCTTAACGACGAGAGGAGGCGCTGTACGTGGCAACGGAGGTCAAGACACAGCCGGTCCTCGAAGTGCGCAACCTTCGCAAACGGTTTGGCGCCGTTCAGGCGCTCGATGGCGTTTCGTTTTCCGTTCATGCAGGCGAAATCGTGGCGCTCGTCGGGGACAACGGCGCCGGGAAGTCGACCACCATCAAGATGATCGCGGGCGTCGAGCAGCCGGACGAAGGCGAGATCTTGTTCGAGGGCCAACCGGTCCGGTTGACGAGTCCAGCCGTGGCAGAAAGGTACGGCATCCAGACGGTGTACCAGGATCTCGCGCTCTGCGACAACTTGGACATCGTCTCCAACCTGTTTCTCGGCCGAGAGCTGCGGCGCAGCGTGATTCCCGGGCTGGTGCGCGTGATCGACCGGAACGAGATGGAGCGGCGCGCCATTCCTGTGTTGAACGAGCTCGGCATTCGCCTGCCCCCATTGCACACGCAGGTTGCATCGCTCTCCGGCGGTCAGCGCCAGACCGTCGCAGTGGCGCGATCCGTCCTGTGGGGTTCGAAACTCGTCATGCTCGACGAGCCGACCGCCGCGCTCGGCGTCGTGCAGCAGCGCGCGGTGCTTGAGCTCATCCAGAGGCTCGCGGCGAGCGGCCGCGCAGTGCTCGTCATTTCGCACAACATGAGCGACGTGTTCAAGATTGCGAACCGCATCGTGGTGTTGCGGTTGGGGCGCACTGTGGCGACGTTTGAGAGAGAGCAGGTCACGCCCGAGCAGGTTGTGGCGGCCATCACGGGCGCATCGGCGCAAGAGGAGGTCACGTCCTAACATGACGGTCAATATCGGTCAGGCCAAGCAGACGCAGACGCCCGCCGCGCGCAGCACGTCGGTGTTCGATCGCATCATTGGCGGGGAGTTTCAACAACTGCCCGTATTTTTGTCGCTCGTCCTCATCTGGATTGTGTTTGAGATCTTGAACAACAGCTTTCTCACGAGCCGAAACCTGTCGAACCTCGTGCTGCAAATGGCGGAATACGGCTTGCTCGGGGTCGGCGAGACGCTCATCCTCCTGCTCGGGGAGATTGACTTGTCCATCGCGGCCGTGAGTGCCATCGGTGGCGCGATCCTCGCAGTACTTGCGGGCAATGGCGTGAATCCGTACGTCGCGATCCTCGCCGGCGCTTTGAGCGGCACGGTGCTCGGATTTTTCCAGGGCTTTTGGGTGACGGTGCTTCGCGTGCCGTCATTTATCGTAACGCTTGCAGGTTCGCTCGCGTTCTTGGGGCTCTTGTTTGTCCTCATCGGCCAGGAGGGCACGGTGCCCATCATGAACAACACCATTAACGCCATTGCGGGCAACTACCTGCCTGACTGGCTGAGCTGGGTGTTGGTGGCGGTCGCGTTACTCCTCATGGTGTGGACAGCCGTGCGCGATCGCGCCAAGCGGCAGAAGCTTGGGCTTCCCCCGAAGTCTGCAGCCTCCACGTGGACGAAGCTCATCCTGAGTGCCGCGGTGATGATTGGCGCGACGGTGTTGCTCAATGCCTACCAGGGCGTGCCCATTGCGGGGCTGGTGCTGATTGTGTTTGTGGTGCTGCTCGCATGGATCTGCCAGAGTACCGCGTTTGGCCGTCACATCTACGCGGTGGGCGGCAATGCGGAGGCTGCGCGCCGGGCGGGTATCAGCGTGAAGGGCGTTCGGATCATGGTGTTCACGCTCGCGGGCACCATGGCGGCCATCGGCGGCATCGTCGGCGCGTCTCGATTGGGTGCGGCGTCCACGGCGTCCGGCGGCAGCGATTTGCTCATGGACTCGATTGCAGCGGCCGTGATCGGCGGCACGAGCCTGTTCGGCGGCTATGGGAGCGTGTGGAACGCGCTTCTCGGCGCGCTCGTCATCGGCAGCATCGAGAATGGCATGGCGCTGTTGAACGCGCCGACTAGCACGAAGTATCTGGTGGAAGGCGCCATCCTGCTGCTCGCGGTCACGTTCGACACGTTCACCCGTATGCGGCGGAAGCAGTTGGGCCGATGAGATGGGCCGATGACTTTGTAAGCCCGATCGAATCGAAACGCATGCAACCCTGTGGGACCTTGTTGGGACCCGAGGGTTGTTTTTTGCCTTCGTAACAATATTGGCCGCTCACGCACCACGGCAGTATACTGAAGGCAAACGGAGGTCATGATGGACATACCGAGGAATGCGAACGATTTGGTTGCGAAGCACTTGACGTTGGCGCTGCCCGGGGAAGTGCTGTCGGTGATTGGCGTACGGGACGCGCCGGTGGTGCGCGCCTTGGCGACGGAGATCCCCGAGGTGAGGATGCGCCAGACGATGACGGACATCATGCTGGAGCTTGCGGATGGGCGTTTGCTTCACTTGGAGTTCCAGTCGACGAAGGAACCTATGTTGTATCGGTTTGCGGCTTACGACGTGGCGCTCGTGGAACGCCACCGTCGGGCGGTCCGCACGGTGGTGTTGTACACGAGCGAAGTGCAGAGCGCGCCGTCGGAGCTCGACGCCGGGAGTTTCCGATACACGGTAGAGAACGTGTATCTGGGTCAGATGGACGGTGACGCGGCGTTGGAGACGGTGCGGCGGCACCTGGAGACGGGCGAGTGGACGCCGGAAGACCGGGTTCGGTTGGCGTTTGCGTTTCACATGCGATTTGACCGGCGGACACGGGACGAGGCGTTTGACGCCATTGTGGAAACCTTGCAGCGTGTGCCGGATCGCGAGGAGCAGAACTACCTGGCGGCGTTGGTGTTCGGTTTCAGCGCGAGGGTGTTGACGGATGAGCAAAAAGCGGTGCTAAGGAGGGTTTTGGCGATGACGGAGCTACTGAAGGAGATTGTGGAAGAAGCAAAGGATGAACGAAGCAAGGAAATTGCCGAGCGGATGTTCCGCAAGGGCGCTTCGGTCGCGGATGTCGTCGAGTTGACGGACCTTTCCGAGCAAGAGGCGCAGGAGGTCCTGAAACGCGTTCGGGAGGAGGCGTGATCTCTAGGTAAAGCCCGCAATCGCCGCGCGAAGCGCCGTTCGCGAAGGCGGTGTCGATCCGACGATTTCGCGAGGGATACGTGGTTGCGAAAGCCGAAGACGCAGGTGGTGCCGAATAAAAAGGCGGAGGGTCACCGCGCAGCTTGCCGGAATCGGACTTGCAGTGACTGCGCATCTTTACCACCGCCGCAAGTCGCGCCTGGATCTACGAGCACGGCTCTGAATTTCCTGTTCAGAAGATCCTGACTTCTACACTCCGTAGCCATGCGAAGTCCCACGCCCCCATGTCCAACGCGGGCTCGTGGGACCTGTGGATAACTCGTGTATTGTCTACAGTCCACGTGTTCGAGGTTCCATGAGCAGAATCCTTCGCAGCTTCGCGATGTGTAGCGCGTGCAGAATCTTTGACTGCGCCTCGGTCGTCTCCGTGCGCTGCGGTGCTCAAAAGGAGGGCTGCCCACGTACCGAGCTACGAGGCAGCCCTGTAGTACTTTCCTAGGTATCGGACATCCGAGGCGTCGTCCTGCTGCGTGCACCGGCACACCGACTAGTGTGCCGCGGCTCGAGGGGCGGATCGCCTTAGGCGCGTCCATGGCGACGATCCGTCCCGTGGCAGGGCGTTATGGACGAGTGTTAGCAGGAACAGCGGTAGCCCTGTATTGGGGTCCGTGCCTGCGCCACCCACCACGCCGAAATCCTGACCAAGCCACCACACGAGAAGCAGCACGACCCCGGTCGCTACCTGAACGGCGCGAGACTCGGGGGCTGTGAACCAACCGACAGCGAGTACCAAGGGCACGGCGACAAAAATCGCGTTCCACCCCATCGGCCCGTGTGACAAGGCGTGGGCCAAGGTGTAGAGCGGCGCCGACAGGAAGTGAGGCTGAGGCATCTGAGCCATTTCCATTTCCATATCGGCCAGCCCGTTTCCCGACCAGTAGCCTGCGCTCGGCAGAGCCTGAAGGATGGCGCTCGCCAAGAACCAAACGGTCACAAACCACTGCATGCCATGCTTGACGCGGCCGTTCTCCCACGCGTCAGCTTTCGCAAGCAGAACCACAGCGAGCGCCGCGTAGACAAGCACAGAACCAGGGCTCCCCATGAGCCATGAACCGCCGCTGAAGATCTGTCCGAAGCCCTCGCCGAAGGCCCACACCACGAGCGACCAAGCGATGGAAACCCGAAGGGCCAGCCGCCCGATGGACCGTTCGGGGCCGGCGAGAATGCCGAGGCCAAGAAGAACTTGGATCCAAACCGTCAGCGAGTCAAACCAGAGCGGGCGTGAGGTGAAGAGCAACTGCGTCACCGACAGAAATAGGTCGTTTACCCAGCGGGGTTGCCCTGACATCACGGGTTCAATGACCGCGCCGAAGAAGTTGGTGCCGAGCTCGGGCTGCGCCTGTAGGAGGCCATCCAGGATCCATAGGAGGCCCAGGGACCAGACGGCCAGCCTGCGCGCCTTAGCCTCCGATGGAGCCAGATAGTAGGGCGATCCGCTGCTTTGCTTGCTCCGGGGCTCGACGCCGAATTCCCGCAGAAACCCTTCGCCTTCTGATTTCCAGAATCGCGCGATGAGATAGATGATGGCCGATACGCCTAGCAACACAGCCCATTCGATCAGGAGCAGCTTATAAAACGCGCTTACCGTATGAACAGGCGGCGCGCTTGACATGTCCATATCTCCCATTGAATTCACACCTTTCTGCACCATGCGGCCAATGTCTCAATGAAATCGTACGGCGTTCTTGTTTCGCTGGCTAGACACGCTTCCTACGCAGCGATGAACAGTTTCTTACTGATCTTCTCCCCTGGTGAACATCGGCCTAGACACTTGTTCAAATCGCTTGACATCTCGCTCCATTCCCCTTACGATGGAATCACCTGAACTGTTGTGCGTAACACGGAAGCCGGAAAATGGAGAAAGGTGAAGAGTGGGAGTAGTAGGGGCGTCGCTGGAGTGCAGAGAGCCGATGGGTGGTGCGAATCGGTCGAAGGCGTGTCCTGAACTCGCCCATGAACCGCAGCCCGAAAGGCGGCCAATGTGGCCGTGGGAGTAGGGTGTGCCGCTTGCCCGCGTTACAGGGCTAGACGGTGATTGCCGTCGACAGAGGGGGCTTTTCCGCAAGGGAAGCCAAATAGAGTGGTACCGCGAGCCAACCCGGCCTCGTCTCTATGTGAGATGAGGCCTTTTTGTTTTCCCTTCTGGACCATTGAAGACAAGAGAAGAGGAGTGGATGGACGTGAAGCATGTGAACAAGTACACCCGCCAGTATTTTCTTCCCCCGAAACCTTGCTTCGATTGGGTACATCGCGATTACCTCGATCACCCGCCGATCTGGTGCAGCGTCGACTTGCGCGACGGAAATCAGGCGCTCATCGTCCCGATGAATCTCGAGGAGAAGCTTGCGTACTTTCAGCTGCTCGTCGAGATCGGCTTCAAGGAAATCGAGGTTGGCTTTCCGGCCGCATCAGACACGGAGTTCGAGTTCGTTCGGACGCTTATCGAGCGCGATCTCGTCCCGGACGACGTGACCATCCAGGTCCTGACGCAATCGCGCGATCACATCATCGAGCGCACGTTTGAAGCCATTCGCGGGGCCAAGCGCGCCATTGTCCATCTCTACAACTCCACGTCCGTGGCGCAGCGCGAACAGGTGTTCCGGGCGGACAAGGACGAGATCGTGAACATTGCCGTGACCGGCGCCGAGCAGATCCGCGATCTCGCCCGCACCACACCAGGCAACTTCTTCTTCCAATACTCGCCGGAGAGCTTCACCGGCACCGAACTCGACTTCGCACTCGAGATCTGCAACGCAGTGCTCGATGTGTGGCAGCCCACGCCGGATCGCAAGGTCATCATCAACCTGCCGGCGACCGTCGAGCTTTCCATGCCGCACGTGTACGCGAGCCAGATCGAATACATGGGTAAGCACCTGGCTCGCCGCGACGCCGTGATTCTGTCCGTGCATCCGCACAACGATCGCGGCACGGGTGTCGCGGCGGCGGAACTCGCCATGCTCGCGGGCGCGGAGCGGCTCGAGGGCACGCTGTTTGGGAATGGGGAGCGAACGGGCAACGTGGACATCGTCACGCTCGCGCTGAACCTGTACTCGCACGGCATCGATCCGGGGCTCGACTTCTCCAACCTCCCGGCCATCCAGGCCCGCGTCGAGGCCCTCACCAAGATGCAGGTGAGCAGGCGTCACCCGTACGCGGGGGAACTCGTCTTCACGGCGTTTTCGGGATCGCATCAGGATGCCATTGCGAAGGGCATGAAGTGGCGCGAGGAGAAGTCGCCTGAGCATTGGACGGTCCCGTATCTGCCCATCGATCCCAAGGATATCGGCCGCGAATACGAAGGGGACATCATCCGCATCAACAGCCAATCCGGCAAGGGTGGCATCGGCTACGTGCTGGAGCAGTCGCACGGCTTCGATCTGCCCCCCAAGATGCGCGAGCAGCTGGGATATGCGGTCAAGCGGGTGTCGGATCGCGAGCAGAAGGAGCTGTCGGCGGACGAGATCGCCGAAATCTTCATGCGCGAGTTTGTGAACCTTGGGCAGCCGCTCGATCTCGTCGAACTGACGGGCACGGATGCGAAGGGATCGCACCGCGTGCGCGCGACGGTGGTCTGGCAGGGCGAGACGGTCGAGATCGAAGGGGCCGGCAATGGGCGGTTGGACGCGCTGTGCCATGCGCTGGAGGAGGGGCTTGGGATCCGGGTCGCGAATCTCACGTACAAGGAGCATGCGCTGGAAGTCGGGTCGGGATCGCGAGCGGTGGCGTACATCAGCGTGGACGACGAAGAAGGGAATACGCATTTCGGATGCGGCGTGGATACGGACATTATGGAGGCGTCGGCGAAGGCGCTGGTGAGCGCGGTCAATCGAATGCTCGCCCACAGGCCGGAGATAGCCGTTCCTGTAAGCAAGTGAAGGAGGGCCCCGGGTTTGTGCCCGGGGCTCGATTATTTGCGCGATTAATTGGAATGCTACGATGGAACAGGAGGGGATGACGTTGACGATTTACGAGTTTGAGGTGGAGAAGGCTGACGGGACGAAGATATCGATGCGCGAGTACCAGGGCAAGGTGTTGCTCATTGTCAATACGGCGTCCAAGTGCGGCTTTACTCCTCAGTATGAAGGACTGCAGAAATTGTACGAACTCTATCGCGAACGCGGCTTCGAAGTGCTTGCCTTTCCTTGCAACCAGTTCGGCAATCAGGAGCCGGGATCGAACGAGGAAATCCAAACCTTCTGCAGCACGACGTACCGGGTGACGTTCCCAGTCTTCGCGAAAATCGACGTGAACGGGCCGAACGCACATCCGCTGTTCGAACACCTGAAGAAAGAGGCTAAAGGTGCACTCGGATCGGAGACCATCAAGTGGAACTTCACCAAGTTTCTCGTCGACCGGGAGGGTCGTGTGGTGAAACGCTACGCGCCGCAGACATCGCCGGAGAGCATCCGCGAAGACATCGAGGCTTGTCTTGTCCATGCATCAAGGGGCCAGTGACTTTCGCGCGATACCGCAGGTACGGACTGGGCGCCGCAGCGCATGGGAAAGGGGACGCTCGAATGGCGGAGGCATGTCTAGCGTGCCAGGTCAATCAGGGCATGCTTGTCCCTCCTGGAGGCGTAATCTATCGGGATGATCTCTGGCAGGTCGACCACCGTTTGGAGCCGTGTACTGGGGTGGTTGATTGTGAAGCCGCTCCAGCATGTCGAATTCTTCGATGAGCTTTCCATTGAGGAAGTCGAAGCCTTCGGCAGATTGCAGCGTATGGTGACACGAGCTCTTCGGGATATCGTTCCAGGGGTCCAAAAGGTGTATTCCATCATGCTCGCCGAGTCCGAGGATTGTCCGCATGTTCACGTGCATATCGTGCCGCGGACCGAGGACCACCCAGCGTCATTTCGAGGACTTCGTATCTTTGATTTTGATGGACCGAGTCTGCCTCGCGTCAAAGTCGAACGATTTGCAGCAGAGCTCCGGGAGTACCTTCAACCTGGTGGAGTTGCCGAATAAAAATCAAACCAGCAGCCGTCTCCAAACGGCTGCTGGTGAATTGGTGCGCCCAGGTGGATTCGAACCACCGACCTCACGATTATCAGTCGTGCGCTCTAGCCGACTGAGCTATGGGCGCACATGGCGGAACTGACGGGATTCGAACCCGCGATCTCCTGCGTGACAGGCAGGCATGTTAGGCCTCTACACCACAGTTCCAGTGTGGCGGAGTGAGAGGGATTCGAACCCTCGATACGGTCTTAACAACCGTATACTCGCTTAGCAGGCGAGCGCCTTCGACCAACTCGGCCATCACTCCATGTGGGTGGTGACCCTACGGGGATTCGAACCCCGATTTCCGCCGTGAGAGGGCGGCGTCCTGAACCATTAGACGATAGGGCCTTGCTCGTGGTGCGGCTGACAGGAATTGAACCTGTGACCCCTACCGTGTCAAGGTAGTGCTCTCCCTCTGAGCTACAGCCGCATGGAGCGGGTGAGGGGAATCGAACCCCCGACCTCAGCTTGGGAAGCTGATGTTTTACCACTAAACTACACCCGCGAGGAGGGAATCCTCCATGTGGAGCGGAAGACGGGATTCGAACCCGCGGCCCTCGCCTTGGCAAGGCGATGCTCTACCCCTGAGCTACTTCCGCACAACGGCTCGACTATTATACCTGCGAGAAGCTCGTAACGTCAAGCCCTTTGCGATGACCCCAGGGGGATTCGAACCCCCGTTACCACCGTGAAAGGGTGGTGTCTTAACCACTTGACCATGGGGCCATGGAGCTCCCAACCAGGCTCGAACTGGTGACCTCATCCTTACCATGGATGCGCTCTACCGACTGAGCTATGGGAGCATGGACTGGCTCCCCGAGCAGGATTCGAACCTGCGACCCTCCGGTTAACAGCCGGATGCTCTACCGCTGAGCTATCGAGGAATGGGTGGTGGAGGTAGCCGGATTCGAACCGACGACCCCCTGCTTGCAAGGCAGGTGCTCTCCCAACTGAGCTATACCCCCGGAGTATGGTCGGAGCAGCGGGATTTGAACCCACGACCTCCTGCTCCCAAGGCAGGCGCGCTACCAAGCTGCGCTATGCTCCGGATGAAATGGCGCGCCCGGAGAGATTCGAACTCCCGACCTTTTGATTCGTAGTCAAACGCTCTATCCAACTGAGCTACGGGCGCGCGTGGCGAAGTGGGTCCGCTGTCCAACCAAGTCCAGCGGGTGATGGGCAACGAAGTCCGTTGCCCATGTGGAGCCACCTGTCGGATTCGAACCGACGACCTGCTCATTACGAGTGAGCTGCTCTACCCCTGAGCCAAGGTGGCATATGGTGAGCCATGCTGGATTCGAACCAGCGACACCCTGATTAAAAGTCAGGTGCTCTGCCAACTGAGCTAATGGCTCTTAGCCCGTGTACAACGCTGGGCATTCGGTACTTTAACACGGAGGTGAGGGGTTGTCAAGTGAAAAATCAGATCCTGTGTGTGTGAAGTTGGCGCGAGCCAGTGCCCGTGATCGCACCTCGAAATGATTTACTTACGCATGGGATGTTTGCAAGGGTTCACATCACTGCGTCAATAGGTCTTGTGCCCATAACCATCACAGCATTCGCCGGGCGGCTTGACACGGATGCTGTAAGGGTGCTATTCTACGCAACGTCGCGTCTGCGGAGGGGCCGGAGGGCTTAACGCGATCGCGACATCGCAGTTCGAAAGACTTGACATAGTAGTGTGATGCGTGTTATAATAACCTGGCTGCCACGAGGCGGCAGGAAATCCGCGCGGTGGCGCGGGAATCGCTCCTTGAAAACTAAACACACGAGACCACCAAGCCCGTAAGTCCTTGTGACCGAACGGTCAGGATAAAGCACTTGGATTGAGAGTTTTGATCCTGGCTCAGGACGAACGCTGGCGGCGTGCCTAATACATGCAAGTCGAGCGGACCTCTTTTGAGGTCAGCGGCGGACGGGTGAGGAACACGTGGGTAATCTGCCTTTCAGACCGGAATAACGCCCGGAAACGGGCGCTAATGCCGGATACGCCCGCGAGGAGGCATCTTCTTGCGGGGAAAGGCCCGGATGGGCCGCTGAGAGAGGAGCCCGCGGCGCATTAGCTAGTTGGCGGGGTAACGGCCCACCAAGGCGACGATGCGTAGCCGACCTGAGAGGGTGACCGGCCACACTGGGACTGAGACACGGCCCAGACTCCTACGGGAGGCAGCAGTAGGGAATCTTCCGCAATGGGCGCAAGCCTGACGGAGCAACGCCGCGTGAGCGAAGAAGGCCTTCGGGTTGTAAAGCTCTGTTGCTCGGGGAGAGCGGCATGGGGAGTGGAAAGCCCCATGCGAGACGGTACCGAGTGAGGAAGCCCCCGGCTAACTACGTGCCAGCAGCCGCGGTAAAAACGTAGGGGGCGAGCGTTGTCCGGAATCACTGGGCGTAAAGGGTGCGTAGGCGGTCGAGCAAGTCTGGAGTGAAAGTCCATGGCTCAACCATGGGATGGCTCTGGAAACTGCTTGACTTGAGTGCTGGAGAGGCAAGGGGAATTCCACGTGTAGCGGTGAAATGCGTAGAGATGTGGAGGAATACCAGTCGGCGAAGGCGCCTTGCTGGACAGTGACTGACGCTGAGGCACGAAAGCGTGGGGGAGCAAACAGGATTAGATACCCTGGTAGTCCACGCCGTAAACGATGAGTGCTAGGTGTTGGGGGGACACACCCCAGTGCCGAAGGAAACCCAATAAGCACTCCGCCTGGGGAGTACGGTCGCAAGACTGAAACTCAAAGGAATTGACGGGGGCCCGCACAAGCAGTGGAGCATGTGGTTTAATTCGAAGCAACGCGAAGAACCTTACCAGGGCTTGACATCCCTCTGACGGGTGCAGAGATGCACCTTCCCTTCGGGGGCAGAGGAGACAGGTGGTGCATGGTTGTCGTCAGCTCGTGTCGTGAGATGTTGGGTTCAGTCCCGCAACGAGCGCAACCCTTGACCTGTGTTACCAGCGCGTTGAGGCGGGGGACTCACAGGTGACTGCCGGCGCAAGTCGGAGGAAGGCGGGGATGACGTCAAATCATCATGCCCCTGATGTCCTGGGCTACACACGTGCTACAATGGGCGGTACAAAGGGAGGCGAAGCCGCGAGGCGGAGCGAAACCCAAAAAGCCGCTCGTAGTTCGGATTGCAGGCTGCAACTCGCCTGCATGAAGCCGGAATTGCTAGTAATCGCGGATCAGCATGCCGCGGTGAATACGTTCCCGGGCCTTGTACACACCGCCCGTCACACCACGAGAGTCGGCAACACCCGAAGTCGGTGAGGTAACCCCGAAAGGGGAGCCAGCCGCCGAAGGTGGGGTCGATGATTGGGGTGAAGTCGTAACAAGGTAGCCGTACCGGAAGGTGCGGCTGGATCACCTCCTTTCTAGGGAGAAGGACGGGGCTTGGCGGGTTTGGGAGGTTGGGTGTGTTTAGTTTGAGGGAGCGAGAGCTCTCTCGGAGGACCTTGGCAAGTGCATAGGGAGAAAGGCAAGGTGAAGCTAGGAAGGGCACACGGTGGATGCCTAGGCGCCAAGAGCCGAAGAAGGACGGGGCGAACGCCGAAATGCCACGGGGAGCCGTAAGCGGGCTGAGATCCGTGGATGTCCGAATGGGGGAACCCGCTGGCGGGAAGCGCCAGCAGCTTAAGGCCGAAAGGCGTTAAGCGGGGAACCGGGGGAAGTGAAACATCTCAGTACCCCGAGGAAGAGAAAGCAAACGCGATTCCGTGAGTAGTGGCGAGCGAAAGCGGAGGAGCCTAAACCGCATGCGTGGGAAAGGCTGCAGCCGTTGCGCATGCGGGGTAGAGGGGCTGTTTGCGGCGAGCTGCAGGGTAGCCAGCCCGAGTGAGTGCGTAGGAGAACGGTCTGGGAAGGCCGGCCAGAGACGGTGAGAGCCCGGTATCCGAAACGCGCGCACGAGGGTGGAAACAGACCCCGAGTACTGCGGGACACGAGGAATCCCGTAGGAATCTGGGAGGACCACCTCCTAAGGCTAAATACTCCTTGGCGACCGATAGTGAACGAGTACCGTGAGGGAAAGGTGAAAAGGACCGCGGGAGCGGAGTGAAAGAGAACCTGAAACCGTGTGCCTACAAGCAGTCGGAGCACCGAAAGGTGTGACGGCGTGCCTTTTGTAGAATGAACCGGCGAGTGATGCGGGCGAGCGAGGTAAAGGCGGAGGAGCCTAAGCCGAAGCGAAAGCGAGTCTGAAGAGGGCGTGAGTTCGTCCGCATCGACCCGAAACCGGGTGATCTACCCCTGGTCAGGGTGAAGTGCGGGTAACACCGCATGGAGGCCCGAACCCACTGGCGTTGAAAAGCCAGGGGATGAACTGGGGGTAGGGGTGAAATGCCAATCGAACCCGGTGATAGCTGGTTCTCCCCGAAATAGCTTGAGGGCTAGCGTCAGGGGATGAGTTGTGGAGGTAGAGCACTGATGGGGTGCGGGGCCCGCGAGGGCTACCAAGCTTCGTCAAACTGCGAATGCCACAATGTCGAGGAACCTGGCAGTGAGACTGCGAGCGATAAGGTCCGTAGTCGAGAGGGAAACAGCCCAGACCCGCAGCTAAGGTCCCGAAGTTCCGGTTGAGTGGGGAACGATGTGGCGCTGCGAAGACAACCAGGATGTTGGCTTAGAAGCAGCCATCATTGAAAGAGTGCGTAATAGCTCACTGGTCGAGTGGCGCTGCGCGGAAAATGGAACGGGGCTAAACCGGACACCGAAGCTCGGGATGGCGACATGGTAGGGGAGCGTTCCATGTGCGGGGAAGCTGAGCCGGAAGGCAAGGTGGAGCGCATGGAAGTGAGAATGCCGGTATGAGTAGCGAAAAGAGGGGTGAGAATCCCCTCCGCCGAAAGCCCAAGGTTTCCTGGGGAAGGCTCGTCCGCCCAGGGTCAGTCGGGACCTAAGGCGAGGCCGAAAGGCGTAGCCGAAGGAGAACAGGTTGACATTCCTGTACCACCGTAGGCGCTTGAGCGAAGGGGTGACGCAGGAGGACGAGGGAAGCGGCCGGATGGAAGAGGCCGTCCAAGCAGCGAGCGTGGGGTGTAGTGAAATGCGCACCCTGGAAAGCGTGAGCTGTGATGGGGAGGGAAGGACAGTACCGAAGTCCCGACGTTCACACTGCCGAGAAAAGCCTCTAGCGAGCCGAAGGTGCCCGTACCGGAAACCGACACAGGTGGGCGCGTGGAGAACACGAAGGCGCGCGGGAGAACTCTCGTTAAGGAACTCGGCAAAATGGCCCCGTAACTTCGGGAGAAGGGGCGCTCTTCCTGGAGGAAGAGCCGCAGTGAAAAGGCCCAAGCGACTGTTTAGCAAAAACACAGGTCTCTGCGAAGCCGAAAGGCGACGTATAGGGGCTGACGCCTGCCCGGTGCTGGAAGGTTAAGAGGAGGGCTTAGGGGGGAGACCCCGAAGGTCCGAATCGAAGCCCCAGTAAACGGCGGCCGTAACTATAACGGTCCTAAGGTAGCGAAATTCCTTGTCGGGTAAGTTCCGACCCGCACGAAAGGCGTAACGACTTGGGCGCTGTCTCAACGAGAGACCCGGTGAAATTGTAATACCTGTGAAGATGCAGGTTACCCGCGGTTAGACGGAAAGACCCCGTGGAGCTTGACTGTAGCCTGATATGGGACAACGGTGTTCCATGTACAGGATAGGTGGGAGACGGAGAAGCTTGGGCGCCAGCCTGAGTGGAGTCGGCGTTGGGATACCACCCTTGGGACACGGTTGTTCTAACCGGCCTTGTGAGGACGCGAGGCGGGACAGTGTCAGGCGGACAGTTTGACTGGGGCGGTCGCCTCCTAAAGGGTAACGGAGGCGCCCAAAGGTTCCCTCAGCGCGGATGGAAATCGCGCGTAGCGTGCAAAGGCAAAAGGGAGCTTGACTGCGAGACGGACAGGTCGAGCAGGGACGAAAGTCGGGCTTAGTGACCCGGTGGTTCCGAGTGGAAGGGCCATCGCTCAACGGATAAAAGCTACCCCGGGGATAACAGGCTGATCTCCCCCAAGAGTTCACATCGACGGGGAGGTTTGGCACCTCGATGTCGGCTCATCGCATCCTGGGGCTGAAGTCGGTCCCAAGGGTTGGGCTGTTCGCCCATTAAAGCGGTACGCGAGCTGGGTTCAGAACGTCGTGAGACAGTTCGGTCCCTATCTGCCGCGGGCGTAGGATACGTGAGAGGGTTTGTCCCTAGTACGAGAGGACCGGGATGAACCGACCGCTGGTGTACCAGTTGTCCCGCCAGGGGCACCGCTGGGTAGCCAAGTCGGGAAGGGATAAGCGCTGAAAGCATCTAAGCGCGAAGCCCGCCTCAAGATGACGTATCCCATTCCGTGAAGGAAGTAAGACCCCTCGAAGACGACGAGGTAGATCGGTCTGGCGTGGAAGCGCAGTGATGCGTGGAGCGGACAGATACGAATCGGTCGAGGGCTTCACCTGAACACTCCCTATGCACAAAGGCAAGGGCCAAACGCAACCGGTCTGGTGACCATAGCGGAGGGGCAACACCCGTACCCATACCGAACACGGACGTGAAGACCTCCAGCGCCGAGAATACTGGGAGGGAAGCCTCCTGGGAAGGTAGGTCGCTGCCAGGCGTGAGATGAAGGTCAGGCTTTCCAGCCTGGCCTTTTGTCGTAGTTGCGGGACATCTGCGCTCCTTCCCGTGGCGAAAGCCGCAAAGAAAGCGGGTGAGAACTACAATCGGTCGAAACGCAGGACCTCGCCACAGCCGCCCATGCGTTCCATTCGAGGCGCAACTCGTTAAGTTCCTCCACGCATGCCTCACCAGGTAACGCGAGGCACCCCATCCCCTTCGACAGCAGAAGAGCGACATCTCCAGACCACCAGAAGCGAAGTGTCAAAGGGCGCGGGCAGATCTGCAGGCCGAAGGCCGAAGCCCTGCTCGCCCCCTTTGACACGCAGCCAAGTCCACAAACGTAGATTCCCATATTGACAGAATCGATTGAATCAAGATACCCTACGCTCAAAGAGGTAGGGATCTCCAATCATTCTAATCACGACGGAAGGAACAGCTTTCAAGAATGAAAGCCATGAAGGAGGAATGTGTTCAATGTTTATCCTGCCAGAACCCAACCACCACCCGATGGACAATGTCCCCGTGCACACCGAGGCGGATGCGCCGACGATGGGCGAGATTGCGCGCCACATCACTGCGTTTGTACCCGTGTATTGTCAAGGGAATCGCACGCTTGTCCTGCTCGCGAATGGTTCGATGTTCTACCTGCCCCGTCGCGCGCAATGGGTGCGAGAAACCCTGCTTCGCCATTTTGCCATCTCGCACCGGGACCTGCGCCGAGCGTGTGAGGAAGACCTGAATCGGAGTTTGTTTGCTCCCGTCGTCATTCCGGCGGCAGGACTTGCATATGCTCAACTTCGGGTGCGTACGCCCATCGGGCGGAACGACGGCGCGCAAGGGTTCTTCCGCATCGATGCCATTCGAGGCGTCCGTGCCATCAACACGGAGGAGACTGCGGTCCGAATGGAGGGCGGGATTGACTTCATGGTCCGAATGCCAAGGCCGCGCGTGGTGGAACGGGTCCTGGGTGCGCGCTCCGCCCTGATCCTGCAACTCGCTCGAGGCGTCGCGTATCCGCGCTTCTAAGTCTGTCTAGGCGCGTCGTGTTCGGGGAGCCACACGTCTCGGACCAGTTCACCGGCATCTGTGATGCCTACATAGGCGGGCGGGCGGACGTCGCATGTAGCCTGCCCGGACGTCGCATCGGTGACCAGCGCAACCGTGCGTGGCACATCCGCTTCACGCACCACCAGTCGAAACCGGACAACGTCCGTGAATTCGGCGTCGTACAGCCGGAGACCTGTCTGTTCGAGCAGGTGCAGCAGTCTGCCGTAGTGCTCATAACCGCAGGTGACGAGGATGTCGCACATTTGGGCGCACACGAGCTTGGGCGCCCGCTCCAAGACCACCGCCGCGGCCTCGGTGTACACCCGGACCAAACCGTTTGCGCCGAGCAGGATGCCACCGAAGTATCGCGTGACAATCACCAAGACGTTGGTCAGGTCTTTCCGGCGAATGACCTCGAGCACTGGCCGACCGGCTGTGCCGCTCGGTTCGCCATCATCGGAGAACCGCTCGTGCGGGACTTGGATCCCTATCCTGTACGCATACACGTGATGACGAGCGTCTCGGTGCTCATCGCGGACGCGCTCCAGGGCCGCGAGCGCCTCCGCCTCGGTTCGGACAGGGACGGCCGAGGCGATGAACCTGGATTTTTTCTCGACGATCTCGTCGGTCCACACGCCGGCCAGCGTCATAAACGATGTCATGGCGGCACCCCCAAAACGACGTTGCGGCGGACGAACATCACTGTATCAGAGCACCGGGATCAGACTCAATCGTGTGCCACAATGTGTGAGACGCAAATCGGGGAGACCCTCACAAACGAGGCGCGACCGTCGAACCATGTAGGCGTCAGCCTGTGAGTTGTGCACATAGCAACACGTCCCCCCGGAAGAGGAGCAGCAAGCTGCGCGACTCTTCCGCGCGAGCTCTTTACTTGCGAAGAAAGAACGCGTATAATGCGGCAATGAGGCTACTGTGTTACGATACATAACTTGATAGAGTGGCCTGCATTGCCGAGAACAGCCCTCGTGGTGTCGAATCCTGGCAGCAAAGGCCAGGAGGGGGATGGGTACAGGTAGCCACTGAAGGGAGGGATGTCTTCCTGCGGTTCGGAGAGGGCAAGACACTCGACGACCAAGCTTCGAACACGCGGGGGCAGTGACGAACGGCCAATACGGGTGACCTTCGTCACCGAACTTCGGTCTCGCTACACTCATGTTGCCGTAAGGAGGAGAAGGGGACTTGAAACGCACACTGAGTGGCATTGCTTCAGCTGCGATTGTCCTGGGTGCGATTAGCCCGATGGCGTTTGGGGCCACGTCCACGAGCGGTCTCACGCCAGCTGGCCAGCTGCCGATTGTGGTCAACGGCCAGGTGCTGTCGAATCCCTACGAGATGGTGGGGATCGACTCGGGCAACAAGACGGGATTCTTCCCGATCTACTATTTCAGCCAGGCACTCGCTAAGATTGGTATCCAGGCGACTTGGAACGGTGTGACCCACACTTGGGCGCTCACGGATTCTAACGTGAATGCTGCCAACGTCCAGGTTGCGGGTGGCATCGGGACGGGCAATACGACCGTCACCGTGAACGGCACCGTCGTGAAGAAGTTTAATACCCAAGTCGCTCGCGACCCGGCGGCCGGGCCGAAGGGGCCGATTACAACCTATCTGCCGATTTACTACATCAACAACATCCTGAAGGCGCTCAACATCAATGGCTCCTTCAGCGGTCAGGCGGGGCTCAACATCCAGACCCAAACGGCCGTGAACACCTCCACGGAGGCGCTCTCGCCGATCCAGGTCTCCGGGCAGACGGTCGGCACGGGTGCGGATAACGCGCCGGCTGTGGCTGCTGTGGGCAATGCCATTACGTTCTCGACCACGGTGACCGATGCGAACGGGAATCCGGTGCCGAATCAGGTCGTCCAGTTCTTGGTCTCGACTACGGACAACCTGACGGTGACCGATGCGAGCGGGAACACGCTGAACTACGCGAAGCTGTCTGCGCCGATCGTGATCGGCAATAAGACCTACGATGATTACTATCAGGTGACGACCAACAGCCAGGGTGTCGCCACCATGAAAGTGACGTCGAGCGCAAGCACGACGACGGAGCCGCTGTACGTGATTGCGCAGCTTCCGATTCAGTCGAACGGCCAGTACATCCGTTCGTCGGCGGTCACGGCGCAGTGGGGCCTGCCCGGCACGTTGGTTCTGGCGCCGCTCTGGGGCAACCAGACGAATCCGGATAATCTGACGTTCTCATCGTCGCAAGATCCGACCAAAGGTCTCATTGCGATGGTTGCCACCATGCTGCCTGGGAATGGTCAGAACGCTTCCTCGGTGGCGGGTCAGGCTGTGAAATTCTATGTCTCCGCTGCGAACGTTGCGGGAATCGGGGCTCCAACGGTCAACATCACGGATTCGCAGGGCAACGTGCTGAGCGGTGGCGTGGTCCAAGTGGGTGCGAATGGCCAGTTTGGTCCGCAGACCATCTACACGACCACCACGAACAGCCAGGGTCAGGCAATCATGTACCTGAATGCGAACGTCCCGACCCAGAATGGCACGCCGCTCACGGGCGCTGTGGCAATGGCGCAGGTCAGCGCGCAGCTGGTCAATGGTGGTTCCAGCCAGGGCAACAGCTACCTGCAGTGGTCGTTCCAGGATCAGCCTGCCAAGATTGCGAATGTCTCGCCTGCGAATGTGCTGAACTCGCCCTCGTTGACCGACCAAAACCGCGAGAATCCGACGTCGGGCTCCAACCTCACCATTACAGGTACGGCGGAGGATGCCGCGGGGCAACCCGGTGCCGAACGCGCAGTTGGTCATTGTGGACGCGCCGATTGGCAGCGGACAAATTGGCGCCGACGGTACGGACAGCTATGTGGTGAACGGGCAGAAGTACAAGTTCAGCGGCTCGTCGTTTGACCTTGTGACGACGGATGCAAACGGAAACTTCTCGTTCACGGTGTCCGATACGGTCAATGCGCAGGAGCAGCAGCAGGTGGACGACTACTTACGTCTACTATGCCGCCGCCGACCTCGGGTGTGGTGGAAGGTCAGCAGTTGCCTTCTGACTTGACGCTCCTGCCGGTGCTGGGTAGCTCGAATGGCGCGATGCAGGTCTCTTGGGAGCCTGGGCAGAGTGTCGGTGCGCTCGGATTGTCGAATCATGCCTTGCAGGCGAGCTACGCCGATGTCTCGCAGATTCCGAACAATCCTCAGGGTCTCGAGGAGACTGCAAGCTCGTCCGAAACGATGTACTTCGGTGCGTACACGGAGAGCGGCCAGGAGATTCTGCCTGCGCAGTTCCCGGATGATCAGCTGAGCTTCAATCTGAACGTACCGCAGGGCTTCACGATGAATTCGGCGTTCGGGTTCCAACTGGATCCGGCAGGTAGCGGTGATTCAACGGTTTATAACGCGATTGTGAAGCAGCTGCAAAGCAATTACGGCTACAAGACTGACGGTACCCAGACGTTTGACATCACGAACCTGTCCGTGTACGTCGACTACAAGACGAATCAGATTTACGTCGATAGCGTGCAGGGGTACCTGTACTCGAATTTGCAGTCTGCGACGGGAACGCCGTTCACCATCACGTTTGGTCAGGGTGAAAACACCAGCGTGACGGCGAAGCTGAACACCAACTACACGGTGGCTGTCAACTCGTCGAACGACCCGAATTCGAGCATCAATATCAACGGCGGCACCGCAACGTTGAATATCAATGTTCAGGTGAACAATCCGGACGCCAATCCGGTGGGTCAAGGCGGTGCGTCGGCTTCGGCGAACATCCAGTTCCAGCCGGGTAGCGGCGTGAGCGCGCTGGGTGAGGCGACGACCATTGAAGGCATTGAAAACTATGGTCCGTTGATCAACACCAACAGCGGGACGCCGAACACGATCTCGTTGCAGGGCATTCCGTGGGGGAACAACCAGAGCCAGTACTTCCTGCAACCGTCGGGTGAGGTCACGTGGCTCGTGGCTCCGTTCAACAACTACGTCAACCTGGCGAGTATCCCGAACGGTGGCCTGAACTACACGATCGCGTCCGATGGAAAGAACCAGGACTCGATCAATTTCATCGATGGTCACGAGATCAGCAATTCGAAGTACAACTACTCGGCTCAGGTGGTCATTTCGAAGAGCGGTAAAACCACTGTCAATGGCCAGGTGATCTTTGACCCGTCGGCGTACGGCCTGCAGACGGTCGTGGCGTACACGCCGGATGGCAACTACATCTTGGGTCAAGATTCAAGCGGCAACTACGTGCTGTACGATACCCAGACGGGCAAGCAAGTGGCGGACTTTGGTCAAGTGCCGATGCCGGCAGACGCGCAAGGCGACCCGATGATCGTGGGTGGTCAGGTATCGACGACGAGCGGCGGTTCGGGGACATTGACACTCACGTGGATTTCGGGCAACGGTCAGTCGAAGGCTACTGGAACGGCTACCAATGCGACCGAGACCGTGAGCGACGAGTTGATCCCGATCCAAATCGTCGAGGTGGGAGCGTACGGCCGCTTCACAGGTACGTACACGTACACGGCAACAGAAAATGGCCAGACCGCAACGGCGCAGGTGACTTACACCAGCGCAAGCACGGGTTCGGTGCAGGCGGTGTACGCAACGCCACAAAACATTACAGGCTCGGCCGACCAGACGAATACTGTGACCTTAGAGGCGCAGGATGCGTTTGGAAACCCGGTGCCGAATGCGACGATTACAATCACGCCGCAGAATCTGCCGGGCGTGTGGATCACGGCGGTCAACGGCGTGGCATTGCAGCAGTCCGTGCCGCAAGGCAACACGTCGCAGACGGAGCCTACGCCGGTGCCGTTGTTCAATCCAGCCGACATCCTGCCGAGCGGTTGGCAGCTTGACTACAACTCGATCTCGGTGCCGGGTGCGTTGGCGGCGACGAACATTGGCAGCGGCCAGGTGCCGACGATTACGCTCACCACGAACAACAATGGCGAAGTGCAGCTGACGCTCGAGGATGGCGCGGTGACGTATGCGGCGGTGAACACCACGAAAGGTACGGGTCAAAAATGCGACGTACCAACTGATTACCGCACCGTCAGTCCAGGTGTCGGGTGGTGAGCTGAACGCGTACTCGGCTGGCGGCACGACGGCCATTGGTGCGGTTCCGATTAACTGGCAGGGTACCGAGACCTTGCAGGGGTCAAACGGCAACAGCAATAGCAATGGCAACAGCAACAACGGCGGGTCGAACAACCAGCAGTCTACGCTCATCTCGAATGCTTCGGCGAGCTATGCGTTGGGATTGACCAACGTGAAAGCGACCGTTGCGTCGGGTGTGACGAGCGTCCAGATTATTGATGTGACGCAAAACAACAATTCCCTGCAAACGGCGCAGGTCAGCAACGGCCAGGTGGACACCTACGTGGTGGGTGCGAACGCGGGTGACACGTTGGAACTTGTGCCCTATGAAGGCAACACAGCAGAGAGCAATGCTGCGGTGACGGTGACCGTCCAGCAAGCTGAATGAGATTTGGGTGGTTGGATGTGGAGAGAGTGCCTGATCACTCTCTCCATCCTTCCATCGATGGGATAGGTACAGGGCACAGCCTTGGGTCAAATGGGCGATCGTCTCGGACAAGGGGTGACATACATAGGGTGGGCACCTGAGAGAATAAGTATCTTCTCCAGAAGACGTCCCTGGGTCCGAATCCGAATCCTCAAGTGACCACGTATGTGATCAAGGAGGATGCCGAATGGCAAAACGGAACAAATCGATGCGGAAGATGAACCTAGCCACGGCTGCCGCTGTCGCGTCGATGTTGTCCGCCATGACGGGTGGAACGGCATATGCGGCGACAGTCAATTCACAGGCACAGAGCACAGGCTACTATATTAATGGAGATTTCTTCAATGCAAGCGACGTGTTGAGCAATCCTTCTGAGCTTGCTGAACTCAATAACCTGTTGGCTCAGAACCCAACTGGGCTATACTTGGATTTGAATGGCCAAATTGCGAACTATGCTGGTTTTATCCAATATGTCCAGCAGAACCATCTTTCGGCGTCGAATTCGGTGTTTGACGCTTATGCGCAGGCAAATCCGTTTACTATTCCGAGCACGGCCACACTGGTAACGCCGTCAGGGAATGCACCGTATTACGAGCAGACGATTAGTGCTGTAAATTCCAGTGTGGGTGTCTTCCCGTCTTCCATCACTGATGGTCAGGCGTTTACGATGACGGTAACCGTCAATGATGCAAATGGCGATCCGGTCTCTGGATTGTCAGCGTCCAGTTTTGTGCTCAACGTGAATGGTAAGTTTGTGACAGCGTCAGCGGCAGTGTATCAAGGAAATGGGACCTATGTCCTAACCTTCTTGCCCACGACGTTGACCCCGGGTCCGGATGAATCAGAGGCGCTTGTCGTCGACGGTACCACTGTGGCGACGAGTGTCGGCGTGGATGTTTCGGCGGGCAGCGTTTCGACGAGTGGCTCAACGGCTGTCTTCCCGTCGAATAGCGTGTTAGATGCTAGCGGTACGTATACTGTTACTGTGAACTTGGAGGATGCGATCGGAAACCCGATTAGCGGTGCAACCGGAACTCCGACGGTGTCGTTGGGCACGGGTGCGAATGCGATTCCGTTGACCGCTACGGCATTGAAGGCTGTGACAAGCACGCCGGGTGAATATACATTCACCTTCACCGCACCGACTGTATCAGTGTCGACCGCTTTGCCGCTTGTGGTGAATGTCGATGGCGTCACACTGACTTCGACGCAGACCTATACGGTGACGTCCGACACGCCGACTGCGTTGGCGCTTGAATCGAGCTTGCCTGCGACACTTGAAGATGGTGCGACTTACACCGTGACGGTAGGTGCAGTGGACGCGAACGGTGAACTTGTGCCGACGACTTCGCTTGCTACAACAACAACAAGCTGGACCGTCGAGTTTGCTGGGAATTCAGCTACGATCAAAAGTGTAACCACGGCAAGCACACCGGGCGAATATGAAGTGACGTTCCAGATGCCAAGCGTCACCGCTGGTTATGTGAGCAAGCTGACAATTAGCGATACAACAAATAACTTGTCTTTAACGACCAGCAACTCGTACACGGCTGGTGCTGGGATCTCTAGTGCCGCGTCGAGCGTGACATGGCCGTCTACCACAACGTTGGTGGAGGGCCAGAGCTATACGGTGACAGTGGATGTCGTCGATACGTCTTCAAATCCCGTCACGGGGTTGACCACGAGCGACTTCTCGATTACGGGACCATCTACTACGATTGAATCGGTGACGCCAGGGTCCACGTCGGGCTCGTATGTGGTGACGTTCGAATTGACGACGACAACTCCTGGGACGCTTGATGTTGTGGTAGATGGCACAACGATTACGTCGTCCCCGCTCACTGTCACATCCGTCGAATCTACCTCCGTCAGTGCAGTGACCTTGTCGACGTTGGACGGGGCTACGGCTTCCTCTGTTTCCGCGCCGGTGTTATTGCCAGGTTCGTCGAATACGGTGACCTTGGATGCGGGTGCAGTGAACCTGACGTCGTCTGATTTCTCTGTGGAGCTTGGCAACACGCCGCTTTCGGTGACGAGTGTTGAACCAGCGACAACAGCAGGTTATTACACCCTGACCTTCACGGCGCCGAATACGACGGTGTCGACACCTGAAACATTGACGTTCACCGTCGGAACGGCAACGACGTCCATCAACGATGTCACGGTCGAGAACAACATCAGCGCTACAGCTTCAACTGTTGTGTCTGGTGGTCCATCGACAACTACTTGGACGGAAGGTTCAACGGCGACCTTTACTGTGAATGTGGAAAATGCAAGTGGCGACCCAGTACTTGGTTTGCCGACCTCTACGTTTGACATCACCCTTGGAAACAGCTCGAATCTGGTCACGAGTGTGACGGAGGATGGCGGCTCGTATACCGTGACGGTTCAAGCGCCGAATACGGTGGTGACGAGCGCAACGTTTTCGGTTTCGGTGGATGGTGTCACCATCACCAATGGAGTTCCGACCAGCTCGTACAATGTCGTCGCGAGCGAACCCGCAACGTTCAACTCGAGTGTGACCTTCCCGAGCGGGAATGCGTTGCATGAGTTAATTGCCGGCCAGACCTACACGATTACGGCAACTCTTGACAATGCGCAAGGGAATCCGGTGTTGGGGCTTACTACGAGTGACTTCGCGCTAGGATATACTACTTCTTCTGTTACAACGACCAATGGGGCGGATACTCTCCCTGAGCTTCCAACTTCGTCGTTTGCGGTAACGGGTAATAGTAACGGTACGTACACGATTACCTTTGTGCCGACGTCTGCTTCTTCGTCTGCTGAATACCTTGCACTCTTGGTGGATTCACAGGGCGTTACGACAAAGGGATCATCCGTGTCGACATCTACCAGTGGAGCTGTGTTTGGCGATTCCACATCGTTGTCGGTGTTGCCGGGCGCGCCTGAGCAGCTTGCTGTGACTGCGGCGACGGCTACTGTGTCAAGTACAAATAGCCCGGACGCAGTGACCGTGACTTTGGAGGATGCTTATGGCAATCCAATTACTTCTGACAGCAGCGATGTTGTAACCTTTAGCTTAGCGACCGGATCCGCCACGGGAGCAACATTGAGCGCAACGACCGCGACGCTTTCTTCAGGTACGGCTTCGGTGACGGTCACAACGCCGGCATCGTCTAGCGATTGGGGGACGGGAAGCTCAATCACTGTGGATGCGTCTGTGACAGTGAATGGCCATACGTATACGGGAAGCGTCACTATCGATGAGTAAGAGTTTGCTTTCGTTGCTCTGCGCACACTGACGGATGGAGAGCCGGGTGGAGACCCGGCTCTTTCTGTGGGAGGAGGCGCATCGATTGGTTTCAGATGAAGTGATTCGTCAAAAATTGTTGGATGGGGCGTTTGATGAAGCCAGAAAGCTTGCACTTGAACAGATTAAAGGGGTCTCTTGGCGGGCGCAAAGTTGGGTATTTTTAGGAGAAGCGTGTTTACGCCTTGGGAATGGAAAAATCGCAAGACGGTGTTTTGAGCGAGCGTGGTTGTTGGATCCTATGGCTCCCTGGGTGAATGCTGTGATGAAAGCATGCGACGAGGTGTCTGCAGGGAAGCGGGATCGAGAAGTCGAAAGTGCGCTCAGGGTACCCAAGACCACCGTGTCGGCACTTGTATTGTTTCGAGATGATGCAAGGACCATCAAGCGGTGTATCGAGGCGTTGCGTCCTGCGGTGGATGAAATCATCGCCGTGGATACGGGGTCTACGGATGGTTCAGACGTGATTGCCTCCGCTTTCGGAGCACAGGTCTATCGATTCGAATGGACGGGAGATTTTGCGGCTGCAAGAAACTTTGGGCTGTCGAAGGTAACAAGTCAGTGGGTCATTGCCATTGATTCGGATGAGATCTTGTATGCGGAAGATGTCGATGCGATTCGCACCATTGCAGGTGTGTTTGAATCGGTCCGAAAAGAATCGCCCGTGATTCTTCGGATTGTACAGATGAACCTTACGGGCGAGACGGTCACGCCTGCGACCTCCCAGTCGCGTATGTTCCCGACGGGAGAGGACATCGAATGGCGGGGATTGATTCATGAGACGCCGACGCTGACCAAGGAAACTGCGCGTCCCGCGGTACGGGCCCTTGTGCGAATTCGCGTCTACCATGATGGGTATGATCCCAAACACGTGGATTTGGAGAAGAAATTTCGGCGGAATCTCGAACTTCTCACGGAAGCCCTCGAACGCGAACCGAACAATCCGGTCTATGAGTTTTACATAGGGCGAGAAAGTCTATTCCTGAAAGATTATACAAAGTCCATCGAGTATCTCGAGCGAGCAGAGCAGCACGCGAAAGAGATCGCGGGCTTTTCGCTGCTTCCAGATATTCGACGCCGACTTGCTCAAGCGTACATGCTAGCTGGCAAAAACGAGCATATGGCGAACAAACTTGAAGATATGGTGAAAGAGCATCCTGAGTATCCGGATGGATGGTTTCTACGTGGAGAAAAGAAGCTTCGGGAAGCTGGTGTTCTTCTCCAAGAAGCCGCTCAGGATTTTGCAAAGGCACAAGAAGCCGCGCAAAAATATCGGGGAATCACGGAATATGACACAGCGATTGGGCTCTGGAAGGCACCTGCGCAACTTGGAGAAATCGCGCGGATGCGTGGCAATCTTGTGGAAGCCCGACGCTGGTACCAGCGCGTGCTTAAGCAAGAACCGAACCTGAAGACGATCCGAGAACGTCTGGAAAAGTTGGAACAGGAAGCTTGCGCGATTGCGCAAGATGTGCAGGAAGCCACGAAAAACACAAAAGATGAGTAGGGCTCTCCTATGCCCCATGAGCATGAGTGGACGAGGCAAAAGTAGCCTCAGCGGAACGTGTCGCTGAGGCCACTTTTGCCCTTAGGTTCAGGGGAGCGTGACTTGGAATTCCTTCAGTTCGCCATGCTCGACGTACAGAAACCGCCCTGGTTTGTCTGGCGGGAGTTTCTCTGCGCCGGGCACACCGAGAATGGTCCTGGATGCGACCTCGTCATCCACGCGTCCGCAGATGCGCCAAACCTGTTGGCGGATCTGGGAACCGAGGATCTCCGCCGTCGGATATTGCGCCGAGAGCAAGAGCGCAATTCCCGTCGCGCGCGACGCCAAGGCGAAACGTTCGAGATACGTGTGAGCGCGAACGCGAACCTCCTTCTCGTCCTTGCCGCCGGTGTTGGACGAAAAGATCGAAAGCTCGTCCACGACGAGAAGGATCGGCTTCTCCTCAAGCAGCAGCCCTTGTTGGTGCGCTTCCCGCAGTGAGGAGACGCCCGCCTCCTTGAGTTTCGTCAGCCGTTCGCGGTGTTTGGCCCAGAGTGTTTCGAGCAGTGGCAGCGCGTCTTGCGGGAACTCCTTCATGGGCTCTGCGAGCCACGTGAGAAGCTCCAGATAGTCGACGCCGCCTTTCGGGTCGATGAGATACACGAGCCAATCCCGGTCCAAGGCTTGCTGCATGATCAGGCGAATGAGCGTCGACTTGCCGCTACCGGTACTTCCTGCGACGAGCAGGTGCGGCCAGACGGGTGTCTGCCAGAACACCCGTCCGTCATGGCCATAACCGAGGAGAAACGACATGCGAGCCGCCGGATGCGCGTCCTCGTCATCACGGTCGCGCTTCACCTTGGGTTTCGGCAACCGTCGCGTGCCGGGTTCACGACCTGCCGCCTTGACGACCTGGTCCAGCGAACCGGAGGCGAGCACCAGATGTACGCGGTCGCGGCGCTTCGGGTCCTGTGTCACCGAGCGGAACCGCTCAACACCGAACGACGCGCAGAAGGGATCAGCGATCTCGGGCTTCTGCCAGATGGAAGCCGGAAGCCCTTGGACCACGAGCTCCACATCGCCATTCGCGCGCTCTTTCACCCGAACGAGCGACGGACGCTTATAGCGCGGGTTGTCCCAGAGGTCCGCGCGCCGAAGCGCCTCCTCGAACGAGAAGGCGTCCACGATCAGGCGGTTGCGGTCGATCCAGCCGGTCCAGGCGACATACGCCACGAGGACGGCGCCAGCACCAAGCAACCATTCGACCCATCGCCAGTGTTCCGGACCGTGCGTGACATGGATGGCCATGGGGAAGGCTTTGAGCCCATGCCACGCGAGAGTGGAGGCCCCTACCACTGCAGCCGAGAACAAGAGCGGGTGTCGGCGCAGTTGTTGCCATGCCCATCTGAAGACCCATGTGAGCAGTTCCCAAGCTTCGTTGGAACCGGAAGAAGACGTGGTCACACTCATGGAACTCATCCCTTTCTCTAGGTGTGTCTCATCCGTAGGGGGAATGCAGGACAATTCCTCCATCTTTTGCTTATGGGCGAGATGCCTCAAGGTCACTGCACCACTTTCGCCCATACTTTGTTATCTTGCAGGGTGGGCAGACGCGCACCGTGACGTCCCGCGAGTAGATGCATCTCTTTCTCCGTCGATAGGAGAAATTGCATCGGCGATAGGTGCAAGGCCTCCGCGAGTTGTCCAAGATACGCGTCGGTTACACATGCTTCCGGTGGCAGTCCACGGACCAGCGCCCATTTGGCGAGCAAGGTGCGTTGCTGGCGCGCCAAGCTTTGGACATCAAACGCCGGACCAGGCAGAACGCGCTCAAACAGGTCTGGATCTTCGCTCACCGCCTCAATCACACGCTGCCACTTCGCATCCAGAGGCCATCTTGAGCGGTTCGGATCCTCCGTGGGTTGACGAAGTGACATCCACTGGAAAAACCAATACTGGATCGTAACTGGAAAATGCGCCACCACTTCGTCCGCTTCCATGTCCGCGAATGTCCGTGCACCGTAGCGCATTTGGTGGAGAACCTCACGACGAAGCTCAATCTCCACGCGCCATACGGGTACACCGGTCCAGCCGTTTTGCTCCCACAGGCGCAAGAAGAATTTCGCTTTGGCCGGCTTTCGACTCGCGAACAGTTCATAATGTTTATCGTAAATTCGCACGTGGACGGGTGATTTCCCAAACGAGAACCCCGTAAATTGCCGATTCACGGCATGCGAGACTTCCGGCGTCTCCTGCACGTATTCAAGCCACTCGACTTCGCATTCGTGTTGATCCGTCATCCGCGATCGCGTCACAAAGCGCGGCAAGTCTTCAGGGACAAACGCCCACTCGTCGCTATCGATCGCCCAGTCGAGTCGGCTCACACGCGAACCGACGCACCATTCGCCATCAAATGTGTAAAGCTTGTGCGGCGCGTCCGCGATCCATCGCAAGGTTTGCTTGACGTCCTGCCACCAGTCGCGAAACGGCTTGGCCCAAAGCTCCATGCTCCCGAAGATCACTTCAATTGGCCACAGATTCGACTTGCGCGGCGGCTCCGTTTCGTACACCCGCCAACGGATACGCATTCCCTCCGCTTCCTTGGCCCAACTGCGAAAGGCGAGCCAACGCCCTACGGTAGACGCGGCGTCGTACACGAGATGCGGCCCATAGAAGGGAAGGGCTTGGCCATCGGGCGCTTGTTCGTCCCGAAACCTCCGAAGGGTCTGAATGAACTCGCGAAAGACCGTCGTATGGTCCTCGACCCACAAATGTGTTACGATCGTGTCAGGGTTGGATAGGATCAAGGTCCATCCCCCCTCTGCATTCCTGAAAAAGGTTTTGCGTATTTAGCAGGGTGCGTGTTACTCCCCGCACCCTTCGGCCATTCCTCTGCAATGGGCTGGGCCCAGGCGTTCGGCCGGCTCCGGTCCCCCAACCTCCGCCGGCCTCCGCCTGGGCCGCGCTCATGCCTTCGGAGCCTCCGCGGGCTTACGAGAATGAAGTTGCCCTTCGAACATCAGGCTTCCTGTCTTGCTGACCCGGATGTTCCGAACCTCGAGGTCTACTTTATCGCCTGCCTCAATGCCGGTATTGACCGGCAGCACAAACCGGAACCGCGTCAGGAGCACAGGATCGCCGACCTCCGCAAACACCCGGCTGTGATCCGCCGCCTCGCTCACCGACATCACGATCGCATCGCGCAAAAGCAGCATCTCCATCACCTTTCTTTCATGATGTGTGAGGCTCCTGTCCTGGAGGACGAGGAGAACAGAACGATACGCATCCTCATGAGACGATACGAATGGGTTTAACCCCTATTGGCATCACCTCGCATATTGCTAAAGCTCGAAAAGCGCGCCCCGACTAGGTTCGTAGGCATTGATTAAAGTTTGGGCGATCACCTTTCGGCTATGAGGATAGATCGAAGAATGGCGAATATCAATACCTTTCACCAAGTTTTTTATTAAAAACTTTTCGGTTAAGGTTGCCCTGGCGTAGAGGCCGTGAGAGACGGGAATTTACCACGAGCTAAGTCTGTAGTATAGTTTGGGATGAAATTCGGAAAGGATGTTCGATAGAACCTATGGAATGGGTTAAGACGTCTCCTGAGGGGAGCGTCGGCCCGTCCATCCCACATGACACTTAGCCATCCGGCTTGGAGATAGCTTGGGATTCCTTCTGTGATGAGGCTTTTCACATGCATGTCTGGAGGTGAACCGTATGGCTCGCGTCCCCAAACAAGAACGTGTCAGTGATGAACAGAAAAAGATGTTCGCACAATGGCTTCGACAGTTCCGCGAAGCTCGAGGATGGTCCCAAACAGAGCTCGCCCGGCACTTGGGCGTGTCCTTGGCGTATTACAACTCGTTGGAAAACGCGAATAAAACCGCGACCCGACGCAAGCTGTATGACATTGCGCAGAAACTCGGGGATGTGCGGATCATTGCCCAGCTTTTCGGCAAAGACGTCTTGGAGCGATTCCAGCGCGAACACGAGGCGCGGATGGTTCTCGCCACGTCCCATCCGGATTCCCCCTATGAAGAAGTGCCCATTGACCCGTTGCTCATGTGGTGGGGGTTTTCCCCGCGCGCCCGTGTTCGACTCATGCGCTACAGCGAGTGGAAGCGAGAACCGTTCCACGGCCAGCTCTTCTACGTCACCGAAGGACCGCTGGAAGAGGGGAGTTTCTACTTTGCGAATCTCCAGGAGCGGACGCCCCAACTTGAATCGGTGGCGTCCGTTCTCATCCGCTACTTTGATTTGGCGTGTGATCGGGAAATGCAACTCCTGGACCTCGATCTCTCGCAGATGAAGAAGATCCCGCTCTATGAGGGGGTCCGTCGCTTGTATGTCGCCATTCAGGTGTACGAGAGCTTGGATGACGCGGAAGAGGTCCATCGCCGCTTCACGCCGCTCATGACCCCGCGCATCCGCAACCTGGATGTCCACGCCAAGCGCCAAGTCAACCTGTTGGCGGGCTACCTGTCCGCGGTGCAAGCTGCCAGCCCGCCTCCCCATGCCGCCACCGGGGAGACCTCCGAGACCCTGGAGCCCTTCGTGGCGACTCCCTGACTCCACGGGCATCCGGCGGCCCCGAGTCTAGGCCATGCGCCTCATCGCCGGTCAAGGCCAAGCCGCTTACGCGGTGCTTCGCAGCCTTGACCGGCTCGGCGCATGGCCTTTTTGCGCAGTAGGCCGAATGCCCCCTTGTGCGCGAGGTCTGCGCGCAAGGCGGAGAAATTCGCGCCGAACCGCGACCTGGGTGCCAGTTCTCAGGCCGGGCGGCCTGTGGAGGCGAGTCGCATGTTGGGAGAGGAAGCCATCACGGAGTTCGGGGCGCACCTTTTGCGCCAGGGCCGGAGTCGGAAGACGGTCATCGGGTACCAGAGCGACTTGAGAGGATTCGCGGCCTTCTACGCCAAACGCCACAACCTGCCTTGGGTGGTGGAAGAGACAACGGTCGAGGACTTGCGGGCATACCTCGACGCGCAGCCCGCGCAAGCGCCGACTCTCAACCGGCGGTTGTACACGTTCCGCTCCTTCTTCAAGTACCTCGTGCGCCAAGGCGTCTTGACCTCGAACCCGGCGGAAATGCTCGAGGCCAAGCGCGTCGTGCAGAAGGAGCGGTACGCGCTCCCGGCGGACGAGCTTGCGCGGTTCATCCATCACATTCCGCATCCGCACGTCCAAGCGGCGGCCTGGACCATGGCGTACACCGGACTTCGCATGGCGGAAATCATCTTCCTTCGCATGATGGACGTCGACTTCGAGGAAGGCGTCGTCCGCGTGGAACACGGCAAAGGCGACAAACCGCGTGAAGTGCCGATTTCCGACGCGCTTCGACCCATCTTGTCGCAGTATGTCGAGCAATATCGAAAGGGCGCGAAACCCCACGAACGATTCTTCGCGACACCCTCGACGGGCGGTTTATCGCCGACACACATCAACCGGGTGCTCAAGCAGACAAGCCAAGCGCTTGGGTATCGCCGGTATGTCACTGCCCACACCTTCCGACACAGCTTTGCCTCGAACCTGATTCGCCAAGGCGTGCACATCACCTTGGTTCAGAAGCTCTTGGGCCACAGCTCCCCGACCGTCACGTCGGTCTACACCCATGCTACACGAGACGACCTGTACCGCGCCGTGCAGACGCTCTCGTTTGAGGAGGGACAAGCATGACGCTTCGACCGGAAGACGTGTTCCAACACCTTGCGGATGGGAAGACGCGAGACGAGATCGCGCAGATGTACGGGTACAAGGCGCGTCGGTACCTCGACCAATTCATGATGCGCCGCGGGTACCAATGGAGCGTGGAGCGCGAGACGTATGTCGAGCGGGTCACACCGAAGAAGAAGCGGCGCGGACAGAAGGTGGCGCGGGTCATTGAGGCGTTCCAAGCGGAGCCCTACGGCGATCCCAAGCGGATCGCCGAGGCGCTTGGGTTTGCGAGTGCGTTCGAGATGGCGCAGTACATGCAGGCGCACGGATACCTGTGGTCCAACACGGCGCGCAATTACGTCGCACAAGACCGCACACAAGACGAAGTCAGTCCATCGACGGAAGCTGACAGCCCTCGACAAGCGGTGTCGAACGAGGGCGAATCCGCTTCTCTGCCGCTTGGGGACGCGCTCGAGATTCTGGGGATGCTGGTGAAGCATCGTGCGAAACTGGAGCGGTTGCTCTTGCATACGGAGCAGGGCGCGACGGACGTGCCGCGCTACACCATCCCAGGGCTTTCGGTGGTGAAGAGCCTCCACATCTCGGTGGAGCTTGACCGACTGCTCCGGTCTGCGAGTCAGGCGTGGCGGATGTCCCAGCGCGAGATCCTGGAGGCGGCGGTCATCGAGTTTCTGCGCAAGCACGGTTACGACGAGGTTCTTCATCGCTTGCTCACCGGTCGCAAACAGGAACGAACTTCCTGACGTTTTGGGACTTGAAAAGGATGACGTAAGAAAGCTTTCAGCAAGCTTGCGCGTCACAAGCAAGGGCGTTGCAAGCTTGCTGCTTGCAAGCATGCGTCAAGATCAGGATTTGGGAGGGCCTGAGAAAGCGCATGGGATCCGGCATGTCCAACGTAAGGAAAGGAAGCGAATGGGTGATCATCAAGGGGACTTGAAACGCACACTGAGTGGCATTGCTTCAGCTGCGATTGTCCTGGGTGCGATTAGCCCGATGGCGTTTGGGGCCACGTCCACGAGCGGTCTCACGCCAGCTGGCCAGCTGCCGATTGTGGTCAACGGCCAGGTGCTGTCGAATCCCTACGAGATGGTGGGGATCGACTCGGGCAACAAGACGGGATTCTTCCCGATCTACTATTTCAGCCAGGCACTCGCTAAGATTGGTATCCAGGCGACTTGGAACGGTGTGACCCACACTTGGGCGCTCACGGATTCTAACGTGAATGCTGCCAACGTCCAGGTTGCGGGTGGCATCGGGACGGGCAATACGACCGTCACCGTGAACGGCACCGTCGTGAAGAAGTTTAATACCCAAGTCGCTCGCGACCCGGCGGCCGGGCCGAAGGGGCCGATTACAACCTATCTGCCGATTTACTACATCAACAACATCCTGAAGGCGCTCAACATCAATGGCTCCTTCAGCGGTCAGGCGGGGGCTCAACATCCAGACCCAAACGGCCGTGAACACCTCCACGGAGGCGCTCTCGCCGATCCAGGTCTCCGGGCAGACGGTCGGCACGGGTGCGGATAACGCGCCGGCTGTGGCTGCTGTGGGCAATGCCATTACGTTCTCGACCACGGTGACCGATGCGAACGGGAATCCGGTGCCGAATCAGGTCGTCCAGTTCTTGGTCTCGACTACGGACAACCTGACGGTGACCGATGCGAGCGGGAACACGCTGAACTACGCGAAGCTGTCTGCGCCGATCGTGATCGGCAATAAGACCTACGATGATTACTATCAGGTGACGACCAACAGCCAGGGTGTCGCCACCATGAAAGTGACGTCGAGCGCAAGCACGACGACGGAGCCGCTGTACGTGATTGCGCAGCTTCCGATTCAGTCGAACGGCCAGTACATCCGTTCGTCGGCGGTCACGGCGCAGTGGGGCCTGCCCGGCACGTTGGTTCTGGCGCCGCTCTGGGGCAACCAGACGAATCCGGATAATCTGACGTTCTCATCGTCGCAAGATCCGACCAAAGGTCTCATTGCGATGGTTGCCACCATGCTGCCTGGGAATGGTCAGAACGCTTCCTCGGTGGCGGGTCAGGCTGTGAAATTCTATGTCTCCGCTGCGAACGTTGCGGGAATCGGGGCTCCAACGGTCAACATCACGGATTCGCAGGGCAACGTGCTGAGCGGTGGCGTGGTCCAAGTGGGTGCGAATGGCCAGTTTGGTCCGCAGACCATCTACACGACCACCACGAACAGCCAGGGTCAGGCAATCATGTACCTGAATGCGAACGTCCCGACCCAGAATGGCACGCCGCTCACGGGCGCTGTGGCAATGGCGCAGGTCAGCGCGCAGCTGGTCAATGGTGGTTCCAGCCAGGGCAACAGCTACCTGCAGTGGTCGTTCCAGGATCAGCCTGCCAAGATTGCGAATGTCTCGCCTGCGAATGTGCTGAACTCGCCCTCGTTGACCGACCAAAACCGCGAGAATCCGACGTCGGGCTCCAACCTCACCATTACAGGTACGGCGGAGGATGCCGCGGGCAACCCGGTGCCGAACGCGCAGTTGGTCATTGTGGACGCGCCGATTGGCAGCGGACAAATTGGCGCCGACGGTACGGACAGCTATGTGGTGAACGGGCAGAAGTACAAGTTCAGCGGCTCGTCGTTTGACCTTGTGACGACGGATGCAAACGGAAACTTCTCGTTCACGGTGTCCGATACGGTCAATGCGCAGGAGCAGCAGCAGGTGGACGACTACTACGTCTACTATGCGCCGCCGACCTCGGGTGTGGTGGAAGGTCAGCAGTTGCCTTCTGACTTGACGCTCCTGCCGGTGCTGGGTAGCTCGAATGGCGCGATGCAGGTCTCTTGGGAGCCTGGGCAGAGTGTCGGTGCGCTCGGATTGTCGAATCATGCCTTGCAGGCGAGCTACGCCGATGTCTCGCAGATTCCGAACAATCCTCAGGGTCTCGAGGAGACTGCAAGCTCGTCCGAAACGATGTACTTCGGTGCGTACACGGAGAGCGGCCAGGAGATTCTGCCTGCGCAGTTCCCGGATGATCAGCTGAGCTTCAATCTGAACGTACCGCAGGGCTTCACGATGAATTCGGCGTTCGGGTTCCAACTGGATCCGGCAGGTAGCGGTGATTCAACGGTTTATAACGCGATTGTGAAGCAGCTGCAAAGCAATTACGGCTACAAGACTGACGGTACCCAGACGTTTGACATCACGAACCTGTCCGTGTACGTCGACTACAAGACGAATCAGATTACGTCGATAGCGTGCAGGGGTACCTGTACTCGAATTTGCAGTCTGCGACGGGAACGCCGTTCACCATCACGTTTGGTCAGGGTGAAAACACCAGCGTGACGGCGAAGCTGAACACCAACTACACGGTGGCTGTCAACTCGTCGAACGACCCGAATTCGAGCATCAATATCAACGGCGGCACCGCAACGTTGAATATCAATGTTCAGGTGAACAATCCGGACGCCAATCCGGTGGGTCAAGGCGGTGCGTCGGCTTCGGCGAACATCCAGTTCCAGCCGGGTAGCGGCGTGAGCGCGCTGGGTGAGGCGACGACCATTGAAGGCATTGAAAACTATGGTCCGTTGATCAACACCAACAGCGGGACGCCGAACACGATCTCGTTGCAGGGCATTCCGTGGGGGAACAACCAGAGCCAGTACTTCCTGCAACCGTCGGGTGAGGTCACGTGGCTCGTGGCTCCGTTCAACAACTACGTCAACCTGGCGAGTATCCCGAACGGTGGCCTGAACTACACGATCGCGTCCGATGGAAAGAACCAGGACTCGATCAATTTCATCGATGGTCACGAGATCAGCAATTCGAAGTACAACTACTCGGCTCAGGTGGTCATTTCGAAGAGCGGTAAAACCACTGTCAATGGCCAGGTGATCTTTGACCCGTCGGCGTACGGCCTGCAGACGGTCGTGGCGTACACGCCGGATGGCAACTACATCTTGGGTCAAGATTCAAGCGGCAACTACGTGCTGTACGATACCCAGACGGGCAAGCAAGTGGCGGACTTTGGTCAAGTGCCGATGCCGGCAGACGCGCAAGGCGACCCGATGATCGTGGGTGGTCAGGTATCGACGACGAGCGGCGGTTCGGGGACATTGACACTCACGTGGATTTCGGGCAACGGTCAGTCGAAGGCTACTGGAACGGCTACCAATGCGACCGAGACCGTGAGCGACGAGTTGATCCCGATCCAAATCGTCGAGGTGGGAGCGTACGGCCGCTTCACAGGTACGTACACGTACACGGCAACAGAAAATGGCCAGACCGCAACGGCGCAGGTGACTTACACCAGCGCAAGCACGGGTTCGGTGCAGGCGGTGTACGCAACGCCACAAACATTACAGGCTCGGCCGACCAGACGAATACTGTGACCTTAGAGGCGCAGGATGCGTTTGGAAACCCGGTGCCGAATGCGACGATTACAATCACGCCGCAGAATCTGCCGGGCGTGTGGATCACGGCGGTCAACGGCGTGGCATTGCAGCAGTCCGTGCCGCAAGGCAACACGTCGCAGACGGAGCCTACGCCGGTGCCGTTGTTCAATCCAGCCGACATCCTGCCGAGCGGTTGGCAGCTTGACTACAACTCGATCTCGGTGCCGGGTGCGTTGGCGGCGACGAACATTGGCAGCGGCCAGGTGCCGACGATTACGCTCACCACGAACAACAATGGCGAAGTGCAGCTGACGCTCGAGGATGGCGCGGTGACGTATGCGGCGGTGAACACCACGAAAGGTACGGGTCAAAATGCGACGTACCAACTGATTACCGCACCGTCAGTCCAGGTGTCGGGTGGTGAGCTGAACGCGTACTCGGCTGGCGGCACCACGGCGATCGGCGAAGTGCCGATTACCTGGCAGGGTGGAGCTGGCAATGTGGCGACGGTGACGTTAGGGACCTTCTCAACGTCTAGCTCAACTTCGCCCTATGACTACTCGGGTACCGTGACGGTGACGTATCCTGACGGAAACCCGGTTACCGGGCTCACGTATTCCAACTTCGCTGTCTCGGATAACAGCGGGGCAAGCGGTGTAAATTACACCGGCGTGGCGAGCAATAGCACTCCAAGCGCAGGAGACTTCACCGTGTCTGGTGGTACAAATGGGGTGTACACGTTGAATGTGTATACGTCGTCGGATGTGAAAGGTGACACGCTTACGGTGAAGGTTACTGCAAATGGTGTGTCGCAGACGGCAACCGCGACGTACTCGAACTGAGTTAAGTAGTCAAAAGAGCCGACAGCCCTTCCCTGGGCTGCCGGCTTTCTTTTTGCTCATCAGAACATCACTTGGAATTCCTTCAACTCGCCATGCTCCACGTACAAGAACCGCCCCGGTTTGTCCGGCGGGAGTTTCTCTGCACCGGAGATGCCGAGGATGGTCCGAGAGGCGATCTCGTCATCCACGCGCCCGCAGATGCGCCAAACCTGTTGGCGGATCTGGGAACCGAGGATTTCAGCTGTCGGATACTGCGCCGAGAGCAAGAGCGCAATGCCCGTCGCGCGCGAGGCCAAGGCGAACCGCTCGAGATATGCATGGGCACGGGTACGCATGTCCTTCTCATCCTTGCCGCCCGTGCTCGACGTAAAAATCGACAGCTCGTCCACGACGAGAAGGCTCGGTTTCTGCTCGAGCAAGAAGCCGCGTTCATGCGCTTCCCGAAGCGACGAGACGCCCGCTTCCTTGAGTTTCGTCAAACGCTCCCGGTGGGTCGCCCAGAGCGCTTCGAGGAGCGGCAGTGCGTCCTGCGGAAACTCCTTCATGGGCTCAGCGAGCCGCGGAAGGAGTTCCAGATAGTCCACGCCGCCCTTGGGGTCGACGAGGTAGACGAGCCAACCGCCTTCGAGGGCCTGCGTCATGATCAGGCGTATAAGCGTCGACTTCCCGCTGCCGGTGCTTCCCGCGATCAGGAGGTGCGGCCAAATGGGAAGGCGCCAGAACACCTTCCCATCATGGCCATAACCGAGGAGAAATGACATGCGGGCTACTGGATGCGCGTCCTCATCATCGCGATCGCGTTTGACCTTCGGTTTCGGAAGTCGGCGCGCGCCGAGTTCGCGACTTGTCGCTTTCACGACTTGGTCCAGCGAACCGGAAGCGAGCACCAGATGCACACGGTCGCGGCGCTTCGGGTCCTGCGACACCGATCGGAATCGCTCGACGCCAAACGACGCGCAGAAGGGATCGGTGATCTCGGGCTTCTGCCAAATGGAAGCCGGAAGCCCTGCCACAATAAGCTCTACGTCACCGTTGGCGCGCTCTTTCACCCGAACTAGCGTCGGGCGTCGATAGCGTGGATTGTCCCAGAGATTTGCGCGTCGAAGCGCCTCCTCAAAGGAGAAGGCGTCGACGATTACGCGGTTGCGGTCGAGCCAGCCGGTCCAAGCGAGATACACTGTGAACACGGCGGGAACGCCAAGGAACCACGCGAGCCATTGCCAGCGTTCTGGGCCATGTGCGAGATGAAGGCCCATCGGGAGGGCTTTGAGTCCGTGGCACACGAGAATCTTGGCGGATACCATCGGAGTCATGAATAAAACTGGTTGGCGACGCACTTCACGCGATTCCTATGGGAATAAAGTAGCAATGAGATCAAAGAATTGATCCCCGCCCGAAGTACGCGTATTCAAGCTTATTGTCTCCACCACCTTCTTGTAGTCATCTCATCCCATAAAGGATGGCAGGACAGGAGCTTGTCCTCATAGGACAAGCTCTGTTTGGGCTCGGAATGGTGTGAGGACAGCAGATTGCAGGCTGTGATCACATGCGAGCCGGCAAATTGCTTTCTTAGGTGAGCCTTTTGCAGAATGACTGATTCCATCGCGAGCAAAAACGACGTACACTTGTCGTGAAAGATAACCAGTTCCACAAAAACCCTTTTCTGTTGTGTGATCAATCACATCCCTTCAGTGGTGCCCGTTCGAAGCGTCAGGTTAAGCCACCTGCTCGATACGATTCGTCCGGTGCATCGCCAGAGCAGATGCCAAGAGCACAATCGCGTGGATGTACGCATGTACGGTGACTTTCTCGATACCCCGCACATGCAGGTCGTCAAGCATGAGCTGTTCTTTCAACCGTGAAAAGCAGCGTTCCACTGCGGTTCGTTCATCATAGAGCATCTTCCATGTGCGGGAACCGCGATGTGGATTCGCATATCGACGGACGTCCTCATCGATGTGCTTCTTCACAACCATGCCATAGTTCGATGCAGAACATGCTGCCATGCCAAGCGGACAATCGACATGTCCTGTCGCGTGCGGACAGCGAAACTTGAGCCAGTCGCCCTCTGCACCCCAATACGTCATCCGATACCCCATCGTGCAACGGGGCGTTCCGTCGAAATCCATCCCTTCCGGCGGCTCTCTCTCATTCCGGCGATTCAGCGGGATGAGAGCCTGAGCGCCCAACGCGCGAGCGGCTTCGTAGTTTTTCGTCTGGTCGTATCCTGCATCCATCAACACGAAGCGAATCCGCCAATCTTGGCGATGGAGCTCCTCCATCAAGGGAATGGCCATCTCTCCATCGTAGACGTTTGCTGGCGTTACCGTGAGCGCCATGGGAAGTTCACTCTTGGCATCGACCGCCAAATGGACCTTGTAGCCAAACCACGCCAGCTTGTTGCCAAAGGCATCGAACTTCGCGCCCCAGTTGGCCCGATTGGAGGGCTGGACACCTGAGCGTGGGTGTTTTCTCTCATAAGCATGGATGGCCGTGCTGTCGATGGCGACGTGTTCGCCCTCGATGAGCCCTTCGTCACGGCATTGACGCACCAAGTCAGCAAATAGCGTCGCTGCAATCCCTTTGTTCACAATGGCCTGAAAGACGCGGCTTAGGGTCGAGACGGACGGAACAGGTTCGTGAAGGGAGAACCCGCACTGGTAACGGAAGCGCAAATCGGTCTCCAAACGTCGATGAAGCTGCGTGAAGCTCGAGATGCCCTCAAGGGGGGCCACGAGAAATGCTCGCAAGATGGCTTCTCGAGAGATGGGCTTTGCCCCTTGGGGTGTCGAACTTCTCAGCTTCGCGGCATACGGACTCAAATCGAGTGCGGAGAAAAACCGTTCACGCCGCTCCGAAGGGTCAATTTCCATCCATTCGTCAAAGGAAAAGAGCCATGTCTGTCGAATGTACACGTTGGACTTCGCCCCCTTGAAATGGTTTGCTGGATACCATTTTCTTTCTCTCAAGTTGGGGTGAAGTCCTTCTTTGTGCTCGAAAAACCCTTGCCGCACAAGGGCCCGTGATTCTGCAAAAGGCTCAGACTTTAACTCAGAGCTCGAGGCTCGAGATATAATGAGATTAATCATGATTCCTAAAAAGCACTGAGAGGGGTCGCACGCATGGAGGAGCGTAAATCAGTGTCCAACTCAGTAACTGCTACACGTCCGAGACGACGGCGTCAACGATTACATCTAAACCTTCGCAACCTCGTGAGCCACCTAGAACAGGCAGAATCCACGGAACAGCAAATCGACATGATGCTCAAAGCGACGAGCGCCATCTTCCAGAGCGATATATCGATCGTCTACATCCGTAAGGATAACCAAGAGCTGTTTTATCCACATGCGTGTGCTCTCACTTCGAATCAGCAGAATATTTTGTCACAAGTCCCGATCGCTGCGTGCTGTCGACGCATATTAAGTTGGCCATTTCGATGGCCTTCCGATGACAGAGAGCCAGCGCTCCTGCATTGCGCCTTCTTCGATAATATGGATAAAATGGGGTTTTCGACATGGTTCTCATTACCTCTTTCGATCAGTGGGTTCCCCTTAGGCATCATCGCTGTTGGCTATTATCATTTTCAATATCTTGTTGACGACGTGGGGCATATCCTATGGGAATTCGCACAGGATGTTGCTCAGGCACTCGTTCCAAACCTACCGGAAGTGCTTCGCCAAGCCGTGCGACACGAGACTCCGGAGCTTCCAGACGCTCCGTATCAACAGAAAATGCGGCGGTTTTTGTCGAACCACTATCAGCTCACAAGTGCACTGTGGACCGACGACGGACTACATTCAATCGCGCACAGCGTGAAGCAGATGTTGAATCGTCCGACCGCAGTTCTAGATCGATTTCAATCCGTGTTATCTATCTGTCCAGAGGATGCGAGGTGGCATCAGCTTCTTCATCAGGTCAAACACTGGATGACACTTCGTTCGCCCTTTCAGGAGACGATGTGGCCACTTCCTGTGCGGACCGAACTCGAAGATCAAACGACTTTTGTTGTTGCGCCGATTCAGACAGGTGACGTGATACACGGCTACCTCGTCATTTGGGAGAATAGTGCGCAATTGGACGACCTTGACCTAATCGCTGTGCAAGAGGCCACGATGGCACTCGCCGTTCACTTTTACAAGCGAGGGTTTCAAATCCAAAGGCGCGGCCACGGGTTTCAAGAGCTCTTCAACTTCTTGCTCGATCAACCGGAGGCGTGGGGTGCAGCGGAGTCGGACGCGGCGCGCGCTGTCGGCTGGGACGTGGAGGCAGAGCAGCGCTTGCTCGTCGGCCTACCCAGTGCGCAATCGGTTTTGACCCACCCAGCTTACCTAGAACACTTGTCGGTTCTTGTGGACCATCTGCGCAGTCGCTTGGAAACGGAGTTCCCTCAAATTCTCGTCGCACGCCGCCATGAAGCCATTGTTTTGTCTTTGCCCGTGTCAATGCCTTTCGAAGAAATTGAACGCCTTCTGAATTCGATACAGACAATATCGCTTCACATGACGGGCCGCCTGTCAAACCACTTATCTGCTCGTCTGTTTTCGGAATTGGTGGAGCATATGAGATTCGGAATAAGCGGCCCCTGTACTCATCCGAGCCAGATTGTAAGCGCATTCGAAGAAGCATCATTCGCTTGCCGTTTGGCCCCCTTTATCACGCCGACGGAGCGAATCCTTTTTACAAAGGACGTGCAACTGTATCATTTGCTTCGGCCAATCGCAACTTCTCCAAAGGCGAAGCACTTCGTATCAGAGACAGCAGATCTGCTTCGTGCATACGATCAGCAGCATGGAAGCGAACTATTTAAAACACTTGAAGTATATTTACATCACAACTGTAACCTGACAGACACTTCGACAGCGCTCTACATTCACCGGACTACACTTCAATATCGACTGAAAAGGATTGAGAGTCTCCTTAATAGGTCTCTAGACGCCGCTGAGTCCAAGCTAGAAATGCAACTTGCCATCATATTCAGAAAAATCATGGATGCAGAACAGGTGATGAATTCGGTATACGATCCATTTTCCGACTAAGTAGTCGGACAAATTTTAACATAAAATGTTCGGGCTAAAGAATAACGTACCATATCCAGCAGAGTTACAAACGCTTACATCTGTTTACTATCCTGAATCCGTGACAGGGCCGATGGAAAGAGGCTGATGTGTGTTCTCGCAAGCCCCTTCACTGCGATTTCACGGATGTACATTCAATTTTCTTAGGGATTGTGAATATCGGTTGGAGCCAGTGCGGCGAAAAGGCAGATGTCCCCCCTGGACTCGTGAATGGTTGGTTCGGTTTCCATGTCAGGTCATATGCAGTGTCTTTGCTCGACACAGTTCACGTTACGCAAAGGCCAAGTACAATCGCCGAAATGCCGGGAGCCATCGATTCCCGTACCCCAATTTCAGCTTGGTCTGTCTGGCGTGTCGCACCATCTTCGCAGCCAGTGTCATCAGGTTCTGAATCACAGTCCGGATCCGGCGACGTTCTGCCTTTTTTCGTAGCGGCGCATCATTTCGCTTCAGACTCTCCTGGCCGATCACTCGCAGCAGATTGTACGCCACGCATACAAAGTGCAATACCAAGTTGTTCGTGGCGAATTTGCCCGAGGGCAGCCGCTCGGCGTCCAGATCCGTCTTGATTTCGCTGTGGAACTGTTCCATCACCCCGACTTCGACACTTGGTAGTCATACAAAGTCCCACGAACCCATGGCCGACGCGGGTTCGTGGGACCTGTGGATAACTCGCGTAGTGTCTACAGCCCTCTTGCTCGAGGTTCTACCTTCAGGATCCTCGGTGGTTCCTTGATCCTCAAGGCTCGCAGGATCTCCCGCTGCGCCTCTGTCGTCTCTGTCCGCTGCACGACAATCCCTTCCAGCGTGCTCTTCGTCACCCGGTGCATCGCTTGCATGTGAGAGCGGATGTCTGACCATGTCCGCCCAGTTTGGACCTCCGCGATGCGCACCAACAACAAGGCCAGCCAGCAAAGCAGCACATGCGACCGAATGCGCTCGTCCTTCCGGTGATACATGGGACGGATGTCCGTAAGCGTAAACTGAGACCCACATGGCTTCATCCTCTCGTCGCTTGAAATGTCATCATCAAGCCACGGGAGGGTTCTTGTATGCGAGAGCACATGTCTCACCAGGAGCGTCGTGAGCTTTGGCGTGAACGTATCGCTGCCTTCTACGACAGCGGCCAGTCCGCCAGTCAGTTTTGCGCTGAGCACGGTCTGAAACCCCATCAGTTCTGGTACTGGCTTCGCCGACTACGAAACGAAACCGCACCTGGCACGCATGACACGACGTTCGTGTCGGTCGTGACAACCTCTTCACCTTCGGACGCAGGCCGTTCGCCCCTGACCCTGCGCATTGGTTCGGTCGAGATTGACGTCCGTCCCGGCTATGACGCGTCGACACTTGCTGAGCTCATTCGGCTCGTGATGCATGTTTGCTAGCCTTCGACTGGACTTCGGATCACCGCGTGTATCTCGCCTGTGGCGCCACAGACATGCGCAAATCCATTGACGGACTCGCCGCACTCGTTCAGGCGTCGTTTCAACTCGATCCGTTTTCGCCATGCCTGTTTGTCTTCTGCAATCGGCAACGGGACAAGCTCAAAATCTTGCACTGGTCGCACAACGGCTTTTGGCTGTACTATCGGCGCTTAGAGCGCGGTCGATTCGATTGGCCAGAGACAGGAGATGCCAAGACCATGGTGATCACACGGCGAGAGCTGAACTGGCTCCTGGATGGCCTGCCGCTCGAGCAGCCGAAAGCGCATCGAGCTGTGCATGTCCGTTCTGCGATTTAAGTAGGCCACCTCAGCAGGAATCGGATCTAGGCCGTCGAATGCTTAGGGCATGACGCAGGAGAACGGCACCATCCTCATGACCGAACAAGAATACGAAGCCCTTCAGCGAGAAAAGGAGCAATTGCGCCAACAGGTGGCCTACCTGGAGGAGCAGATCCATCTGCTCCGTCATCGTCTGTTTGGGGCTTCCAGTGAAAAGCGGCGCAAGACCCCGGCTGAGTCGGACAGCGTCCAGCTCCCGTTGTTCAACGAAGCCGAAGTCGAGGCGGACGCCCAACCTTCGGAAGAGACCGGGGAAGCCGATGCAGAAGTGACGTCGGAAGGCGTGGAGACGGAGACCATCACGTATGAGCGCCGGAAGCCTCGTGCGGCACGGGAGCGTGACGCCTGGCTGTATCAGGGCGAAGCAGACGAGGTCGTCGAATACCGACTGTCAGATGACGAGCGAGTCTGCTCGAAATGTGCGGGTGAGCTTCACGAGATGAGCCGTGAGATCACGCGACGCGTGAAAATCATCCCGGCGCAGATGAAAAAAGTCGAGTACGTGCGGTACGTGTACGCCTGCCGGCACTGTGAAGCGCAGGACGTGGAGACCCCTGTGGTGCGCGCGCCGATGCCGAGGCCGGTGCAGGCGAAGAGTCTCGCGACGCCAGAAGCGGTGGCATACGTGATGACGAAGAAGTTCGTCGACGGGATGCCATTGTACCGGCAAGAGCAACAGTTTGCGCGGCACGGGTATCCGCTGTCCCGCCAAACGCTGGCGAATTGGGTGGTGCACGCGGCGGAGACGTGGTTAGAGCCGCTCTATGCGAAACTTCGCCAAGTGCTCCTGGCTCAGCGCTATCTGCATGCGGACGAAACGACTCTGCAAGTGTTGCATGAAGCCGGGCGCGCGGCGCAGACCCAGTCGTACATGTGGGTGTACCGGAGCGGTATGGACGGACCGCCTATGGTCCTGTACGACTACCAGGAAACGCGGAGCGCGGAGCATCCGCGACGGTTCTTGGCAGGGTTTCAAGGGTATCTGCACGTGGATGGATACGCGGGCTATGAGGGCTTGCCGGATGTCACCCTTGTAGGATGTTGGGCACATGCGCGGCGAAAGTTTGACGAAGCCCTAAAGGCAGTGCCTCCCAAGGAGCGAAAGGGCAAGACGGCTGCCGAAGAAGGATTGTCGTATTGCAACGCGCTGTATGCGGTGGAGAAGAAGCTGAAGAACGCAAGCGCCGAAGAGCGACAACGTGTGCGGATGGCCAAAAGTAAGCCCATCCTGGACGCGTTTTTGGCATGGCTTGAAAAGCAGGAACAGCAGATGTTGCCGAAGAGCGCGTTAGGACGGGCGGTGAATTATGGCCTGAAGCAGTGGCCCAAGCTGATTCGGTACGTCGAAGACGGGCATTTGGAGATCGACAACAACCGATGCGAGCGGTCATTGAAGCCGTTTGTGATCGGACGGAAGAACTGGCTTTTTGCCAATACGCCGCGAGGAGCACGGGCCAGTGCTGTGACATACAGCATCGTGGAGACAGCGAAGGAGAATGGACTGAATCCGACCGCGTATTTGACGTATCTCTTTGAACGGATGCCGAACATGGACCTCAAGGATGAAGCGGCGTTCGAGGCATTGTTGCCTTGGTCAGAAGGGCTCCCTGATGGGATTCGAGTGAGAAATTGAAAATTACAAAAGCCCTGCCCGATTGACGGCAGGGCGTCTTCGTGAATGCGATGCGCAAGGTATGGTTCGGTTGACGCTTACATCTGCTCGACCAATCCGCTGGAGCGCCTGAATCGGGAGATGCGGAGGCGGATGGACGTCGTGGGCATCTTCCCCAACCGGGACGCGGTGTTGCGACTGGCAGGCGCGATTTTGCAGGAGCAACACGAAGAGTGGCTCGTGGCACGGCGGTACTTCAGCTTGGAGTCGATGGCCAAGCTCAAACCGAACAAGCCCCAGCTCGCAGCGGCAGCCCTGTTACAAAAATAGACACATGAGGCGAGGTGGTGCTAACCCACGCACATCGAGGCTTTGGCCCTAACGACTTAGAATCGACCGGCGAGCGCTCCGTCAAGGGCGCCCGAGGGGCGAGCGAAGCGTCCCTTGACGAAGCGTGAAGGCGGTCGATAAGGTTCCCAAGGGTCAAAGCCGACCATGTCACACATGAGACACGCAACGGTGAAATTCCACCACTTGACGAGACACTACCCTACTGCGTGCAGTTTAAATTCTTTGTCGTACTTCTGTGTCACAAGGGCTCACCTCGAATTCAATTTATTTTTACATTCTCGATTCGCCCTGTCCACATTTTGATCCTAACATCAGAGGGAGAACCCGCACTGGTAACGGAAGCGCAAATCACTCTCCAAACGTCGGTGAAGCTGCGTGAAGGTCGAGATGCCCTCAAGGGGTGCCGCGAGAAATGCGCGCAAAATCGCTTCTCGAGAGATGGGCTTTACCCCTTGGGTGTCGAACTTCTCAGATTCGCGGCATACGGACTCAAATCGAGCGCGGAGAAAAACCGTTCACGCCGCTCCGAAGGGTCAATTTCCATCCATTCGTCAAAGGAAAAGAGCCATGTCTGTCGAATGTACACGTTGGACTTCGCCCCCTTGAAATGGTTTGGTGCATACCATTTTCTTTCTCTCAAGTTGGGGTGAAGTCCTTCTTTGTGCTCGAAAAACCCTTGCCGCACAAGGGCTCGTGATTCTGCAAAAGTCTCAGGTGTATAGTTCCGGCCATCAATACGTCGAAGACCACATCACAATGGAGCTTAGGTCCACTACTAGAGTCGACGGCCCCAATTGGGGCTGTCGGCTCTCTTACTTTTCACGCATAGTGGGCTAGCATAACATGGTCGTATTCCCTTTCAACCAGTCCAGTTGACATGTTCTTCAGACAAGGGTTATGCTTATGCAGGTGTCATGCTTACTAAACAATTGGGCTGCGGAATCATTAAGCTTGGATAATCGCCGCGTCGACAAGCCGCAGCACAAGAGAGGTGACGAGTGGAGCGTATGAAACCAGCCGTAAAACGTTCGCTGCAAGTGGGACTTGGCGTGGTCGTCGCGGCCGCGCTCGCGGGAGGAGGATATTACTGGTACAAATCGAGTCAGTACTTGACCACTGACGACGCTTACGTGGACGGATTCCAGTATGTCATTCAGGCGCCTGCAAGTGGGAAGGTCGTGAACTGGGAAGGGTATGTGGGCGCAACCCTGACGCCTGGCGCCGTGATTGGGGATATTGAAGCGCAATCGGGAAATGCCATGTCGGATGTGCCGGTGGAATCTCCGGGAAATGTGTCTATCGTTCAACGTGATGTGGCCGACGGCGAAGAAGTAGTCGCGGGGACACCTATGGCGTATGCGTATGACTTACACAATCTGTACGTCACCGCCAATGTGAAAGAGACCCTGATTCGGCAAGTTCATGTCGGCCAGAAAGTGAAAATCGACATCGACGCTTATCCAGGACAAACTTTCGAAGGCGTGGTGGCGAGAATTGGTCTTTCCACAGCTAGCGCTTTGTCAGAAATTCCGTCGACCAGTGACAACGCAAATTTCACCAAAGTCACTCAAGTGATCCCCGTGACCATTGACTTTACTACATACCCTGTCGAACCCATTGTACCGGGGATGGATGTCACCGTTCACATTGTCAAGAATTCATGACGGGAGATGAAGGGATTGGATGCTGTGAGCTCGACGCCGACCCAACACCGGTCATCTCCGTATCTCCAACTGGTCATTGTGCTCATAGGCACCTTCATGGCTGTGCTCGACACGAGTGTCGTAAACGTAGCCATTCCGAAGATGGAAGTCGCGCTCAACACCAACACGAGTAACATTCAGTGGGTGTTGACCGGCTACATGCTGGTCACAGGTGTCATTGTTCCGACATCAGGTTGGCTCATTGATACGCTAGGTCCAAAGCGCCTGTTTCTCTTTGCGCTCGTGGTCTTCACAGCAGGTTCGGCGCTCTGCGGATTCGCTTGGAACTTGCCATCCATCATTTTCTTTCGGATTATCCAGGGAATAGGCGGTGGATTGCTGCAGCCAGTTGCGCAGACCGTGATCTATCGGACCTTCCCGCCGGAACGGATCGGGTCCATCATGGGTGTGTTCGGCATTACGATTATGGGCGCACCTGCGTTCGGACCTCTCATCAGCGGATACTTCGTGGAATATTCGTCATGGCGGTGGATCTTCTTTGTCAATGTCCCTATCGGGATCTTGGCGCTCCTGTTGGCGATTCCGTACATGGACGATCTGCCTACCTCTCCTTCCTTCAAACTTGACGTGTGGGGGTTGACGTTTTCCACCATCGGATTCTTTAGCTTGCTCTACGGCTTCAATAACGTACCGGATCACGGATGGGGATCGACGCAGGTTCGCGTGGCGTTGGCCATCGGGGTGGTGTCGCTTCTCTTGTTCGTGATCACGGAGCTTCGAGCGGAGCGGCCTTTGCTCCAGTTACGCTTGCTCACGACGTACACGTACACCATGAGCTTAATCGTGGTCTCGATTTTGAGTGTGGCGCTGTTCGTCGGTATCTTCCTCATGCCGCTTTATCTCGAAAACATTCGCGGCTACAGTGCGCTGCGCACAGGACTCTTCGTGACGCCCGGTGCGTTGGTCAGCGCGTTGGTGATGCCTATCAGCGGTCGGTTGTTCGACAAGATCGGTGCACGACCTCTCGGGCTACTTGGCATTGGCATCCTTGCGGTTTCAACATACGCGTTCACGTTCTTAACCACCGATTCGACGGGTGCGCACATTCAGTTGCTCTACATCACACGAAGCCTCGCTATGGGCATCGCCATGATGCCCATCATGACGGCCGGGACCACGGCAGTGGTGTCGAAAAACCCTATGTTGGCGGGGCAAGCGGCCGCGTTAACCAACACCATTCGAAATGTCGCTTCGGGACTTGGGACGGCCGTCATGACCGTGTACATGACGAAGCGCGAAACCATTCGCGAGGCCCAGCTTGCCTCGCAATATGATCCGGGCAGTCCCCGCGCTTTGCAGTTGTCGCAGGCGACCGCTCACTACTTGGCGCAAGGCATGTCGCAAACGCAAGCTCATGCCCAGGCGATGCTTCAAATCACAGATAATTTGCAGGCCAACGCGTTTGTCCTCGGCATGAACGACACGTTTATGGTATCGACGCTGCTCGCAATTGCCGCTTGGATTGTGGTGCTCTTCATCTATCCGATTGGACAATCGCCGCAACGTCGGTCGTCGAATCCGCGGGTATCGCCCGCGATGGACTAAGCTGAACATTTGAACGGTAAGGGAGGTTCCCATGATGAGCACTCAACCGCCGATTCGAGAAGAAATTCCGGGGGGGAGAAGGCCCAATGCGAAGGTCGTGGCGGGTGTGGCCGCCGCGGTGGTCGTAGTTCTCGGGACTACGATCGGCGTTCTCAGTGCGCGCGCGTCGGAGGCCGCGACCATGTTGCCGACAAACGATCTGTACACCCTCCGTCCAGCTAGCGCTTCGCCGACGCTCGTGACACAAGGAACCATTGAGAGCAAGACCGAGGTGCAGGCGAGCTTTCAGGGACCAGGCGGGCGCGTATCGCAAATCGACGTCCAGGTCGGGCAACATGTTAAGGCCGGGCAAATCCTTGCGCAATTGGATGACTCAAGTACCAAACTCGCCGTGGATCAGGCCCGGGCCACCTACGAACAGGCGGTCGCCGCAGTCGCGGAAGCCCGAGCTTCTATGGTGGAAGCGGGTGGCGGGTTGCTCACGGCGCAGGGGAATGTGAGTCAAGCGAAGGCGGGCGTGAACGCGGCGCAAGCGGGCGTCACGCAAGCGCAAGCGGGTGTCAATGAAGCCGAAGGCCAATTGAACCAAGCCAAGGCGGGTCTCACCAAAGTGACCGAGGGCCCGACAGCGGCGGAAAAAGCAGTCGCGGAGCAAAATGTCCAAGCCGCCGAAGTCGCGGTGGAAAGCGCCCAAAAAGAGTATGAGGACGCGCTTGCAGCGTACAATGATCGCACACAGGCGTATCAGCAGCTGGTCGCCGCGCAAAACGCGTATAACCAGGCCAAAGTCGCCCTGCAGACCGCCGAGCAGAACCAGCAAGCGAACATTGCCGCTGCACAGCAAGCGGAACAGACCGCTGAGCAGAACTTGCAGATCGCGCAAACGCAACTGAATAACGCGGAGCAGAAGGACGGCTCCATCACCGAGCAACAGGTGCAGCAAGCCTACCAGAACTACCAAAACGCTTTGTCGAATTACAACGCGTATCAACAGCAATTCGGGACGGCCAACAATCCGTATGCGGAGGAAGTGCAAAGCTACGAGGCCATCTATCAGGGACTTGAGCAAGGATACGAAGAGCTGCAAAACGCGAAACAAGCCTACAGCGCAGCGCAAGCTCAATTAGCCCAAGCCCAGTCTCAGCTTCAGACGGCGCAAACGGCGGTCGCCAACGCCCAAGCGCAATATCAAGCGGCGCAGAGTGCACTTCAAGCGGCTGAGCAGGCGTACAATGACCGGACGGCTGAGCAAACGGCGGTGGACCAGGCGCTTGCGCAGTTGAACGCCGCAAAAGCGAACCTGGCGACGGCGAAGGCGCAGTATCAAGAAGTGGTTCAGCCGCCTGACCAAGGCTCCCTGCAGTCGGCCCAAGCTGGGATTCAGACGGCCAATGCGGGTGTGCAAAATGCGCAGGCGGGTGTCCAGGCCGCCAATTCGAAACTCCAAGCGGAGATTGCTGGGTTACAATCGGCTCAAGGCGGACTGCAAGAAGCGTTAGGATCTCAAGACGCAGCGCAAGCTCAGCTGCAGGCGGCTTTGGCTCAAGAACAAGCAGCCCAAGCACAGTTGCAACAAGCCGAGCTCAATGAGAGCTACATGACCCTTCGTGCGCCTGTCAGTGGCGTGATCGCGGCGAAAGACATCGAGGTGGGCGACACGGTGCAACCCGGGCAAACGGCGTTTGTCATCGACACCCAGGTGTATGAGGTGGTCTTCCCGGTCTCTGTGGATCAATTGAGCGAAGTGCACGTAGGGCAGCAGGTCACCATGACCGTGCCGGGGCTTTCGTCTACGTTTCATGCCACGATCTTCCGGGTGGACCCCACGCCTATCCAAAACAACGGGGACAGCTACGAAGTGGAGGCCATTGTCAATCAGCCACCGGCGAATCTGAAAAACGGCATGACGGGACAAGTGACGGTCAATCTGGGGCAATTGAAGTCCCAGTTTATCATCCCGAACATTGCGATCCAGTCGTGGAATGGCCAAGAAGGCGTCTTTGTGTACGAACCGCATGCGAAGGGTTCGGCTCAAGCCGGGTTGCCGCCGCATGTTGAATTTATCCCGGTCTCCTATACGCCTGTGAACGGCTATCAAGACGTGGTGAGCGGGAACCTTCAGTCTGGGGACCGGATCGTTCTTGGCGAAGGAGCATTCATCGTTGGGCGAAATGGGCAAGAAGACGAGAACTGAATCAAGTCAGATCGCGGACTTCGATCGGGAACATGAGGAGAGGTTCGTGGAACCGCTCGCGCGCACGCTAGCGGTAACCACGTATCTCTTGGTGCATTCCGCCTTTTTGCAGCCCTTTCGTTCGCTCACGCCAGGGCAATATGTGCTCATGGATTTGGTCCGGCGCAAGATCGCGACGCGAACCATGGACCTTGCCGATCATTTGGGTGTCACGCCGAGCGCCGTGACCATTATGCTCTCACGGCTGGAGAAGAGGGGTTGGATCCAGCGAAGCGAAGACCAGAGCGATCGGCGTGTCGTGCATATCGGCATCACCGAACAAGGACGAGCGGAGATGACGCGCGTGGAGCAAGCGTTCGCGCTCATCGTTCAACAATGTACACGAGATGGATCGGATTACGCATCGTTGGAACGCATCTTGAGAAGTTTAGAAGAAACGCTCATGCTCCACTTGCGCACGTCATGTCCGGTCTCCGCTTGGGTGCCAAAAGATGGAGGAGAGATCTAGATGAAAGCGGCCTCGCGGAACGTTCCGCAGAGGTCGCTCCCATTCGCTCCCATTCAGTACCGCATGACTTGGAATTCCTTCAGTTCGCCATGCTCGACGTACAGAAACCGCCCCGGTTTGTCTGGCGGGAGTTTCTCTGCGCCGGACACACCGAGAATGGTCCTGGATGCGACCTCGTCATCCACGCGTCCGCAGATGCGCCAAACCTGTTGGCGGATCTGGGAACCGAGGATCTCCGCCGTCGGATATTGCGCCGAGAGCAAGAGCGCAATTCCCGTCGCGCGCGACGCCAAGGCGAAACGTTCGAGATACGTGTGAGCGCGAACGCGAACCTCCTTCTCGTCCTTGCCGCCGGTGTTGGACGAAAAGATCGAAAGCTCGTCCACGACGAGAAGGATCGGCTTCTCCTCAAGCAGCAGCCCTTGTTGGTGCGCTTCCCGCAGTGAGGAGACGCCCGCCTCCTTGAGTTTCGTCAGCCGTTCGCGGTGTTTGGCCCAGAGTGTTTCGAGCAGTGGCAGCGCGTCTTGCGGGAACTCCTTCATGGGCTCGGCGAGCCGCGGAAGAAGTCCCAGATAGTCCACGCCCTTGGGATCGACCAGGTAGACAAGCCAGCCACCTTCAAGGGCCTGCGTCATGATCTGCCGAATGAGCGTCGACTTACCGCTTCCCGTGCTCCCGGCGATCAGAAGGTGCGGCCAAGTGGGAAGGTGCCAGAACACCTTCCCGTCATGGCCATAACCGAGGAGAAACGACATGCGAGCCGACTGTCGACATCGACGCCGATCCGTGCACATTGAATAACAATTCTCGGTTTTGGGGTGTCCACAAACTTGACTTAACACCAGTATGGCCCGCAGCATCAACCGCGTCGAGCAAGTGTTGGGTCAACTTCTCCTCTTTGGCCAGGTCCGGCTCGGATGCATTCGTGTACTCTTCTTGTAGCTGGTTCGCCGTCTCCGCAGCGGTCTTGGCATCTATGCGCTCCCAAGCACGGAACAGACGCCGCCGTGCAGCACGGAGTAACTCCTTCCGGTTTTGTACGGCTGCATTCGCCGAAATCACCGTGGCATCCACACACTGCCGTTTCCCTTCAAGAAGCCCCTTTTGGCGGGCCTGTTCCACGATGCGGTCCAATAGCCGGGCGCATCGTTCAGGTCCCAGTCGGCGGCGGAACACGACCAGGGTGGAGTCGTCAGGGGGTATCGTCATCCAGAGAAAAGTGGGCAAAGGCACGATACAACAGGTTGTACCGCAGCTCCTCTGCAACCCGTACGTCTGACAGGTTGTAGAAGTACGCGAGAAACAGCACACGCAGGAGCTGTTCAGGCGCATAGGCGGGACGGCCATGATGGAGACTATACAGATCGCGGGTTTCTTCTTCCACGAAAGAAAAGTCGATATGTTGGTCAATGGCAAGAAGAATGTGATTCTCCGGCAACAGCTTTCGAATCAACCAGTCATCCCATAGCGAACGTGAATCCGGGAAGCGCGTGTAGCATGAGGATCAGTCCTCCAGCATCAGACGGCGATTGTACTCGCCCAGTTTCTGTAGCGCCTCTCGCGCGGCGCGAAAACGCTCAACCCCAGTGCGTACGGCATCCACTTTGTCGGCGGGGACGTGGCAGGTACGCGTCCGGCCATTCTCCGACCACGTCAGCAGGTAGTACGGCCCGTGTTTTTGCCCGGAATGGCAGATGCAATTGGGTTTGCCACAAGTGCGGTAGGTTTCGACAAGTGAGCCAGCGATCGCTCCATCGAGATGAGCGAGCAAGTGTTGCTGTTGACGATTTCGATGTAGGACGAGGATGCTTCTTTTAGACAAAGGGATCACCACCTATCCGATGTGTTATACACATATAAGAATACCGTGAAATCGCCCAATGAACAATGACTTTTTCAGAGCTCTCGCTGCAAAGGCCGCAATTCAATACGCTTTCAATCCAATAGCCCTACATTATGTTTCGAGAGCTAGAGCAGCGGCGCATTTGCCGCATTCTAGCGAGACGTGTGTGGGGTGAAGTCGTGATGGCCATCGAGCCTGAATCAAATCCAAGAGTTCGAGTTCGCTGCGGTGGAAGGTCCCGGAGGAAGTGGATCTTGACCGGCGCCGCTGTCGTGGTCGTTTTAGGTGTCGGGATCCCTGTCGGGTTGAGCCTGACGAAGTCAGGAAGTACGGTGTATGCCGGCACGGAGTACACAGTGGCGTACCGTAACATTACAGAGACAGTGAGCACGTCCGGGACAGTCGCGTCGCCTTCGACGTACAATCTCGGTTTCCTGTTATCCAATGCTCCGGTCAGTGCCATCTATGTGAAAGTTGGACAGCGCGTGCAGGCTGGACAGGTGCTTGCCAAATTGGACGATTCATCGGAGCAAGTGCAGTTACAGCAGGCCGAAGCGGGTGTGACCGAAGCAAAAGCACAGTTGATGTCTGCAGAGGCGAAACTCGCTCAGGACAAGACCGGGGCTACTCCGCAAACGATTGCGCTCGATAAGAACGCCGTTGCCGATGATGAAACCGCCGTCCAGCAGGCAAAGCAGGCGTATCAGCTGGCGCTGCAGGCGTATAACGATCGTTCGTCGCAAGAACAGGCTGTTCAACAGGCCGAACTGAACCTGATGGAGGCCAAGCAACAAGAAACCGCCGCGTCCGATGCGGTCCAGTTGGATGAGCAGCAAATTGCAGCCGATCAGGCTGCGATCAAAAACGCCGAGCAGCAGTTGCAGAGCGATCAACAATCTGCGTCGAATTCACAGACGCTCGCCCAACAGGCACTCCAATCGGACGAAGATACACTCCAGGCTGATCAACAACAACTGCAACAAGATGAGCAACAGCTCCAGAAGGACGAGAATAACCTGCAGGTCGTGGAACAGGAGAACCCGAACGTTACCCAACAGCAAGTGGAGCAAGCATATGAGCAGTATCAGCAGGAATTGAGCTTTTACGACAGTTGGGCGCAGCGGGGTTATGCGGGATCGAACCCCTATCAAAGTGCCGTCAACAACGCTCAACAGATTTACGACAATCTGAACAACGCGTATCAGTCCATACAAAACGCGCAGAATCAAGTGACCCAAGATCAGGAGAAGGTAAATCAGGACGAGGATGCCATCCAGCAGGTGCAACTCAACATCTCAAAGGACCAGGCAGAGTTGCAGCAAACGCAATTAAATAACCAGCAGACCGTTTCCAAGGACGAACAGAGCATCCAAAGCGATGAGCAACAACTTCGGAACGAGGAGATCGTACTGCAAAACGACGAACAACAGGCTAAGCTCAATGAACAGAAGGCACAAGACACTGTGCTGCAGGACGAACAAGCCCTCCAAGCCGCCGAGCAAGCGTACAACGACCGTACGAGCGCTGAGCAGGCGCTCCAACAGGCCAAGAACAATGTGACGCAGGCGGAAGAACAACTTCGAACTGCCGAGCTTCAATTGCAAAATGATCAACAGCCCGCAACGCCATCGACCATCGCGTCTGACGAGGCTGCGGTGACCAATGCGCGGGGGCAACTCGCAACTGCCGAGGCCAATCTCCAGTCGGCCGAACTGTCGGAATCGGAGACCGTGCTGCGCGCGCCCATCGCCGGCGTGGTCACTGCAGTCAATGGCCAGGTCGGCGAGTTGCCGTCGCAAGGGGCTTCGGCGTCCAGCGCATCCAGCGGAGGTTCGGGAACAACGGGCTTTATTCAACTCGAAGATCTGAACCCTTCTGACCTCCAGGTGGATCTTGAAGTCAACGAGTCGCAAATCGGCCAGGTAAAGGCCGGGGATTCCGTGACGTTCACCGTCGACGCTTATCCCAATAGGACGTTTTCGGGCACCGTCGTGCAAGTATATCCAACACCAACCACAACGAATGACGTCACGCAATATGAAGTGGTCGCAAGTGTGGACAATGCCGGAGGGCTTTTGAAGCCGGGTATGACAGCGAGTGCCGACATCGTGACGTCAACGCTTCAACATGTGCTGGCAGTTCCGGCTATTGCCCTGCACCAGTTGGGATCCGTAGAAGGTGTGTTTGTCGTGGGAACGCGTCCTGTTGGTAGTGCCTTCTCGGGAGGCAATCAAGCCTCATTTCGTCAGTCTGGCAACGGGATCGGCAATGGGACATACAATGGTCCCGGGAATGGAAGCGGAAACGCGAGCGGTGGGCAGGGCGGCTTCTCGTCCTCTGGGCATGGAGGATTTCGGACGGGCAGTTTTGCGCCAAAAGGCACCTATTTTCAACCTGTTCAGGTGGGCGTGATGGGCAACAACTTGGTGCAAATCGTCGCTGGACTGCAAGCCGGTGAAAAGATTCTCCTGACGTTGCCTGAATCCACGGCAAGCGCCCTCGTGCAGAGCGAGTCGTCTACATCTCCGTTCCGGTTCGGGGCGGGACTCGGCGGAGGTTTTGCTGGTGGCGCTGCCCGGGGAGGCCGTCAAGGATGAGCCTCTCAAGTAAACATCAGCCCCTGGTGCACATGCAAAACATTGTGAAGGAATACTTCATCGGAGATCAAGTTATTCGGGCACTCAATGACGTCACGCTGGACATCTGGCCAGGCGAGTTTGTCGCCATCATGGGGCCGTCGGGATCGGGCAAATCGACGATGATGAACGTCATGGGCTGTCTGGACGTTCCCACGAGTGGCACGTACGTTCTGGACGGCGTTGAGGTGTCGACGCTGTCGGAGGATGAACTTGCCGCGGTGAGGAATCAGAAGATCGGTTTCATCTTTCAAAATTTTAATCTTCTGCCTCGCACGACCGCTCTCGAAAACGTCGAACTTCCGATGTTGTACATGGGGATCCCGCCTCGAGAACGGCGGGAGCGAGCGATGGCGGCGTTGGAGCAGGTCGGCCTGAAGGAGCGCGCATACAATCGCCCGAATGAACTTTCAGGAGGACAGCAGCAACGCGTCGCCATTGCTCGGGCGCTCGTCAATCAGCCGAACATCATTCTTGGAGACGAGCCAACGGGGGCCTTGGACAGTAAAACGACCGAGGACATCCTTGCGCTTCTTCACGAGTTGCACGGACAGGGCAACACCATCATTTTGGTCACGCACGACGCCGAGGTCGGCCGCCACGCGGAACGGGTGATCCGATTTCGTGACGGTCGCGTTGAGTCAGATACCGCTGCGGCCTACGAGGGGGAGCGCTGATGTTCGTCGAGATCGTGCGCGTGGCATGGAGAAGCATCCAAGCGAATAAGATGCGTTCATTCCTGACGATGCTCGGCATCATCATCGGTGTCATGGCGGTCATCCTTAGTTCTGCGATTGGTCTCAGCGCGAAAGCGGGCGTGACCAAACAGGTGGAGAGCCTTGGCTCAAACATATTGACTGTGCTACCGGGATCCGTCACCGTGGGTGGTGTCAGTCGCGAGTTTGGAGCCGTGTCAACGCTTACCGTGGCAGACGCGCAGGCTATTCTAGCGCAGGACCCAGATGTGGCCTATGTATCGCCGTTGGTGACGGCGAATGAACAGGTGATCTGCGGTGGTAACAACCTAAACACGTCCATTGAAGGCACGAGTGCGGATTATCCGTCCATCCGCAACGTCACGATGGCCAAGGGGCGCTACTTTCTCCCCTCAGAAGTACAGGACGCGTCGGATGTGGCCGTGTTGGGGAGCCAGGCATACCAGAGCCTCTTTTCGGGCACGGCCGTCAATCCTGTCGGACAAACCATCTCAATCGGCGGAATTCCGTTCACTGTTGTGGGCGTAGCAGCCAGCCAGGGCGCGAGTGGATTTTCGAACCAAGACGACGCCATCGCCATTCCATACACGACGGCTATGAACCTATTCGCAAGTGGCAACACGGTGAATGAGATCCTCGTGGCGGCGAAATCACCAGATGTTATGGACCGCGCGCAGTTGGAGATTGAATCGACGCTCAGGGCGATGCATCAGTTGGCTCCCAGTCAATCCGACGACTTCCAGATTGTGAATCAGGCGACCATTCTCAACGCGTTAAGCGGCGTTTCTCGCATTTTGACGCTACTCTTGGATGGCATTTCTGCGATTTCGCTTCTTGTGGGCGGTATTGGGATCATGAACATTATGTTGGTATCGGTGACGGAACGCACACGCGAGATCGGCATTCGCAAGGCGATAGGCGCTACGCGCCGCATCATTTCAGCCCAGTTCTTAACGGAGGCCACCATGTTGAGCGTTGCTGGCGCATGCTCAGGGCTCATTTTAGCCGGCGCAGGGACCTGGGTCATGTCCATGGTAACGGGGGACGGAGATCTGTTCTCTCCAGTGGCGGCACTCGCGTCACTCGGCTTTTCGCTCGCGGTTGGTCTCATCTTCGGTGTTTATCCGGCCCGAAAAGCGGCGAGCCTCAAACCGATTGATGCGCTGCGCTTCGAATGACGAGCGTCGCATCACGACGCGAAAAAACGCCGGGCAATCTCCCTTGCGTTGCCCGGCGCATCTTGTTGATCCTCAAGTTGTTGATGTGGTGTTGGCTTCGCCTGACGTGTTCGACGTACTGTTGGACGTGGTGGTAGCGCCGCTGCTCGTCGAGTTCGAGCTGGTGCTGGACGTACTCGAGCCCGTTGAGGTCTGTGTGGTTGTCGGCGTTGCGCCAAGCGCGCGGATGGCCTCGCGCAACTTTGCCATGAGCAGATTCTCGAGGTTCCAGAGCTGGCGCAGTTGCCCGGTCGGCACGTTGCTTTCGGACGTGACCTGGTTCAACTCCTGCGTGAACTGGCTGTACTCCTTTGAGATTTGCTGCTCGAGGGCGGCGAGGGCGTGCGTGTCGCGCAGCGCCGCCTCGGCCTGGGCGACCTGCTTGAGAATTTGGTTCATCGTCTGGCGCGCAGATTCGCTTGAGGTGGCGTTCTGAAGCGCCGTGAGGTCCGACTGCAACTCCGAGATGAGCTTTTGGACGGCGGCAGGCTGCGTGGACGAGCCGCTTGCCTGAACCAACGATTCATACTGTTGATACAGCGCGTTGACTGCGGAGGCATTCGCTTCCACATCCGTCAGCGTGATGCTCTCATGCAGGCCGCGGCTGACGGCAGCCGGATGGCCGAGGTGAAGTCCCCTGGGCGCGGCGAGTGCGATGGGGCTGGCTGCGGCCAGGACGGTGCCGGCCGTGGCGACTGCAGCGAGCCGGCGGGTCCAACGTGTGCTTTTCATCGACATACCCCCTTGTGATCACGTGAAAGATGTTCCTCTGTATCCATCGAAGCTAGGACAAGAACCTCAAATTTGCCTTGAAAGCGGAGGTGGCGGCGTGGACGCGGTCGTGATCGGCAGCATCAACGTGGATCTCGTCGCACGGGTGCAAGAGATGCCGGGGCCTGGTGCGACGGTGCTGGCGGAATCGGCGCGGTATCAGGTGGGGGGCAAGGGCGCGAATCAGGCCATTGCCGCGGCGAGGCAGGGCGTGCGCGTGCGCATCATAGGAACTGTGGGGACAGACGCATTCGCGCCGATGCTCAAGGATTCGCTGGCCCGTGCAGGCGTCGACGTCTCAGGCGTCGCAGAGGTGCCGGGGCCGAGCGGCACGGCGATCATCTTCCTGGAGCCGAGCGGGCAAAACCGCATCGTGGTGATTCCGGGCGCCAACGCGGCCCTCTCGCCGGAATCCGTGGAGCGCGCCTTGCTCGCGACGGAGGAGCCGCGCGAGACGGCCGTGATGCTGCAGAACGAGATTCCGCGGGACGCCGTGATGGCTGCCATTCGTGCGGCACACCTGCGCGGGTGGCGCGTGGTGTGGAACGTGGCACCGCCGTCGGAGGTGCCGGCTGGTGTGCTTCGCGGTGGCGACGTGATCGCGATGAACGAGGTGGAGGCTGCCCGGGTGACGGGGCGCGAGGTGTCCGACGGGCGCGCGGCAGCAGAGGCGGCGGAGGCCATGCTGGCGCGAGGGGCGGGGCTCGCCATCGTGACGCTCGGCCCAAAGGGCGTCGTGGCGGCATCGGCCCGCGGCATCGTCCACTTCCCTGCGTGGCAGGTTGAGGTTCGCGACACCACGGCCGCGGGGGACACGTGGCTCGGCGCCTTTGTGGCCGCGTGGGACGGCGGCGAGGATGTCCGCGAGGCCCTGCGCTACGCCACGGCCGCCGCATCGCTCTGTGTGTCACGCATGGGCGCGGCCGACAGCATCCCCGCGCGCAGTGAGGTGGAGGCATTTTTGCGATCTCGTCACTAGCACAAAATCGGTTGACGGGTCCGGCAGGAAATCCGATGTTCTCCGTCGAATCGAACATGTGTTTGCAACGGCCGTGCAAGGCCGCACTTCGTTCGGAAAGAAGGTCTCCCCATGCGCATCCTCCATACTGCGGACTGGCATTTCGGCAAGACGCTTGAAGGGCGGGATCGCGCGCCCGAACAGTGGAAGTTCATCGAGGAACTCGCCGCCATCTGTGACGACGAATCGGTGGATCTCGTCCTCATGGCGGGGGACGTGTATCAGACCGTGAATCCCAGCGCAGAGGCGGAGGAGATGTTCTACCATGCGCTCCACAGGCTGGCTGCGGGCGGGCGCCGCGGCGTGGTGATCATCGCTGGCAATCACGATCACGCCGACCGCATCCGCGCCCCGCGCTGGCTGGCGGATTCCCTCGGCATTGTGCTCGTCGGCTTGCCGAAGGACGAGATCCGCCCGACAGAAGCGCGCCGGGATGCCGTGTGGCGGCCGTGGGGCGGCGTGGGCGCCGTCGAACTGGCCGTCCCGTCGTGCCCGCACAGGGCCCGCATTGCCGCGGTGCCTTACCCCTCCGAGTCGCGGCTCGGCGAGGTCCTCTTCGACTCCCTCGAGGAGCGCGAGATGCGGCGCAGCTACAGCCAGCGCCTCGCCGACTGGTTTGCCGATCTCGCCCGCCACTTCCGCCCAGATACCGTGAATTTGCTCGCGAGCCACGTCTACGTCGCAGGCGGCATAGAGAGCGACTCGGAGATTCAAATTCAGGTGGGCGGCGCGTATGCGGTCGATCCGTCCGCGTTCCCCGCGAGCGCGCAATACGTCGCGCTCGGCCACCTGCACCGCCCGCAGGAGATGGAGGGCCCTGGCGGGGTGCCCATTCGCTACGCCGGATCGCCCATCGCGTACAGCTTTTCCGAGGCGGGGCAGCAGAAATCGGTGACGCTTGTGGAGGTGGAGCCGGGTGAGCACGCGCGGTGGCGGGAGATTCCGCTCGCTTCGGGGCGGCCGCTCGTGCGCTGGCGTGCGTCGAGCCTCGCCGAGGTGCACGCCTGGCTCGGCGAGGGGCGGGATGCGGATGCGTGGATCGATCTCGAGGTGCGCGTGGACACTGAGCTGGCGCTGCGCGACATCCAGGACCTGCGCGGTGCTGCGCCTCACATCGTCCACATCCGGCCCGTCCTGCCGTTGCAAGAGGCCGCCGAATCACAGGACGTGCAGACGTCGAGGTCCGCCTCGCCGGAGGCGCTCTTCCGCCGCTTCTTCGAAGAGAAGGTCGGCGTGCCGCCGGACGATGCGCTGGTCGAGCTGTTCCTCGAGCTCGTCCGGGACGTGGATGTGGACGAAGCCGAGGGCTCGACGGAATCCGCCGACGCCAGCGAGGAGGTGGGCGCATGAAGCCCATTCGTCTTGTCATCCAGGGGCTCCGGAGCTACCGGGAGCGGCAGGAGATTGACTTTCAGGCGCTGACCGAACACGGCCTGTTCGGCATCTTTGGGCCGACGGGAAGCGGGAAGTCGACCATTCTCGACGCCATCACCCTGGCGCTCTTCGGGAGTGCCACGCGGGCGTCTCACAACACGCAGGGAACGGTGAATCCGCTCGAGGCGCGGATGGAAATTGTGTTTGAGTTCGAGATTGGCACCGGGGAGAGGCGCAGGCGGTATCGCGTCGAGCGAGCGTTCAAGCGCGGAAACACCGCGCTTTCGGTGACGACGGCCGCGAGTCGTCTGCTCGAGCTGGAAAACCCGGAAAGCGGTGCGCCGGGGCTCGTCATGGTGGCGGAGGGCGCGAGAGAGGTGGACGCCGCCATTCAGCGCATCCTCGGGCTCACGGACAAGGACTTCACCCGCGCCGTCGTTCTGCCCCAGGGGCAGTTCGCCGAATTTCTCCGCCTGTCCGGCGCGGAGCGCGGCATGATGCTGGAGCGGCTGTTCGGCCTCGAGCGGTACGGCAAGAAGTTGGCGGACAAGGTGTCGCAGCGGTTGGCGGAGGGCAACCAGGAGGTCGGCCAGCTCGAAGCGGCCCTTGCCGAGGTGGGAGATGCATCCGAGGAGGCGCTGGCGCGGGCGCAGACCGCGCTTCAGGAGGCCACCTCGGCCCTTCGGTCGGCCGAAGCGGCGCGGCGAGACGCGGAGGCGCACCTGCGAGATCTCGAACGCGTGGCCGAGCTGGATGCGGAGCGTAGACAAGCGGAGGCCGAGGCGGATCGGCTGCGCGAGCGGGCGGACGAGATGGCGAGCGTGGAGGAGAAGCTTTTGCGCCATCGCCGCGCGTCCGTCCTGATGCCCTTGGTGAAGGCGTGGGAAGAGGCGGCGGAAGGGGTGCGAGCCGCCGAGGCGGGCGCGCAGTCTGCCAGTGCTGCGCTCCAAGAGGCCGAGGCGCGGGTGGATGACGCCGCGCGATCGGAGCGGGAGGCCGCGGCCAGGCGAGAAGCCGAGGAGCCCGCGCTTCTCGCGCAACAGGCCCTTCTCCGGGAGGCGGAGGCGCTCGAGCGCGCATGGCAGGACAAGGCGCGTGCTGCGGCGGAGGCAGAGGCAGAACTCCAGGCGCAGCGGGCGCGCTTGGCGGCTGCGCAGGAGACGTGCGCCCAGTTGGAGGCGGAGGCGCAGGCACTTCGGGATGGAATCGAAGAGGCTGAACGCGCGTTCCGGGCGCACCATGTGCCGCCAGAGGTGAGATCCGCCCTGGACCGCCTCCGCCGCGCGCGCGACGATTGGAAGGCCGCAGCCCTTGCCCGGGCGCAGGAAGCGAAGCGCCTCGACGTGCGGCGAGCGGAGGTGGAGGCCGCGGAACGGGCGTACCGCGCCGCGCAGGAGGCGAGAAGCGCCCTGCTCGACGAGGCGCAGGCGCTCGAGGCGGCCAAGGCGGCGCACGAAGGCTCGAAACCCCCGGTGTCGCGCGACGGGATCGCCCATCTGCGCGCCTGGCTTCTGCGCGCGGAGGAGCGCGTGCACGAGCTCGCGCAGGCGGAGCAGGCCGTCGCCGCGGCCCGAAAACGGCGGGAGACGGTGGAGCGCGCGCGGACACAGGCGGAGGAGGTCCGGAACGCGCGCGCGAACGCGGCTGAGGCGGCTCGGGAGGCCATGGAGCGGCTGCGGTCCGAGTGGGATGCGCGGTGGGCTGCGCGGGAGCGCGAGCTTCTCGCGGCCTTGGCGCGTGAACTCGTGGAGGGGCAGCCGTGTCCGGTGTGTGGTTCGACGCATCACCCAAACCCGGCTGCCGGCGCGGTGGACGAAGCGGAGCCATGGACCGACGCGGACGATCTCGCCCTGGCCGGCGCGGAATCCGCGTGGCGCGAAGCGGAGGACGCGCTTCGAGATGCGGAGCGACAGTATCAGGCGGCGTTTGCGCAGGCGGAAGTGGCAGAGCGCGACCTGGCGCGTGCGGAGGAAGAACGTTCGCGCAGGCTCACGGCGCTCGCGGAACTGTGGCCCGAGGCGCCGGGCGCGGCGGGGGCTGACGTGCCCGAATCGGCGGACGGCTTTCGACCGCATCTGCGCCGCGCGGCGGACGAGATTGCGGCGGGAGAAGAGGCGTGGGCGGCGTGGGAAGGTCGGGCGAAGGAACTGGCGGATCAGTGGGCGGTCCTCACCGAGCGCCTGCAGCGCGCCTCCGGGGAGGTCTTGGCAGCGGAGGAGCGCCTGAAGGCAGCGAAGGTCGAGTGGGAGCGCCAGCGCGCGAGCGCGGATCTGGCGGAGGAGCAGGTGCGGGCGTCGGCGGAGGCATTGTGCCGGGCCGCTGAAGCGGTGTCGTTTGGCGACGGGTTCGAGGGCGAGGCGCTCGCCCAGGCGGTCGAGGAGCGGCTGCGCCACCTGGAGGACGACGATCGCCAGGCTGCGGAGGCGGATGCGCTGCGCCAGCGGCTGGCGGCGGATCTCGCACAGGTCAACGCCCGCCTGCAAGAGGCGGAGCGGGAGAAACTTGAGGCGGAGCGCCTAGCGCACGAGGTGGAGATTCAGGTTGCGCAGCTTCGTTCAGCCGAGGAGAGCGACAGGCGCAGGCTTCATGAGATGACCGGCGGGCGGCCGGTGGCGGAGGCTCGCGCAGACGTGGAAGCGGCGCTCGAAGCCCTGAGGCGCGCACTGGCCGAGGCTGTTCGCTCGAGGCAGGAGGCCGACGTGGCGCACGACAAGGCTCGAACAGAGGCGGCGCAAGCCGAGGCGGCGCTGCAAGCCGCCCTTCGGTCGGAGACCCGCGCGCGAGAGGCCATGGATTCGGCGCTCGCCGAGTCCGACTTTGCCACGCCGGGTGACGTGCGGGACGCGCTGCTCGACGCGCGTGAAGCGGACGCGCTGGAGGCGGAGATGGAGCAGTACCGGGACGCGGTCCAGGCGGTGAGACAGCGATTGACCGATCTCGAGCGCCAACTCGCAGGCAGGCGCGTGGACGAGCAAGAGCTTGCCGCGGCCCGGGCCCGTGCACAGGCGGCCGAGGCGGCGCACGGCGAGGCGCAACAGCGCGTCGGCGCGTGCAGGCAACAACTGGAGGACCTCGAAGCCCGGCGCACCCGCTTCACGGAGGTGAGCGCGCAGCTCGAGCAGGCGCGTGAGATAGCACGCAGGCTGAAGACGCTTAGCGATGTGCTCCGGGCCAACGCGTTTGTGCAGTTCGTGGGGCGCGAGGAGATGGCCCAGGTAGTGCGGCAGGCGTCGGATCGGCTTGCTTCCTTGACCCACGGCCGATACCGCCTCGTGCTCGCGCCGAACGGCGATTTTGTGATGCGCGACGATCACCTCGGCGGCGTCGAGCGCCCCGTGTCGACGCTGTCGGGCGGGGAGACGTTTGTGGCCTCGCTGTCCCTCGCGCTGGCGCTCTCCGCGCACATCCAGCTTCGCGGCCAGCATCCGCTCGAGTTTTTCTTCCTGGACGAGGGCTTCGGCACGCTGGATCCCGAACTGCTGGACGTGGTTATGTCCTCGCTCGAACGGCTCCGCCACGAGCGCATGGCCATTGGGCTCATCAGCCACGTGCCGGAACTCCGCGAGCGCGTGCCGCGCCGGCTGGTGGTCGAACCCGCGGAGCCCGGTGGGCGCGGGACGCGCGTGCGGCTGGAGCGGGCGTGAGGGAGAGGGGGGCGTCGAGCGCGATATGCCCGAGGAGCCAACGTGCTCATGCGGTGGGCCGGATGCGAGCTCGACGAAACCGGGTGTTGCGCGCATGGCTGGGGCTGTCGAAGGTAGGCCCGGCGGATGGCGGTCGGTGCTCTGGGTCAACCTGTGAACTGCGTCCCTTCATCGGCGGATGGCGTGCGCATGCCGTTCGGCGCTCCGGGCGTGTCGCCGAGGCGCCTGACCACCCGCGAATACCCCGCGAACGCCGCCGTGGCCGCCGCACTTGCCCCTGTTGCCACCCAGAGGATGGGCGAGATGCCGGCGAGATCGAACAGATGGCCAAACAGGACGGGCCCGAGAAGGCTGCCGACGTTGCCGATGGCGCCGACAAGTCCGAGGTAAAACGCCGCATGCGGCCCGGTCATGCGCGTGACCAGTTCCGGCACCGTGGGGGCGTTCAGCATCTCGCCGAACGTCGCCACCACCATCCCAGCCACGAGCGCGGGATACGCTCGGTGCGCGACGGCCATCCCGGCAAAGGCGGCGGCGTACAGCGCGCTGCTTAAGACGAGCTGGGCGGTGGACTGGGCCACGCGGCGCTTGATCCACCCAATCACCGGCTGGCCCACGAGAATCAGCATGCCGTTCACCGTCCATAGTACGCTGTACGCGTCCGGGCGGTGTCCGGTCTGGTTGAGATACGGCGCCACGCCGGAGTTCCAGGCGGCGAGCGCGAGACTCAGAGCCAGCATGCCTGCCCCAAGCAGTGCATAGACCCGGTAGTTTCGAAAGAGTTGCCACGCCGACGCATTGATTTGTGGCATGGCGTCGACGGGGGCATCCTCGGACTCAGTCCCAAGCCTGCGCAGAAACCGCCACATGAACGCCGCAAACGACAGCGTGAGGAGGCCATTTAGGAAGAACGTGAGCGTGAACGACACGGAGGCGATCACGCCCGCGAGCGCCGTGCCGACGGCGATGCCGATGTTCGTCATCACGTACATGGTGTTGAAGAGCCGCGCGCTGACCGATTTCCACCGGTTGCCCACAAACGCGTTCAGCGCAGGCTGGGTGGCGGAGATGAGAAAGCTGTTCGCCGCGATGGCCGCGGCGTAGGGCGGCAGTGAATGCGCCAACATGAGGCTCCACTGCGCGAGCGCGGTCAAAAGCAGCGACCCGACGATGAGCCGCATCGGCCCGAGCCGATGATACATGGCGCCGCCCGCGAATTGGCCAAGGGCGCCCGCGAGCGACTGGCCGAACAACACCCAGCCTGCGGTCGCGTAATTGCCGTGAAGCACATTGTGTACGTAGATGGTAGTGAGCGGCCAAATGAAAGCGCTCCCCATCGCGTTGAACAGTCGCGCGACGAGAAACGCGTACGTCTCTTTGGGTAAGGACTGCGTGAAACGGTGCGAAAGCATGATCAGAGCTCCAGCGTGCGACGTATCGGCCCGTGCAATGGGCTGATTCTAAAGTTAACGCTTGTTTACGCGCGGCGCAACCAGATGGAACGGCGTGCAGCGTGGCCTGCGAAACAGGGGCTCGATTCGCATAGGCTGAGGTGCCAGTCTCTTCCATGAGGACATCGGCTCGTGGCCAGATCCCTTGACGCCAAATACCCTACAGGGGTATTGTTATTTCGGAAGGACTTCGTGTGCTGCGTATACGGTTGCCGCGCGACGTCGAAGACGCGCAAAGGCGAGTGTGACGCGTTGGCGGCCGTTTCTCTCTGGCCGCGATTTTAGGTCTACATGCGGGGGTGAGGACATGTCAGAAACCCGCGAATTGACGTTGCCTATCGAAGGCATGACGTGTGCCGCCTGTGCGGCGCGGATCGAGAAGAACCTGGCGAAGCTGCCGGGCGTGCAGCAGGCGAACGTGAATCTCGCGTCCGAGCGGGCCCGCGTGGTGCTGACCTCCAACACGCCGTGGACCGAGGTGATCGACAAAATTGAAAAGACCGGGTACTCGGTCCCGCTGCGCGAGGTGGACCTGCGCATCACCGGCATGACGTGCGCCGCGTGCGCGGCGCGGATCGAGAAGGTGGTCGGGCGCCTGGACGCGGTGAAAGAGGTAAGCGTCAACCTTGCGTCGGAGAAGGCGCGGGTGGCGTATGTGCCGGGCGTGATCGAAGTCGAGGATATCATTCGCGCGGTGGAGAAGGCGGGCTACGGCGCGGCGCTTGCGAGCGAGGTGGAGGCGGAGGAAGAGGCGCGCAAGCGGCGGGCGTATCGGCGCGATCTCGCCACGTTCGCCCTGTCCGCCCTGCTCACGCTGCCGCTCGTCGTCCAGATGTTTGTCATGCTCGCGGGCGGGCGCCCGTTTCTTCCGAACTGGGCCGCCTGGCTTCTCGCGACGCCCGTCCAGTTCCACGTGGGATGGCGCTTCTACAAAGGGGCGTACCACGCGCTGCGCGGCGGCGCGGCCAACATGGACGTACTCGTGGCGCTCGGCACCACGGTGGCGTACGTGTTCAGCGCCGTTCTGACGGTGGAGGGGCGCCGGGACGTGTACTTTGATAGCTCCGCCACGGTCGTGACGCTCATCTTCATGGGCAAGCTGCTCGAGGCGCGGGCGAAGGCGAGATCGAGCGCGGCCATCTCGTCGCTCGCGAAGATTGGGGCGAAGGTGGCGCACGTGCTGCGGGACGGCGAGGAGGCGGATGTGCCGGTTGAGGCGCTTGCGGTGGGCGATCTCGTCCGCGTGAAACCGGGCGAGCGGGTGCCTGCGGACGGCGTTGTGGTGGAAGGATGGACGAGTGTCGACGAGTCGTTTTTGACCGGCGAGCCGCTGCCTGTGACCAAGCGCCCGGGCGATGAGGTGGTGGGCGCGTCCCTGAACCAGGCGAATCCCTTCGTGATGCGCGTTGCGAAGGTGGGGAGGGACACGGCGCTGGCCCAGGTCATCCGGCTGGTGGAGCGCGCTCAAGGATCGAAGGCGCCGGTGCAGCGCCTGGCGGATCGCATCTCCGGCGTCTTTGTCCCGGCCGTGCTGGGGGTGGCCCTCGTCACGTTCCTCGTATGGGGCGCCTTGGGGCACTGGTCGCACGGGCTGTTTGCGGCGATTGCAGTGCTCGTGATTGCCTGCCCGTGCTCGCTCGGGCTTGCCACGCCGACGGCCATCATGGTGGGCACGGGGCACGGCGCCGAGCAGGGAATCCTCGTGAAGGGCGGCGAGCACCTGGAGATGGCAGCGCGCGTAGACACTGTCGTGTTTGACAAGACCGGGACGCTGACGGTGGGGAAGCCCGTCGTGACGGAAGTCTGGGCAGCCGAGGGCGTCCTGGAAGAGGACGTGTTGAGGTTGGCGGCCGCACTTGAGGCGCAGAGCGAGCACCCGCTCGGACGCGCGGTGGTCGAGGCGGCGAAGGCGCGCGGCGTGGAGATTCCGGCGGCGAAGGACGTGACGGCCGTGCCGGGGCGCGGCATCGAGGGCGTGGTGGAGGGTGTGCGCGTGCGGGTGGGCAGCCCGAGCTTCGTGTCCTCCGCTGCGCCGGGCCTGCCGGAGGAAGTGCGCGGCAAGCTCACGGGGCCGGGCCGCACCGTCGCGGTGGTGGCGCAGGGGAATCGGGTGATAGGTGCCATTGCCATGGCCGACGAGGTGAAGCCGGACGCGCGCGAGGCGGTGGCTGCGCTTCGGGAGATGGGCGTGGACGTGTGGATGATGACCGGCGACGCGGAGGAGACCGCGCGCGAAGTGGCGGCGCGCCTCGGCATTGAGCACGTGATGGCCGAGGTCATGCCTGGCGACAAGGCGGCGAAGGTGGAGGCGCTACGGAAGTCCGGGCGCGTCGTGGCCATGGTCGGCGACGGCATCAACGACGCGCCGGCGCTCGCCGCGGCGGACGTGGGCATGGCGATGGGCACGGGCGCCGATGTGGCGCTCGAGGTTGCGGACGTGGCGCTGATGCGCGGCGACGTGTGGGCCGCGGTGGACGCGCTGCGCCTCGCCAAGGCGACCATGCGCAAGATCCGGCAGAACCTGTTCTGGGCGCTCGTGTACAACGTGCTCGGGATTCCGCTCGCTGCCTTAGGCGTTTTGAGCCCCATCATCGCCGGGGCCGCGATGGCCTTAAGCTCAGTGAGCGTGGTGTCAAACAGCCTGCTCTTGCGGCGCACGCGCCTCGGCTCGCCGTTGCGCCAGTAGGCGGCGGGGGCTTAGGCTTCGGCCGGCGCTCCGCTCACATGGCGGCAGCCATCTGCCGGAGCTCCCGCCGCAACACCTTGCCGGTCGACGTCTTGGGGAAGGCATCCACAAAGTGATACCGGCGCGGGCGCTTGTACGGCGCGAGCTCCTCGCGGCAGAGCGCCTCGAGTTCCGCTTGCACGGCGGCCGGATCGGCCGATTCGTCGATGCGGACAAACGCCACGGGGATCTCGCCCTTCAGCGCGTCCGGTGCGCCGACGACGTACGCTTCCAGCACCGACGCGTGCCGATAGAGCACCGTCTCCACCTCTTTCGGATAGATGTTGAACCCCCCGTAGATGATCACGTCCTTCAGGCGGTCGACGGCGTACAGATAGCCGTCCGCGTCCCGGCGGAACACGTCGCCCGTGTGCAGCCAGCCGTCTTTCTCGATGGTCTCGGCCGTCCGCTCGGGTTGCCGCCAGTACCCCTGCATGACGTTGAATCCGCGCACCAAAAGCTCGCCGGGTTCGCCCACCGGCACGTCCCGGCCTTCCGCGTCGACGATGCGGACCTCCGTCCCCGGAATCGGCAGGCCGCAGGACGACAGCCGGCGCTTGTCCGGATGAGGCGGCTGCAGCGTCGCGAGCGGGGACAGCTCGGTCTGGCCGTAACCTTCCACAATGACGATGCCGGTCTGCGCCTCGAACTCGCGGATGGTCTCCACGGGGACCGGCGCGCCGCCGACAAGACCTACGCGCAGCGAGGACACATCGACCGGGTGCCTCTTCAGGGCCTCGTTCAGCAGCATGAAGATGCTCGGCACGCCGCAGATGAACGTCACCCGATGCCGCTCGATCTCGCCAAGCACGGCGCGGGGCGCGAACGTGCCGGATCGGATGAACAGCGTGCCGCCCGCAAGCAGCGCGTGCAAAATTTCGACGCAGATGGAGAAGCAGTGCGTCATGGGGAGCAGGTTCAGGATGCGCTCGCCGTCCGTCGACTCGAGGTAGTCGCACACGGTCTGCGCGGTGCGGAGCACGCCTTCATGGCTCAGCATGACGCCTTTCGGCCTGCCCGTGGTTCCCGAGGTGTAGAGGATCATGGCCGTGGAATCGGGGCGAACGTCCGCATTGTGCGGCGCCCCTTCGCCGCCCGACGCCACGCGATGCCACAGCACATCTGGCGTGAGCCACCGCTCTACGCTCGCCACATCGCCGTGCGCGGCGAGCGCTTCTGCGCGATCCGGCGGGCCGATGAAGGCGCTTGCTTCGACGTCCTGAAGGATGAACGCCATCTCCTGCAAGGACAGCGTCGGGTTGATGGGCACGGCGATGGCGCCCATGGAGGTGACGGCCCCGTACGCCACGACCATCTCGGGCGAATTCTCAAGCGCGAGCGCGACGCGATGGCCTGGCCGAATGCCCTCGTCCTGGAGCCACGACGCCACCGCGGCGCACGCGTCGGCATAGGCGCGGTAGGAGAGGGATGCTGGTTCTTCGCCATCGAGCTTCCAGACGAGGTACGGCGCGTCGCCCATGCGCTCCGCCTGGGCTTTGATGATGGCTGGATAGGTGAAGATTCGTTCCACAGGATAGCCCCCTCGCTTTCTACCGCGAGTATAGCACGCGGGGGAAGGCGCGGAGGCTCAATCGGGCAGGTCAAGGCGGCGTACCTTACCACGCGGGAGAAGGCGCGGCGGCTTGCCACGCGGGGGAGCCGCAGCGGCACGACCGCGGGGGGCAGCCCCGCAGCCAAGCCTCACAGCGCGTTGCTCGGCAGCTTGGCGATGAGCACGCGCGTCCCCTTCGGCCGCACATCCTTCGCGTCCGGCTCCCGCGTGATGCCCACCATCTCCGCTTCCCGCGGCGGGCTCGGGAGCATGGCAATTCCGACGCCGTGCGGATCCACCCTGAGCGTCGCCGCGAGCTGATGCACGTCACCGTGCACGTACCACACGCTGTACGCGCCGGGCGCCGATACCGGCTTCAGCCCCTCCACCACAAGGACGAGCCGCTGCGACGTTCCTTGGCGGAACACGTAAAGGCTGCCGCGCGCCTCTCCAGCGACGGGCTTCATCGCGACATCGGCGATGGGCGTGCTCGCCGCACTGGCGATGGCATTTGCGGGCGGGCCCTGCGGCGAGGAAGCGGACTTCCACACCAGCGCGAGGGCGAGCGAGGCCGCCGCAGCGGCGAAGGACGCGGCATACGCCCAGATCTGGTACACGCGCTCCGGCCGCACGCGCCAGCTGCGCCGCCCTGCCCGCGCAGGCACATCTCGCCCCAGCACGCGGGAGAGAATGTCCTTCTGCCACGATTCCGCGTACGCGCGATCCGCCTCGTCCGGTTCGACCTCGAGGAGCATTTGCCAGGACGGCATCACCTCGGCGAGCGCCCGCTGGCACGCGCTGCAGTGGGCCACGTGGTGCTCGAACGCCTCGAGCGTGGGCTCGTCGAGATCGCCCGTCAGGTACGCGCTGAGGTAACGGCACAGGCGCCGGGACGGACTCATGGTTCCACCTCCGGATATTCAGCCAACTGTTGTCGAAGCCCCCGAAGCCCTCGGTGCAGCCGCGTCTTCACCGTCCCGAGTGGAATCTGGAGGCGATTGGCGATTTCGCGCAGCGTCATGCCGTGCACGTACGCGAGGACGAGCACGTCGCGCTCCTCCGCCCGGATGGCGCGCAGGGCGCGGGCGAGATCGGCCCGGAGAAGTGCAGCGTCACTCGGAGCGTCGGACGGGGCGCGGGGGTCCACCTCGAGCTGGAGGACCTGCTTGTGGGGCTTGGCGCGGCGCAGCTGATCCACCGCGATGTGGCGCGTGACGACGGCCAGCCAGTGGGCGACCGGCCCCAGCGCGGGATTGTACGATCGCGTCCGCCAGACGCGCAAAAAGACGTCCTGCACGACGTCTTTGACCGCATCCGAATCTCGTATCATGTTGCGCGCGATGGCGGTCACGCGCGGCGCGTATCGCTGGTACAGTTCTTGGAGCGCGTCCGCATCGCCCGCCGCCACGCGCATCATCAGTTCCTCGTCAGATACCACGCAATTCTCTCCTCGCGCACCGCCGCGGCGCGTGTGCCGCGGCGGCGCGGATGGCGTGATCGCGTCACTTCCTGCCGGCCGTGTGGGCGTGCGCGACGGTGGTCTTCACGGGCTTCGCCGCGTCCATCCGTGCGGTGCCCGTTGCCTGGCCGTAATCCGCGAGGAAGTCGGACGCCGCAAACCACGCCAGGAGTTGGCCGTTCTTCTCCGGGCCGATGAGCACCACCGGCTGCGCGGCTCCCTTCGGCCACTGGATGGCGTCGTGGAACGAGAAGTCGCCCTGGCTGTCGAGCTTCACCGGCGGCAGCACGATGGGCGCCGCGTTGGCGAAGGTGATTTCCGCGCCCACCTCCGTAATGCCGTTGGTGGTGCCGCCAATCTTCGCGGGGACGGGTTGGCCGTTCTCCATGTAGCCCTGCTTCGGAATGATGAGCCACTTGCCGCTCGCTGTGAACAGGTTGCTCTTCAATTGGTACCATCCGTCCACCACCCACGGCGCCTTACCTGCCGGCACGCCGCGGATCACCACGTTCGGAATGTTGCCGTACAGCTTGCCCGCCATCACCACGGCTGGGCTCATGCTCGCCTCTCCGTGGCTCGCCTTCGGTGCCTTCGCGGCAGCGAAGACCGGCGAGACCGCGATGGCCGACGCCGCCATCACGGCTGCGGCAGCCCCAAGTGCGCGCTTCCAGTTCCCCTGACCCATGAAATCTACCTCCTCTTTCGTTTCGGGCTTCAAGCCCATTTCACCTGTCCATACGAGGCGCAACGCCGCTTCGGTTTCAGCGAGATCCGAAATACGCCTCGGTGGGATAGCCGAAGTGCTCCCAGTAGCCCGTGATGGGCTCCGCCGAGAAGCTCACGCGCACCACCCACTTGATGGATTTGTACCCGTACATCTTCGGGACCACCAGGCGGAGCGGATAGCCCTGTTCACGCAAGAGAGGCGCGCCGTCCATCTCGTACGCCAAAAGCACGGTTGGGTCGAACGCCTCCGCAAGTCGCAGGCACTCCGTGTACACCCCGTCGCCGGAGTAAAAGTGCACGTACTGCACGCTGGAACGCGGCTTGGCGAGCAGGGCGAGCTGGCTCAGGTGCACGCCCTTCCAGCGGACGTTCGGCACGCTCCAGCCCGTGACGCACTGGAAGTTTTGCGTTTCGTGCACGGCCGGAAGCGATCGCAATTCCGCGTACGTGAGCGAGAGCGGGTGCTCCACGTCGCCGTCCACCACCAGGCGATAGCGCGCGACGTCGATCTCGGGGTAGCCATTGACCACCGTGTAGTACGCCGGGAAGGTCTGCACGCCGGGCGGGGGTCCTGACGATCCGGCTCTTGACGCGCTTCGCAGGCTGCGAAGCCAGGCGGCCGGATCGACCACGGTGAGGACCAGCGCACCGAGCGCGCCGGTGGCGAGCGACACGAGGAACCGCCGCCGCTCCCAGTCGACGCGCTCGTACAACAGGCGGGAGCGGGGCCGGATGCCGGTGACCTTCAGGAACGCGTGGATGAGGATCCACGTCCCGAGGCAGGCGGTGAGCCAGCCGTGCCATGTGAACGCGCGGCTGCGCATGCCGGATGGAAACGCGGACACCCACCACAGCATCATCCCGGTTGCGACGATGGGGCTGCCGAGCAGGACGGGGAGGGTCCAGTCCCACTTTGAAATTCGCCGTCCCTTCGGGAGCACGCGGACAAACGGCACGAAGAGCGTGACGGCAAACACGAGGCCGAGCAGGATGTGCAGTCGGTAGACCAACGGAATGTACGGGATCATGAATCGATGGATGGCTGGCAGGTACAGCGCGAGGCCGCTCGCGACGAGGAGCGCGAACGAGACGATGGTGTAGTGATGCAGATAGCGTAAGGGCCTCGGCCAGCGCCGGGCCTTGGACGGCGCGGATGGCATCGTCTCACCCCTCCGACAGCGCGGTGGTCTGCGCCTTTTCGCGCGACTTGCGGCGCTGGATGACGGACGCGATGGCGACGCTCGCCTCGTACAGGGCGAAAAGCGGCACGGTCACCGTGAGATGGGCGATGAGCTCCGGCGGGCTGATGAGGACGCCGACGATTACCAGGGCGAAGTACGCGTACTTGCGCTTCGCCTGCAGCGCGCTCGGCGTCAGAAGGCCCATCGCGGTGCCGCAAGCGACAAGGACGGGCAGCTCAAACGCGGCGCCAAACGCCAGCACCACGGTGCCGACGAACGACAGGTAGCTTCCGTAGCGCAGGTAGACGCTGAGGTGGGACCACGCCGCGATGGCGACCAAGTACCGCACGAGTCGCGGCACCACAATCCACCAGGCGAACGCGGCGCCTGCTAAAAACAGCAAGAGCCCCGCCGCCAGCGCCGTGCGCACGAGCCGCCGCTCGGAGGCGGTCAAGGCCGGCGCGACGAATCGCCACGCCTCGTACGTGAAATAGGGCAGTGCGGCGAAGAAGGCGAGGGAGAGCGCCAGTTTCAGATCTTGCACGACGACCTCGTCCAGGCTCGTGACGATAAGGGCAACGTGCAGTTGATGCACGGGTCGAATGGCATCGCGGATGAGAACAGGCAGCCAGGCCACCGCCGCCGCAAACAAGACCGCGTAGGCGATGGCTGCTCGAATCAAGAGCCTCCTCAGCGCGCGGAGATGGGTTTCCCAGCCGCTCATGGGCGCGCGCCACGCTCTCCGGGCGATTCGGGGACCGTCGCAGCCTGCTCCATTGCTCGGCGCTCGCTCGAGGTGCGGGAAGGCTCGTCCGGCGCCGCTCCCTTCGCGGACGAAGGCGTCGCCGACGCTTCTCCGTCGCGATCGCCGAGCGCGGTGCGAAATTCGCGCAGGAAGTGGCCGACGGATCGCCCGAGTTCGGGGAGTTTCTTCGGCCCAAAGACAAACAGGGCGGCGACGACGATCAGCAGCGCGCCTGACCAGCCGATGTTGCTGAACATCGCGCATCCTCCTCCCATGCTGCGTGATGGGGCGAGGCCATCGCGTGCCAAGCCGGGTGTCGAAACCAGGTCACGCCCTTCTATGTCTTTCATACGAGATCAACATCAACTTCGGTTTTGAAGAGGTCGATCCGGCTGGCGAGCCAGGCCAAGGTTCCAAGCCGAATTTGAACGACGACACCTATGCTTCCTCCGCAGACCATCCTGCTCGAGTCATGAGAGGTGCATGTCGCGTTGACGCGTGGGACAACGCATTGGGAAGACCTTTGGAAACAGGGGCGGATTCGAGGCGTGGCCACGGATTCGCGCGAGGTACGGCCGGGGGACCTCTATGTGGCCATTCGCGGCCGGCGCTGGGATGGGCACGCGTTCATCCGCGAGGCGGTGGCGCGTGGGGCCGTCTGCGTGGTGGGGGAGGACGACCCCTCATCGGTCGACATACCGCCGGGCGTTCCCTATGTGCAAGTGCCTTCCTCGCGGAGGGCCGCGAGTGCGCTGTCGGACAGGGCGTACGGTTTTCCGTCGCGGCGTCTCACGGTCGTCGGCGTCACAGGGACGAACGGCAAGACGACGTGTGTCCATTGGTTGACACACATGTTGCGGTCTGTAAGCCTGCGCGTCGGCATGCTGTCCAGTGTGAGCAACGAGACCGGGCTCCGAACGGTGCCGGCGGAACTGACGACGCTGGAGGCGCCCAAGCTTCACCACGCGTTGCGCGAGATGGTCGACGCGGGATGTACCCATGCGGTCATCGAGGTTTCGTCGCACGGCATCGTTCAGCATCGCACGTCGGACGTGGATTTCGATCTCGCCATCTTCACGAATCTCACGAGGGAGCACTTGGACTTTCACGGCTCCATGGAGAACTATGCGGCTGCAAAGGCCCGTCTCTTCAGCGGGCTGTCCGCGGAAAAACTGGGCGCCGTTTTGAATCGAGATGACCCCTACGCCGACGTCATGGCCGAAAACTGTACCGCTCCCATCATTACGTACGGTTTGCATTCGGGTGACGTCCGGGGGCGCGTAGTGGAGACGGACGGATGGCACACTCGGTTGTCCGTTCGGCTTCCGGACGGTGAGGAATTCGAGGGCATTCTTCCGCATCCCGGGGTGTACAACGTGTACAACCTCCTCGCAGTTGTCGGGGCCGCGCACGCGTTAGGTCTGCCGGTGGATGCCATCCAAGGTGCCCTTTCGACGTTGCCGAGTGTCCCGGGCCGAATGCATGTCATCCGCCCCGAGCGCGGTCCGACAGTCGTCGTGGATTATGCTCACACGCCAGATGCGCTGTACCAGCTTCTGAACACCGCGCGCCAGTGGACGCGCGGGCGGGTGTGGCTCGTCTTTGGCGGGCGGGGCGAGCGCGATAAGGGTAAGCGGTCTGAGATGGGGTTCATTGCGGCATCTATGGCAGATGAGGTCATCATCACCACGGACAATCCGTATTCCGAAGAACCTGCGCGCATCGCCGATGAGATCTTGTCCGGGGCGCGGAGGGTCTACGGCGCCCAGTGTGACATCGTGCTGGACCGCGCGCAAGCCATCGAGCAAGCAGTGCTCGAAGCGAGCGATGGAGATGTTGTGCTCATCACCGGGCGCGGTCACGAATCGTTTCAGGTGATCGGGGCGCTTCGGCTCGAGCGCACGGATGAAGACATGGTCCGCGAGGCGCTTGGGCGGCGGCCTGGCGCAGGCGCGATTTGAGGCGAATTTTACAGGCGTGCGATAAGAACGACTCAAAGACACCGAGGGAGTGCGAGAGCCATGCGACGTCGGAGACGGGATCGCCAGGTCAGGCGCGCGGACATTGTGCGCCAGCACCGCGCGCGGCTGGGGGTCTTATACGGGGGCGTCTTGCTCGCCCTGAGTTCCCTCATTGTCCGCCTCGGAGAGGTCCAGGTCGTGCAAGGCGCCGAATACCGGGCCAGCGAGCAGGTCATCCACTACGCCCGCATCCCGGTTCTGCCTCAGCGCGGCTGGATCTACGACGCGAACGGCCAGGTGCTGGCTTGGGATGTGCCGGTCGTCAAGATTGAGCTCGTGCGATCTCGCCCGATCCCAACCGCCACACTTCGGCGGGAGGCGCAGTTGCTTGCGCCTGTTCTCGAAACCACTCCGAGCGCCCTGTATCAGAAGATGACGTCCAACGCGTCCGCCCTGCAGGTGACCCTGGCCACGCATGTGAGCGACGCGCAGGTGGCGTTCGTCGTGGAACATGAGGCGGAACTCCCGGGGATTCAGGTCATTCAGGACTACGAACGCCAGTATCCATACGGCGATCTCGCCGGGCAGGTGCTCGGCTACGTGGGCGCCATCACGGCGAAGAACGTGGGGCAGTACCCAGGCTATTTGGAGAATCAGCAGGTAGGAGAGACGGGGCTTGAGTACGAGTACGAACACTTGCTTCAGGGTAAGCCAGGGTATCGCCTCGTCGCCATCAACAGCACGGGAGTAGGAGTCGGCGTGATGAAAGAGGTCAAACCCGTGGGAGGCGACAACATCCAGCTCACGCTGGATGGGCGCGAGCAGGCGGCAACGCAGGAAATCATTCAGCAAATGCTTGCTTCGTCCCCCAGGCAGCACATCGCCTATGTCGCAGCGGTGATGCTCAACGTGCGAACGGGCGGCGTGATCGCCATGGCCAGCTACCCATATCTGGACCCGAATTGGTACGTGAATGGCTCGTATGTCCAACATGCGCACTACCTCGAGACGTCCGGCGCACAGATGAACTACGCGATTCAGGCCATCAACTATCCTGGATCGACGGTGAAGCCGGCTAACCTCATCGCGGCGATGAACGCGGGCGTGGTGAATCCGCAGACGCGCATTCTCGACAACGGCTACATTTACGTGGGAACGCAGATCATTCACGAGGACGGCGGGATGGCGTTTGGGTGGGTCAATCCGGTGGAGGCGCTCACGGTGTCGAGTGACGTGTTCATGTACGAAGTCGGACTGCGCTTGGGCAAGTGGCTGGGCTCGAGCGACACGTCCGGCGGGACGTACCCTCCCTCGGCGGGATCCTACCAGCATTATCTCGACACGGACTTCGCCAAGGGCATCAATCAGATCTTTCAGGAGGAAGAGGACTTCGGCCTTGGCACGAAGACGGGGATCGATCTGCCGTACGAAGTGCCGGGAGAGTTCTTCATCGAGGACTACCGCAAAGGAAATATCCAGGTTCCATACAATTTGCAGGCGAGTGAAGCCTCCATTCGCAAGACGGGCCAGTATGTGAACTACGGATCGCCCGCCAGCCTTGCCGACGCGGACATTGGGCAGTCGCAGATGTTCAGCCCCATCCAGCTCGCGGTCTACGCGATGACGCTCGCGGATCAGGGCATCAGGCTGAAACCGCACCTGTTGGAGCGCGTGTACGCGCCGAATGGCACGCCCACGAACGGGGCGAAGCCGATTTTCACCTACAAGCCGCAGGTGAAGGGTGTGGTGAAGGCCAAGCTGTGGGAATGGAACTTGGTCAAGCAGGGCATGCATGGCGTCACGTCCAATCCAGCCGGGACGGCGTACTACGCCTTCCTTGGGGCACACTATGAGGCAGCGGGCAAGACAGGGACGGCGCAAATTGTGATGAACGGCAAGCGCACGGACAATTCTGTGTTTATCTGTTATGCCCCGCTCAACCACCCCTTGGTGGCCGTCGCCGTGATGGCGCCGGGCGGGGGATATGGTGCGCAGTTTTCAGCCATCATCGCGCGGAAGATGATCGACGCGTATTTCGACGAGCACCACGAGCCCTGGATGCCGAAGAGCCAGTGGACGAGCACGCGGATCCCGCAGAGCTGGTTCTCCTCGCCGGCATACCTCGTCCCGGAGAAGTCACCGTGATGGCGGGCGTTTTGGCCTTTTGTTGAGGCAGGTCAACGAGTGGCAGGAGATTCCTCGCGCGCGGCGAATTCCACAAATGAATGTCGAATGGGGTAGAACGCGGTCGAATGCTTCTCGCTGCATCGTGGTTCATCATCTGCGCCTGCGCCATTCCGGCGCGATGGCCAAGGGGAGGAAGGAACATGCTGCGCCGCGCTCGCACGTATCTCGCCGGCCTGGGTACCGCCTCGTTCCTGTTGCATCCCTATGTTGCATGGGCTGCGGCCTCCGCCCAGCCGGTCCCCGTGGGCTTCTATTACGGCTGGGTCACGCCGGAGACCGCGGCGGACGTCCAAGGCTACCAAGCCATTGTTCTCGGTGCAGATTCCGAATCTTCTGGCTACGCCAATCAGCAAGCGGTGGAGCAGCTCGTCTCCTCCAGTCCAAACATCTCGTTCTACGGTTACGTCAACCTGTCGGACGGATCGAACCCCATTCCCATGCCCGAGCTGGCCCAAGAGTTCGCCGAATGGAAAGCGCTCGGCGTGCGCGGCATCTTCCTCGATCTCGCCGGGGCCAATTACGGCGTTCCGCGTGCGCTCCGCGCGTGGGCCGTCGCGCAGGTGCACGCTTTGGGCATGCGCGCCGCCGTGAACGCCTGGGATCCGATGGACGCGCTCGGCGTGGGTCTGGGCCCCGGCGACGCGTACGTGGCGGAGGACTGGTACATGGTTTCGCGCCAGCCCGCCGTCGAATACCCGAACAACGCGCCATCGCGCGATCTCGCCGCGCTCAACCAGCTCGAGGCGCAGGGCGCCGGGGTCTGGGCCGTGACGCAGGAGAACGAGTTCACGCCGTCCATCACTGGGGCCGAGGTGGCGCGCGACGTCCAGGCCATGCGCCAAGTGATCCCGATGGCGACGGGGTTTGCCGTCGGCGGTCTGAACTATGGCGCGGACTCAAACGCCATCGTGCCCGCGAGCAGCATTGCAGCGGCATTGGCCACGAGCCCGCCTGCGGCGCCGTCCGCTCAGCCTACGAGCGGGAATGCCGTGGCCAGTGCGGATGCAGCGTTACATCGCGCCGATCCGCTGGGTGCAAAGCGGGCGCTCATCTCGGGGTTTCGCGCGCTCTTCCATCCCCTGAAAGACGGGGCGATTTGATCTGGAGGCCGCGTCGTTCGCTTGGCGCGACAACTCTGGCGAACCCGTTTGCGTCTGCGCGGATAGACTTGGGTAAAGCGGCTGCGATGGGCCCTTGAATCCGTGGGTCAAAGCCAGTATGCTGGGGCTGATCGCGTCGAAAGATTGCGCGCCGCGCGAGCCCGTGCGGGCGAAAGGGAAACTTTCTCGCGCACGCAGGCGTCTTTCGTACAAGCCGCTGGCGTGGGCGCTTCTCATTTCTCGCGCGATGGCGGCGTCGCTTTGCATACAATGTGTACTACATCAAGGGAGTGCCCAACGGTGAAATCTATGAGTGCCGCGAAGCCATGTGAGTGGCTTGCACAGGAGTATCGGCAGCATCGTCAGGTGTTCCGAGCTGAGAAGATTCGCTTTCGCGGCGTCGACGGGCGCGACGTGTACAACATCGCGGCGCCACTGATCGATGAAGGTCGGGCTATCATCCCGGCTCGCGTGGAGCCACGCGACAGTGAGTTTTCCGAAGTCATCTTTTTTCACGAGGCTCCAGACGGCGTGTGGTCGCGGGCTGAAGAGTTGCGGACGTTCCGCGGGCTTCAGGATCCGTTTCACGCGCGCATTCACGGTGAGCTGGTGTTCGGGGGCGTCGAGATCTGGACGAATCCGTTCCACAACTACGAGATCGAATACCGAACCGTGTTCTACCGCGGCAAGTCGGTGGGCGATCTCCGGCTCTTTGCCGTGGGGCCGCAGTGGATGAAGGACATTCGGCTCGTCGAATTGCCGGACGGGCGAGTGGGCGTGTTCACACGGCCTAACGGCAGTCGGTACGGCGGTCAGGCGCAAATCGGCTGGACCATCCTGTCCTCGCTCGACGATCTGTCGCCCGACTCGATTCTGAAAGCCGAGTGTTTGCCGGATCGCTTCCACCCGGGCGAGTGGGGCGGCGTCAACGAGGCGCAGCTCCTGGACGAGCGCACGGTCGGCGTGCTGGGGCACATCGCGTATCGGTCAGAGGACGGATCGTTGCATTACAAGGCGATGTGTTTTTCCCTGCATCTTGATGAGGAAATTGTCACACCGGTGCGGGTCATCGCCGAGCGAAGCGACTTTCTGTTGGGCGATGCGAAACGGCCGGAGCTCGCCGATGTGGTGTTCAGCGGGGGCCTCGTTCGGTATGAGGACGGCACGGCGCATCTGTACGCCGGTGTGTCGGACGCCGAAGCGCAGCGCCTGTTGATCCCGGATCCGTTTGCCGCCCAGGTGCGATATGCGCTGGAAATGGAGGCGTGACGCTTCGGCGTCGCGCCTCACAGGTGCGCAGAGTTTGTCAGGGGCTCGCTCCAAGTTGTCCTGCCGTGTGTCGGCAGATGTGGTACAATGGCCAAGAAGTCGGGACCTTGGGAGGAGATTGGATGAACCGCAAGCTTGTTGTATCTGCTGGGTGTGCCGCACTGATGGTGGGCCTGGTAGTAGGGTGCGGCACAGGCAACAATACGACAAATTCGGCAAACACGGCCGTGCAAAGCCCCGCGGCGAAGAGTAACACCACGGTCGTCCAGCAGGGGCACAACAACCTCGTGGTGGCGCCCACGAGTGTGGTGGGCAGCGCCAACCTGAAGCGGCTCACGGCCATTGCGGACAAGGAGCCGTCCAACTTCGAGGCGCAGCTCAACGCGGCGCAGAGCGCGTCCGCAAACGGCAACACGGCGCTCGCCATTCAGTACTTCAAGCGCGCCGTGCAGGCGAATCCCAAGTCTGGTCTGGCGTTGACGGCGCTCGGCAATATGTACCGCGAGCGCGAGAATCAGCCGAAGGAAGCGATTCCGTACTACCAGAAGTCCATTCAGGTGGATCCGTCGTACGGATGGGCCTACTGGCAACTGGCGCAGGCGTATCTCACGCTCAAGGAGACCAGCCTCGCGAAGCAGACGCTGGAACAGGGCCTGAAGAACGTCAGCAAGAAGGACACGGCCTATGCGGATATCCAGTCGACGCTCGCGCAGTTGAACGGCTCGCAGAAGGCGTCCAAGTGACGCGGACGAGCCTCGCATTTCGACTTGCCTCGCGCCGCGCGAACGCGTAACATGTCGGAGGAGGCGTCTGACGATTCCGCTCTGCTGCGAAAGCCCCGCGGGAATGGAGGGGGTTCGATGTTTCGCACGCTGATGAAGTCCAAGATCCACCGCGCCACCGTGACACAGACCAACCTGCACTATGTCGGCAGCATCACCATCGATGAAGATCTCATGGAAGCTGCCGATCTCGTCGAGAACGAGAAGGTCCAGGTGGTCAACATCCACACGGGCGCGCGGTTTGAGACGTATGTGATCCCTGGTGACCGCGGCTCGGGCGTGATCGGCTTGAACGGCGCAGCGGCGAGGCTGGCCGAGCCGGGCGATTTGGTCATCATCATTTCGTACGCGACCTACAGCGAGGAGGAGGTCCGACGTCACCGCCCGACCGTCGTGGTGGTGGACGCCGACAATCGGCCCGTCGAGGCCCTCGCCTCCGAGGCCGAGGAGAACAAGCGCATCGAACACGCCACAGCGCGCGTGTAACGCGGCTTCGTTTTTCAGGAAGGGCATCCGAAAGGGTGCCCTTTTGCTATATCGGCGGCGTTCTCCCTGATGCAGGGGGCGCCTTCCCCGCCGATGGGGATGGCAAGCGCCTCAAACACTCCTCACAATGGAAAGGCGGCGAGAGATAGATTGAAACGCGTTCGACTGGGTCTCATCGGTTGCGGTGTGGTGGGAAGCGGTGTGCTCCGCGTGTTGAGCGATCGCGGCGGTGTCATTGGGGACATGCAGGTGGAGCCTGTGCGCATCGCCGTCAAGCACCTGTCGCGCCCGCGGCCTTCCTATGTGCCGCGGGAGAAACTGACGGACGACTGGCGATCCGTCTGCCTCGCGGACGACGTGGATGTCGTGATTGAGGTGATGGGCGGCGTCGACGTGGCGCACGAGGTGGTCCGCACGGCCATCCGCGCAGGCAAGCCCGTGGTGACCGCGAACAAGGCGCTCATGGCGGCGCACGGCCCGGAACTCCGGGCGCTGGCGCGGGACCAGGGCGTGGCACTTCGATACGAGGCGAGCGTGCTCGGTGGGGTGCCCGCCATTCACACGCTGCAGACCTACTTCCGCGTCAATCGCGTCACGGCCCTGCGTGGCATCGTGAACGGGACGAGCAACTACATCCTCACCCGCATGACGCACGAGGGCGCGAGCTTCGCGGACGCGCTCGCCGAAGCGCAGGCGCTCGGCTACGCCGAACCCGATCCCACGTCGGACGTGGAAGGCCACGACGCGTTCTTCAAACTTCAGGTGCTTCTCCAGGTGCTCGGCGTCGACACCGAGCCGCTCAGGAATGAGGTCTTCGCTCCGGCGTTGGGGAAGCGGCCGGCAAACGCGTGGCCGGCGGCCTACCTCGCGGCGCCGCGGGAAGGCATTTCGCACCTTCGCTCGGACGATGTTTTACGGGCGAGATCGCGCGGGGAGAAGCTGAAGCATGTCGCCACCGCCCGCTGGCGTGAGGACGGCGTGGTGGAGGCCTTCGTCCGCGTCGAATCGCTCCCTTCGTCCGATCCGCTGTTTGGCATCGATGGGGTCGAAAATGCACTCGCCATCACGGGCGACGTGGTGGGCACCGTGACGCTCACTGGCCCCGGCGCCGGCGCGCTCCCGACCGCGAGCGCGGTGCTGGAGGACGTGGTCCAACTGGTCGAGGTGTCGCATGCAGGAAACGCAGGCGTCGAGGACGAATTAGAGTGGCGAGTGAATTCATCCAGAAGGTAGGCGAACTATGATCTCTCGTCGCTCTTGGCTCGCAAGCCTCGCATCGTTTGCTCTCGCATGCGCACCACTGGCGGCTCCCATGGCGCAGGCCGCGGCGCGCCCGTCTTCGAGCGTGCCGCACGTCAAAGTCGCGCCTGGACACGTGCGCGTGATTATCGACGGAAAGCTGTACGACGCCATTCGCGTTGGCAACGATACGTACGTCGAGGAAGCCGCGTTCAACGCCTTTGGCACGCCGCATGTCGATCTAGGCAACGGCAGCATCGCGCTCACGGGTCGCAACGTGCAGGGGGTCATCTATTACGGGAAGACGTACGTGCCTTGGTCGGCGCTCGCCCCGTCGGTCCGTGCCATTCCGCTCAAGGGCGGGGGTTTTGAGTTGGTCAGCCAGCCGGTCAAGCATAGCTACGCAGTTTTGATTCAGACCTCGCAGGCGGTGGCGGGCAGCGTAGCGGTGTTGAACGTGGAGACCGTGGACGGAGACAACACCGTGCCGGGGCAGGCCATCACCATTTCGAGTACAGGCTTCAGCCAACTGGAACCGTCCTCCGGCGCGTCTGCCATCCACGTCACCACGGATAGCTCGGGCACGTGGCAGGGCGGATTGACCGACTCGACGGCCGAAACGGTCTATGTGACCGTCTCGTGGAAGACGCCGTCGGGCGGCGTGGTGCGTCAGACCGTACCCGTGCCGTTCCAGGCGCAAAAGACGAATGGAACGTCGGGCAACGCCAGTGGCCCCGCCTCGCAGTCTCCACCCTCGCTCAGCTCGGAGCATCTCGTGGCCTCCACGCCGGTGAGCTTCTATCAAAACGGCGTGTTCCTGCAGGCCTCGAGCGGGGATGAATCCATCACGTTCCAGTTGGACACGGGCGCGTATGAAACGCTTCTCGGCGGGTCGCTTGCCGCCCAGCTCCATCTGCCGAATCTCGGCACCATAGAGGTCGGCGGGATCGGCGGGACGGATGAGGCGTACATGAGCAAGGTGACGCTGAACATCGGCGGTCACGTCTTTCCGGACATCCCTTGCATCGTGGATCCGAGCTGGACCGGGGTTCCGCTTTTGGGATACGGGTTCTTCCAACAAAATGGGTATGATCTCTTGATCTCCCAGACGCAGAGTGCCTTGTACATCATGAAGTGAGGACGTCGGCCAGCGGCGCATGTGGAGGTGACAGCGTTGGCGCGAAAGCGAATGGGTGAGTTGCTCGTGGAGTCAGGCATGCTCGCGCCGGAGCAGTTGGAGATGGCACTCGCGGAGCAGCGGGAGACTGGCGCCCGGCTCGGGGACATTCTCATCAACAACGGCTACATCACCGAGCAGCAGCTCGTGGAAGTCCTCGAGTTTCAGCTCGGGATCCCCCACGTCATCCTGGCGAATATGAAGATCGATCCCGAGGTGTTGAAGCTTATGCCCGAACGCCTCGCGGAGACGTATGTTCTGATTCCGTATCGAAAGAGCGGGAACCGCCTGTACGTCGCGATGGCCGATCCGCTCGACTACTACGCCATCGACGATCTGCGCCGGTCGACCAACCTCGTCATCGTGCCTGCCATCGCGACGCGGCAAGACATCCAGGCTGCCATCTCGCGCCACTATCGAGGGAACGAGGTGTTCGAGACGGCGGTGAGGTCCGTGGCTGAAGCCGCGCCGCAGCGCGCGGAGCCTGAACCCGAGAACCGCGCCGACTCGCCCGTCGTTCGCGCGCTCAACCAGATCCTCATTGAGGCATCGGACGCCGGCGCGTCCGATGTGCACCTGGACCCGCAGGCAGACGGCGTGTTGCTTCGCTTCCGCGTGGACGGCTTTCTCCGCACGGAGCGCGTGATTCCTCGCAATCTTCAGAGCGGCCTCGTGGCGCGCGTGAAGATCTTGGCCCGCCTCAACATCGCGGAACAGCGGCTGCCGCAGGACGGGAGGTTTGAGTTTGCGGAGGGCGGGCGCAAGGTCGACGTGCGAGTCTCTACCATGCCTACCGCGCACGGCGAGAAGGTTGTGCTCCGCGTGTTCGATCTCGCCAAGCGCGCGTTCAGCCTGGACGAGCTCGGCTTTTCGCCTGCGAATCGGGCGGCGTTCGAGCGCATGATCACGAAGCCCTACGGCGCCGTGCTCATCACTGGGCCGACGGGATCGGGCAAGACGTCGACGCTGTACGCCGCGCTGAAGCGGCTGGCGACGCCGGAAGTGAACGTCATCACCATCGAGGATCCCATCGAGTATCAACTCGAGGGCGTGAATCAGGTCCAGGTCAACCCGGCCGCTGGGCTCACGTTTGCGCGCGGCCTGCGCGCCATCCTCCGCCAGGATCCCGACATCATCATGGTGGGCGAGATCCGGGACAACGAGACGGCCGAGATCGCCATGCGCGCCGCGCTCACGGGCCACCGCGTCCTCTCGACGCTGCACACGAACGACGCGGCGAGTGCCATCAACCGGCTCATCGACATGGGCGTGCCGGCGTATATGATGGCGTCCGGCGTGATCGGCGTGGTGGCGCAGCGCCTGGTGCGACTCGTGTGTCCGCGCTGCAAGCATGAGCGCCCGGCGACTCCGCTGGAGCAGGAGCTTCTCGAGCAAAACGGTTTTTCTGCGGATGGGCTGGTCGAGGGTCGCGGCTGCGCCGCCTGCGGCAATACGGGGTACAAGGGCCGCATGGCTGTTCAGGAAGTGCTGGAAGTGGACGACGACATCGCGCGGCTCATTTTGACGTCGAGATCGACCGAGGACTACCTGCGAGCGGCGAAGGAGCGCGGCATGCGGACAATGTTCCAGGACGGGTTGGAAAAGGCGCTGCAAGGCAAGACGACGGTGCAGGAAGTGCTGCGCGTGACGGCTGCGACGTGAAGGGGGTGAGACGAGGTGAGCGTGTACCGGTATGAGGCCATTGCGCGCCCCAACCGGCGTGAGCGGGGGAAGATTGAAGCGCGGATTCGGAGGCGGACGCCATTCGCGCGCTTGCGGAGCGCGGCCTGTTTGTGGTCGGGCTCAAGGCGATGAGTGAAAAGTCGGATCTCTGGAACCGCGAAATCAAACTGAGCTTTCTCGAGCCGAAGGTCAAATCCGAGGATTTCGTCCCTTTCTGCCGGCAATTCGCGACGCTCGTTCGGGCCGGCGTGCCTCTTGTGCCTGCACTTCAGGTCTTGGAGGAGCAACTCAAAAAGGGGCCGCTGAAGAAGGCGGTGGCCGAGGTGGCTGCGAAGGTCGAGGGCGGAACCGCGCTTTGGGAGAGCTTGGCGGAGTACCCGAAGGTGTTCCCGCCGATGTTTGTCCAGATGGTGCGCGCTGGCGAGGCCAGCGGTTCCCTCGAGGAAGTCCTGGAGTCCACGGCCAGATTCGAGGAGGGCCAGCGCGAGACCGTGTCGAAGATCAAGTCCGCGCTCATGTATCCGGCGCTCGTCTCGGTGATGTCGGTGCTAGTGGCCGGGTTTTTGATGATCAATGTGATTCCGTCGTTTGTGTCGGTGTTCGCCTCGATGCACGTGACGCTGCCGCTTCCGACGCGCATTGTGTTGTTTTCTGCGGACGCGGTGAAGCGATTCTGGTACGTGGCGCTTATCTTGGTGGTGCTGTTGATAGGCGCGTGGATTTTCGTCAGTCGCCATGGCGAAAGCCGATACTGGCGGGATCGCCTGCTTTTGCACATTCCCATCTTCGGAAAGCTGATGCGCTATCGGGCCATGGCGCAGGCGTCGCGGACGCTGGCGATGCTGTTTCATGCGGCTCTGCCGGCGCTGACCGCAATGTCGCTCGCGGCCGACGCGGTGAGCAACCACTATGTCCGCATGAGCCTGCGGCAGGCGCGCAACACCCTGGGAGAGGGGGGCGCGCTGTCCGAAGCCCTGCAGCGGGCAGGCGCGTTCACGCCGCTCATGGTGCAGATGGTGCGCGTCGGCGAGACCACAGGCCATCTCGACGATATGCTGGCACGCGTGGCGACGTTCTACGAGTCCGAGCTGGAGGTGATGGTGGAGCGACTCCGGCAACTGCTCGAGCCGTTGTTGACGACGGTGCTGTCCGGCGTGGTGGGCATCATCGCGTTGTCGGTGCTGTTACCCATGTTCTCGCTGTACAACAACCTCGGGTCGTACGGCGTCTCGTGACAGCTCGCGCCGGTGTCTACGAAAAATGTGGCCAAATTAACTAGAATGCATGTACAAGTGCACTTCCTTCCAGTATAATAGGTGCCCCTGAATCCGTGACAGGGCCGATGGAAAGAGGCTGATGTGTGTTCTCGCAAGCCCCTTCACTGCGATTTCACGGATGTACATTCAATTTTCTTAGGGATTGTGAATATCGGTTGGAGCCAGTGCGGCGAAAAGGCAGATGTCCCCCCTGGACTCGTGAATGGTTGGGTTCGGTTTCCATGTCAGGTCATATGCAGTGTCTTTGCTCGACACAGTTCACGTTACGCAAAGGCCAAGTACAATCGCCGAAATGCCGGGAGCCATCGATTCCCGTACCCCAATTTCAGCTTGGTCTGTCTGGCGTGTCGCACCATCTTCGCAGCCAGTGTCATCAGGTTCTGAATCACAGTCCGGATCCGGCGACGTTCTGCCTTTTTTCGTAGCGGCGCATCATTTCGCTTCAGACTCTCCTGGCCGATCACTCGCAGCAGATTGTACGCCACGCATACAAAGTGCAATACCAAGTTGTTCGTGGCGAATTTACCCGAGGGCAGCCGCTCGGCGTCCAGATCCGTCTTGATTTCGCTGTGGAACTGTTCCATCACGGCGTGGTCGTGATACAGGTGAATGATCACAGCCGGGTCATCCGGCAGTGAGGTCCAGTAGGCGCTGACCTCAATGTCCGGTACCAATAAGATTTGGCCGTCGGCCGTCGTGGTCCGTTCGATAACTTCGAACACCATGCGAACCGGTTCGGATACACCCTTGACGGGACACATCAGCGAACCGTGATATACCTTCTTGCCGGGACGAGGTTCATGACATGTCCCGTGTCGCTGGGCAATCACAAGCCAGGCCTCGGGGCTCTCCTTTCGCAAGTTGCGCTTGATGATGAACTCGGCCCTGCTGTCCTGGGAGCGACACACGGCGATGTTTTCTGCACTGTCATTGCCGGCATCCAGACGAACCAGAAGCGGGAGGTCCGTCACCTGCCTTGCATACTGAATACTCTCCCGCAGGAAAGTCGACGTGCCCTTTTGTACGTGGGTACTGCCTTCACGCAACTGGACATTGACCACGTAGCCCTCTTGGCCAAGGTAAGCAAAGATGGGAGCATATCCGTCGTGCCCCTTGTATGTACGGGACACGCCTTCCTTCTTCGTGCCGGAATTATCAAAGGGACTGACGTCGATATCCAGCGGGATGTAAGTTCGACGCTCTGCAGGCACGCCCAGTTCAATCGGATGCAGAGTTACATCGAGGGCTCTCAGGAGCCTTGCGGACTCTTCCCGGAGAATGGACTCCCAGCCGGATTTTCCGGCAACCATGTCCAAACGCTGGCGCAGCGTCGGGCTCGAAGGCACGTTGTCTACTTGCAGTGCGATCATGAAAAACTCGTCATCTCGAAACGCTTCGATGTGGTCGAAGTCGGTCTTGCCTTGGCAAAGCAGCCCGATGTATGAGTATGCCACGTCCCGGTTTGAAATATCCGGTTTGCCCATACCAGGCAGGCGGGTCTGATTCAACCGCTCGCCGATTCTGGTTTTATCAAGCAACACGCCGACAAGGGTCATTCCCGAATGCGTGACGATGACTTCATCGGATTCTTCAATGATGAAACGCAAGTGGTTCACCCCGATGGTGAAGAGGGATTGAATACAGCCGATATCCGAACTATCTCAATTCTACAGGACCAACCACGAGCGCTTCAGCAATTTTCGCACCTACTCGTCACGGATTCAGGAGGTGCCATCAAAGGTCCTCATTCGACACGTAGGCTCGTACTTAGTCGAGCAGAGGGGAAGGGGAGTTCTGATGGGTCAGATGAGAACGAAGATTTCGAATGTGAGACAAAAGCTCCGGGATCAGCGCGGCGTGACGCTGATCGAAATGCTCGCCGTGGTCGTCATCCTGGCGATTCTCGCGGCGGTCGGCGTGCCGATTGTGCTGGCGCAGATTCAGAAGGCGCGCGTGAACACGGATAAGTCGAACGAACAGTTAATTGCGGACGCGCTGCAGCGGGCGGAGTATGATTATCAGTCGAACTCGACGAACCAGGGGAGTCTGGGTATCACAAATGGCGCTATTGTTAATGGGAGCGGTGCACAGATCGGTGTGGTGTCGAACGGATCTCTGTCGAATGGCACGGCCGTTTACAACTATCTGCTCGGTAACGGCAGCGGCAACGGGTATCTGACGAGCATTCCAACGCCGCAGTCCCAGACGGGCAACTTTACCATTGTGACGACTCCGCCGGCAAATAACTCTACTGTACCGTATGTCACGTTTACGTACCCGAACAGCACCGGCAACATTCAAAGCTGGTATATCACGATTCAATAATTGTTGCTATACACGTCAGCTAAAAAAGAGTAGGAAAGCTCCCCGCGTGGGGGCTTTCTGTGTAGATGCGGGCCGACGAATATGGGGTTCAGTCCCCCAGTTACACGGGGGTGTGGGGGCGTTGGAGGGACTGAGGGTGCGCACGTGCAAGCTTGACAACAAGGTCCATGGTTGGAGGTCGCGGTACAAGGGCTTCACACTGATCGAAGTGTTGGCGAGCGTTGTGATCATTGTGATGGCGGGAACAGCTGCCCTTTTTGCGGTGGAGTCGGTGCAGGCGGGGCAACTGAAAGAGGCCGAGTATTCGAAGGCGTTGGGGCTTGCCACGACGATTGCAGAGGAGATCCGGGACAGGAATCCGAATGCGCAAATTCAGATCTTGGAGCCTATTATCACACAGAGTTTATCTGGCGGCTCGACCGTCTCGGCGTTTCAACAGAGTCTCAACTTAACCGGAAGTTCACTCCCCCTTAGGTCCCCTGAAGCCTTGCACGACGAGGTTTCGGGGGCCGTTTTATTGCATATGATGTAGCCACTAAAATTTTTGTTTCCAGGGAAGGAGTTTCTCGCCCAACGTCGAATATGACTAACATGAAGACAAAATCGAACGCCATGCACGTAGCCATTACCAAACGTGAATACAAGGGTAAGACCTACACGTCTGTCCTTCTGCGTCAGACTTACCGGGAAAACGGCAAGGTCAAGCACCGGACCCTCGCCAATCTGTCGGCTCTCCCGCCGGAGATCATTGACCTCATACGCCGGGCCCTCAAAGGCGAGAAGTTTATGTCCGCCTCGGACGCGTTTAAGATCACGTCTTCGAAGGCGCACGGGTCTGTCTTTGCTGTTCTTTCGACCCTCCGCCAAACCGGACTGGATAAGGTGCTGGGCGGTGATGAGCGCTGGCGTTCGATTGTGCTCGGCATGATAGTTGCCCGTCTGGTGAAACCGGGGTCGAAACGGTTCACGGCCGCGTACTGGCAGGAAACCACCCTGGGCTCCCTGTTGTCACTTCCAGAATCAGTCTCGCCTAATGCCCTTTACGACGCTATGGATACCCTGTTAAAGCGTCAGGCTGCCATCGAGAAGAAGCTGGCCAAGAAGCACTTGGAAGACGGCGCCCTCGTCCTGTATGATTTGTCCTCCTCGTACTTGGAGGGGTCACACTGCCCACTGGCGGAGTTCGGATACAGCCGGGATAAAAAGCGCGGAAAAAAGCAGTTTACATACGGACTGTTGACCAACAAAGAGGGCTGCCCTGTCGCGATAGAGGTCTTCCCTGGAAACCGAACGGACGCCAAGACACTCGAGGACCAGATCACCCGTTTGCGCGAGCAGTACGGCTTTCGGCGGGTGGTTCTGGTGGGAGACCGAGGGATGATCACCAAGACCCGAATCGCAGACCTGAAGGAGATTGGGTACGACTGGATTACGGCACTTCGGGCGAGTGATATTCAGCACCTGTATGAGGATGGCTGTTTCCAACTGTCCTTGTTCGACCAACAGGACATTGTTGAGATTGAACATCCAGACTACCCGGATGAGCGTCTTGGTGTGTGCCGTAATCCGTTGATGACCGAGGAGCGGCGCCGCAACCGAGAGCAGTTACTTGCCATCACGGAGGCGAACCTGGAGAAGATTCGCCAGCGGGTGGAGGCTGGCAGGCTCGTCTCCGCGGACAAAATCGGTCTTGCGGTGGGCAAGGTGATTGCAAAAAACAAGATGGAGAAGCACTTCATCCTGGAGATTGCGGATGGGGTATTCAATTATGCCCGGGATGAGGAGCGGATTCAGAAGGAAGCCTTGTTGGACGGCATCTATGTTGTCCGCGCGAGCGTTCCAAACGAGAAAATGGCCATGACGGAGGTGATCGAGACCTACAAAGGTCTGCAGGAGGTGGAGCAGGCATTTCGGAACATGAAGTCGATGCAACTCGAACTGCGCCCCGTGTTTCACCGCCTGGAAGACCGAGTTCGAGCTCACGTATTCCTGTGTATGCTGGCGTACTATGTGCAATGGCACATGATGAAAAAGTTGCGCCCGCTTCGGGAGGAGGACGAGAACGAGTACGGGAGCTTCAAGCTTGTGATGGAACGGCTGGATTCGATTCAGCAAAACACCGTTGAGTTCGCAGGACAGGTCTTCCAGCAGCTGACCGAACCAAACGAACAGCAGCGAAAAATCCTCGACGCTTTGGGGGTCAAACTGAAGTAGCCAGAATCATTCATCCCAAAAAGGCGTAAACTCCTTGCCGGGATTGGGATTCTGGCGTCGGCCTCGAGTGAACTTCCGCTTAACGCAGCAGCTTGCAATGACTCTGGACTCTGCTCTCAACGCCGTGCTGTCCAATCTGGGTGCATTAAACGGCTTGCTTCAACAAGGCGCGACATTCGACCAAATGGTCCAGGCCATTTTGAATTTCCCGTCGACGGTCTACTCGCAGATGCTGTCGATGTCATCCGCCCCCATCAACGCGATGGCCGTATCGCCTTCTATGCTGTGGCCGTTCGCGGTGGTTATCCCCGGTGACGCGCTTGGAGACGCGTCCTTGAAGAATCAAACCGCGACGCTATATATCCCGTCTCCTGCGGTGCTCGGCACGCCTTCGGGCAGCGGCATGACCTTCACGGAATTTATGCTCGATGAGGCTCTTGGTAGGAAATCATGGAACGGTCCCTATCTGCTCCCTGACGGGTACACGTGTACGGTGAACGCGGCGCCAGTCGGGGGGAGTGGTTCGTCCCAGTTGGCACCGATGTGGAGTTACACGATTCGCGTTAAGAGTCCACACGGCGCCGTCGCACAGGAGACGGTGACTGTCTGATGTGCCCTGCGTGAAGGGGGTGTCTGCTTGAGAACGTGTAGCGCACGGTTGGCGCAGCGCGCGGGAATGACGCTCATTGAGGTGCTCGTGGCGATTACGATTACAGCCATTGTGATGGGCGGGCTGATCACTTCAATTTGGCAAATTTCCCTTCGTGCACAACGTCTTACAGCGGCGAATCAAGCCATGGAGTCCGTCCTGACGGTGAACCACATGCTGACGCGCATGATTGGATCGTCTAGTTATGTTGAAATCACGTATGATGCCTCGAGCGGGTTGACGCGCCTCTGGTTATTCCGCGGGGGCGTACCTTCGGCTTCCGCCGTCTTGCCATCGCAGCCATGGATGTATAACTCTTCGACCAGGCTGGCTTTCGGCATGAGCGGCTTAGCGAACGTATCCGCGACACCTCCCGCTATCTACAATGCTAACTGCTATTATTTGATCGAGTTTGTACCAAACGCAACCACTGGGTCGAACAACGTGTATGCCATGCCCGCGACCCAATCCGTCGTCCCCGCCTCCGCTGCCGAGTCAGCCACTGGCTCAGAACGTGAACGTCACTTGGTACCTGCCTGCATTGTCCGCCGGAACGACCGGATCAGGTTCCATCGCGCAATCCTGGTTACAGTCCGCTTCGAACTTGTTTTACAACGGATCCGGTGCCGGTTCATCGGGAACGACCAGTCTATTTGTCAATAGCATCATTCTGAAATTATCCTCTACATATATCGCGCCTAGCGGGCAAACGGCGACTTACGCGCTCACCGCAGGTTACCACGATGCGGAGGTGGGCTGAGCATGTTTGCGAGAGGTTTAGGCGGGCGGGGCCCAGTAGCACTGCACTCACCACGTCCGCGTAGCTTCCGCTCTCGGGGATTTTCCCTTCTCTGGTCAATGGTCCTTGTTGTGCTTCTGGCGACCATCGTGACCACGCTCCTCGTATGGAGCCGTTATACCCTGCGGGTAGGCGGGTTTACGCAGATTCAGGACACCCAGCAAGCTATGGCGAATCGGGCGAACCTTGAGCAGACGGCCCTGAATGCGGTGAATTCCGTCAGTCTGCAGGCGTCCGTGCCCATCTCCGTGAGTCAATCTCTAGTGCCCACGGTGACGGGCGTGAACACAAGTCAATTGCAATCGACGCTGACGAATACAGTGTTTCCTGCCTTGCAGAAGCAAGGTTTGACGGTTAAATCGTATTCCCTGTACACGACGCCGGCTTCAGCCGTGTTGCAGACACAGCTGTCCCAAGTCCAGTCTGTTTTGAATGCCGCCGTTAACTCTCTGAATGTCATCTTGCAAACCGTGGTGAACGATGCCGTTCGATTGGACTTCTCGGGGGCGATTTCGGCTCTGAACGCGTCTTTTACCGCGATTCAAAATGTCCTGTTTTTGAACATGATTGCTAGTGCCTTGAACGCCGTTGTATCGACGACATCGGGTGTCCAAATCCCGCACGCCATCGTGGACGTGGCAAGTGCCACCGGCAACACCATCGTCTTGGATATCTCGTACGCCTTTCAGGAATACGGCCCAAAGTCCATGCCTCTCACGCCAGCGAACGCCTTATCCCTCTTGACCAGCGTCCAGGGAATCGGAACTTTCGTTTCATCCATCCCTGCCTTGTTGGGCTCGCTCATCACCGGATCGCAGCTCATCATTCCACTGCCCGACTGGGCACTCCAGGTGGCCGTCGTGTAGCGACAGTCCGTCTGCCGTAAGCTCCGCGGGAGCATTGAAAGGAGTTCGAGCATGCTGCTTCGTCTCACCACGTCATCGCGTTCCCCCTCGGTTGGTGTGGAGATCTGCGACGCAGGTCTGCGCATCGCGGAGGTGGAACCCGGAAAGCCTCTTCGCGTATCGCGGCTCGAAACCGCGCCTTGGGATCTTTCTCAAACGGTGCGCGATCCGTATCCCACGTTCGCGCTGGCGCCTATCTTGTCGCACGCATTTGACGCCAATCGGCGTAAAAAGTTGACTGTCCACGTCGCACTGCCTTCAAGGTTCACCGTGATCCGCCAGCTCACGCTTCCGGCGGTGGGTGAGAAAGAGCTCCAAAGTGCTATCGAACTTCAAATCCAGCACAACATTCACCTGCCGTTTGACGAGGCGGCCTACGATTACGTGCGCTGCGATCCGCCCGAGGACGAGGCCGACAGCGTCAGCGTGCTGCTCGTCGCAGCGGACAAGTCGCGCGTCAACGATGTCATCCAGGGGTTTCGAGCTGTCGGTATGCGTCCGAAGACCATCGACATTCACGCGCTAGCACTGTATCGCTTGATTCGGCGCTTTCGTCCGGACCTGCCCCAGAACTTTCTGTTGTTGGAGACCAGCGAGGATACCGTGGACCTGCACGTCTTTCACGATGGTTTGCTCTATCTCACGCGCCAAGTTCCGGTCGCACTTGCGCCCACGTCCGACGTTCCAGCCTTCGACTATGTGAGTCAGTTTGACGTCGAGATCGAGCGCACGCTGAACTTCTTTATGTACACGTTGAATCAGCGCGAGGCGGGGTTTGAGCGGGTTTTCGTCACGCTGCCGCGCGACGTGGACGCGTCCGAACACCTGCAGGCTCTTGAGGAGCGCATCGGTATGCCGTGCGAAGTCTTGCCGCTGGCGGAAATGATTCGGCGCAACTGCGAAATCGGGCCCGAGGCACATCGGATGCCAGATCTCGCGGATTACGCAGCGGCCATCGGGCTCGCGCTGAGGGGGGTGTGACGCGGTGGACATCAACCTTATGCCCAAGCCCGTCAGTCGATCCGTCCGCATGCGCACGCCGGTGCGCGGCCGGTGGCCGTGGATGGTCATAGGAAGTGGTGTGGCTGTCGTGTGTATCGCCGCAATTGTGGTGTCTCATCTCGCGGTGGCGCGGTCGGCGGCATCTCTGAATCAGCTCCAGCAGCAGGTTCAGCTTTTGCAGGCGCAGACGAAATCCGTCTCGACGAGCCAATCCGCGCAAGAGGAGACGGCGGCGCGGCAGATCGTCCAGTCGAGCGTGCGGTACGACGTGATTCTGAAAGATCTCGCGCATGATCTCTCGCCTTCCACCACAGTCGATTCGATGCAGCAGGCCGGCACCACCCTGACGCTCGCCGGGCGCACCAACAGCGTCGCCAGCGTGGCGGCGTTCGAAGCAGCGGTTTCGCGTGAACCGTTCACGTTAAGTGCGTTCTTTACGGCAGCGGCTCTGCAGGGCAGCGGCTCCAACGTGCCGGGCTCCAGCCAGATGGCGCTGGGGCACGCCATCGTCGCGGGGGCAAGCGGATCATCCAATTATCGCTACGATTACACGCTGACGGTGGTTCTGAAGTCAGGAGGTGGGGCCCCTTGAAGCTGACCCTGTCGAGATCGCTCTCGCAGCGGGACAAGTCTATCCTGCTCGTGCTCGGCGTCGTGGTGGTGCTGTTGCTGGTGTACCTGATTGGCGTACGACCGGCTCTTGATCAACTGTCCAACTTGGCGCAGGAGCGGTCGTCTTTGGAGCAGACGCTCGCATCTCTGGGTCAAGTCCATGCGCAGCAACAACAGGTGGAACAGCAGGGCAAGAACGTGCTCTCCCGTGTCCCTATCGGCCCACACGAGGCGAACGCGCTCGAGGTCATCAATGAGATTGCGCAGAAGGATAAAGTGACGCTCGTTTCGGTGGAACTGGGTCAGGGGACGGGATCGACAGGGGCGTCGCCGACGATGCCGTCGGGATCGGGAAGCGCGACGAGTTCGTCCCAGGTGCAAGGTGGGGCGCTTCCGAGCCTTCAGTACACCATTTCGGCCACAGGCAGCACCTCGGACCTCGAGGCGTTCTTCGCTGATCTCGCCACAGCGCCGCGCCTGATGACGGTGCAACTGCAGAGCGCCGTGGGGACTGCGAGCGGCGTCACGGCGAACTTTACGCTCACGGCCTACTATCGCAACGGCTGACCATCATCGGCCGCAGACCGTGGGCTGGGGAAGGATACGAGAGGAGCGCGACGATTTTTACGGGTGCTCGAACTACCCTCGTTGCCGCTTCACGTGGCCAGTGTGACTGCGGCTTCTCCCCGCGAAACCGCGGGTGCGAACCCGCGCGACTCGGCGTTTGGGCCCTCTGCTCCGTCCCTGCTGCGCCCACCCACGAGAAATCCCCGCTGGTCCTCGTCAGCGGGGATTTCTCGTGGATTCGGCCCGCCGCCCGGTCACGGGTCACGGGTCACGACTGCTGCGTGAGTTGCGCAGGCTGCCACTGCCGCAGGATGGCTGGCGAGATCTTCCCTTGCTGCACCAACTCCCGAATGCTCATCTCCATGGTGATCATGCCGAACTGGCGGCCCGTCTGCATCATGGCGCCAATCTGGTGTGTCTTGCCGCTGCGGATGAGGTTGGCCACCGCGGGCGTGTTCACGAGCACCTCGAACGAGGCCACGCGCCCGCGCCCGTCGCGCGTGCGATGCAGGCGCTGCGAGACGACGCCCGCCAAAACGCCCGCGAGCTGGATGCGGATCTGCCCCTGCTGCTCGGGCGGAAACACGTCGATGATGCGCTCCACCGTCTGCACCGCGTCTGACGTATGCAGCGTGGCAAACACCAAGTGACCGGTTTCCGACGCCGTGATGGCCGTCGCGATAGTCTCGAGGTCGCGCATCTCGCCGACGAGCAGGATGTCCGGGTCCTGGCGGAGTGCCGCGCGCAGCGCGGGCGCAAAGCCCGACGTGTCTTGGCCAATCTCGCGCTGGTCGATGATCGACAGCTTGTGCGTGTGCAAGTACTCAATCGGGTCCTCCAAGGTGATGATGTGCTTGCGCTGGGTCTGGTTGATGGCGTCAAGTACCGCCGCGAGCGTGGTGCTCTTGCCGCTCCCAGTCGGGCCTGTGACGAGGACCAGCCCGAAGGGCCGGTTCATCAACGATTTGAGCACGCTTGGCAGTCCGAGTTCTTCCATCGTCGGGATGCGCTGTGGGATGAGCCGTGCCGCGATGCTGATGGAGCCCCGCTGCCGATACGCGTTCACGCGGAAACGCGCCACACCTGGAATGCTGTAGGAAAAGTCGATCTCGCCCGCCTCCATGAAGCGCTCCCAGCGATCCTCCGAGAGCATTTGGCGAGCGAAGGTCTCGAGATCGATAGGCATGAGCTTGGCACCCATCGGCTCGAGATCACCGTGCACGCGATAGGTGACCGGCGCACCCGCTGAGAGATGAACGTCTGAAGCTTCTTTCTCTTTCGCCAAGGCTAAGATCTCGTCGATTTGCACCCTTGAACCGTTCTGCGATTCATGGACAAATGTCCACTTCTCGCTTCCTGCTTCCACGACCCATGACTAGCAGCCCAAGGCCGCCCCGCCAGAGGGATCTCCACAGGCGTCACTTCCCGCGGAACTCGCGGTACTGATTCTCAAAAGATTTTTCGCTGCGTTGATGTCGCGGTCATGCCGCGTGCTGCACGCCGGGCACGTCCACTCCCGTGCCGACAATGGCAGCTCGCTTATCACGTACCCGCACGCCGAGCACGTCTTGCTGCTCGCGTAAAACCGGGGTGCCACGATGAGTTCCGAGCCGTACCACGTACACTTGTACGTTAGCATTCGTCGAAACTCGCCAAAACCCACGTCCGAAATGGCTCGTGCTAACGCTCGATTCTGCACCATGCCTCGCACATGCAGGTCTTCGATGACGATCACTCGCTTGGTTTTCGCGAGCTCCGTCGTCACCTTGTGCAAAAAGTCCTGCCGTATGTTGCGGATCTTCCGGTGCAGCCGGGCAAGCGCCAGCGCCGACTTCCGCCGATTTCGCGAGCCTGGTTTCTTTCGACTATGCCGCTTCGACAGCCGCCTTAAGCGGCGAAGGTATCGGGCGAGCGGCTTTGGCGCCTCGATTTTCGTCCCGTCGGACAATGTGATAAACCACGAGACCCCCAAATCCACACCCACCGGCTCGCCCGAAGGTGGAACAGGGTCCGGAATCTCCGTTTCTGCCGACAAACTCACATACCAACGGTCCGCCTCCCGCTTGACCGTCGCCGACAGGATTCGGCCTTCGACATGCGGTTTCTCTTTCAGCCGAATCCGCCCGAGCCGAGGCAGTCGTATAGCGTTGTCCAAGACGCGAATCGAACCCGTCAGGCGAAATGAATCGTCGCGCCCTTTTTTCTTGAAGCGAGGGAATCCGACCCTGCGTCCCTCCTTCAACCCGCGAAAAAAGTGTTGAAACGCGCGATCCAAGTCCCGCAACGCTTCCTGCGGGGCGCATTTGGAGACCTCGTACATCCACGGGAAGTCGGTTTTCTTCAGGCGGTTGAGTTCCCGGTGCTGTTCGATGGCGTTCGTGCTTTGCCCCGTCTCTTCATAGAGCGCGATGCGTCGAGCAAGCCCCCAATTGTACGCAAATCGGGCCGCACCTGCGTGCTTGGCAAGCAGGTTCCGTTGCATCCGATTCGGCGCCAACTCATACCGATACGCCCGATGAATCTTCATGCTCGAGAACCTCCAAAGCGCGCTTGGCGCGGTGACGAGCGGAACGTCGCCCGTACAACCGCGCGCAAAACGACGTGAGGACTTCGATCATGTCTTGCACCAAGTCGTCCTTGACCTCACCTGGCTCCACGACGAGGATTCGTCGGCCCTGAGCCGCCAAAGCCGCCTCGACGTATTCAAACCCGAACCGCATGAGCCGATCTCGATGCTCCACCACAATCGTATGGGCATCTGGATTGGACAGTAGTTTCATGAGCTTCGGTCGATGCCCGTTGAGCCCCGAGCCGATTTCCGTGACCGCCTTGACCACGACAAGCCTCTGTTCCGTTGCAAATTCCATGAGTCGTGCGATTTGGCGATCCAAATCGGCTTTTTGATCGGCGCTTGACACGCGCGCATACAAGGCCACGGCATTCGTCGTGGAAGGCTCGGTTTCGTGGACGAGGATGGTACCCGAAGGAGTTTGTTCAAAAGGCACGGGCATCCGGCCTTCTTTGACCCAACGCCAGGCGGTCTTGTACGTGATGCCATTCTTTTTTGCCTAATCACTGAGTTTCATAGAAACAAAATACACTAAATGTACATGATTGTCCATCATTCAGTGAGCAGTTCTCAACCCCTCCTTGAATCGGCGACGTCGCCACTCACCTGGGTGTCGCGGCGCGGCGGGGTGAAGCGCGGTACCCTGCATCGCCATTGGCGTGAGTGTTGCATGGCCGCATCTTCCCGCTGCGCAGGCGTCACGGCCCGAGCCCCGTTAGGCGCGCGTACCAATGCCACAGGTCTGGTCCCACAAACGCGCATGTGGCCGCGGCCAGCGCCAGAAACGGCGCAAACGGGATGGGCTGCTGGGGCTTGACGCGCCCCGCGAGCCGCAGGGGCAATGCGGCCAGCATGCCGTAGATGGCGGCCAGCACGAACGTCATCACCATGTAGCCCGGACCGAGCATGGCCCCAATTCCGAGGTTCAGCTTCGCGTCACCCATCCCCATCTTTCCGCCCGTCACAAAGTGAATGGCCGCCACGATGACGTACCCCACCGCGGCGCCGGCAGCCGCCAAGAGCCACGTGCGGACGCCGGTCAGGCCGCTCCCCAAGAAGAAGATGACGCCCGCCGGGAGCGTCAAGACGTCCGGCAGGATGAGCGACGTGAGATCGCACGCGACAGCCGAGGCGAGATACATCCAAAACGCCCACCAGACCGCGAGCTTTGCATCGTGACCGCTTGAGGTGGCGGCGGAGAGCGCGTAGGCCGCGCCCGTGGCGAGCTCGATGGCCGGGTAGCGCCATGAGATGGGAGTTTTGCACGTGCGGCAGCGCCCGCAAAGCACCAGCCACGACAGCACCGGCACCAGTTCCCACGCCGCAAGGTCCCGGCCACAGTTTGGGCAGTGCGATCCCGGCCAGACCACGCTCTCCCCGCGCGGGAGCCGATAGCCCACGACGTTGGCGAACGATCCGAAGATGAGTCCGTAGATGAAGGCCAGTGCAATGAAAATCTCGTGGGTTGCGGATTCCTGCGCCATTCCGAAACTCCCTTGTGGCACCTCTGGCTGACCTGTGCGCGTCTGGTGATACAAACCAATACGCTCTTCCTCGCCCAAATTCCTGCTGAGTCGACGCAAATGGACAAGCTTTTGTGCGTTCCTACCATGACAACTTCGCCCAACTTGGTATGTTGAAGAGGATGAGCGAGGCGGAGGGATGGTTGTGGACTTACAAACCTTTTATGAGAAGCATGGGTTTGCGCGCTTGTACGAGTGGACGCTGCCCCCGCGAGAGGCTGGGTATGAGCCGGTCTCCGCCCTCGGGGAGGACGTTGCTCCTGAGGTGCGGCGGTATCTGGAAAACACTTATCACCAAGGGCTGTATCGGCATCAGGTGAAAGCCATCCGCGCGGCGTGCCAAGGGGAGAACGTGTGCCTCGCGACCGGCACGGCCTCCGGCAAGAGCGCGCTGTTTTTCGCGGCCGGGATCGACGTCATGGCGAAACGGTACAAGGCGCGCGTGCTCGCCATGTATCCGACGCGCGCCTTGGGGCGGGAGCAGGCCGACCGGTGGCGGGAGGCCATTCAAGCGGCCGGTGCGGATTGGAAGGTCAGTCTCATGGATGGCGGGGTACCGGTGGCCGAACGGGAGTCGCTGTTGCGGAAGAGCGATGTCATTGTCATGACGCCGGACGTGGTGCATACGTGGTTGTTGCCGACACTCTCCTCAGCGGCCGTGCGCACGTTTCTGACGCACCTTCGACTGGTTGTGGTCGACGAGGTGCACACGTATTCGGGCGTCATGGGGACGAACAGCGCCTTTTTATTTCGGCGCCTGGCGCACGTGGCGGACGTGCTGGGCGGGGCGTTTCGCATCGTGTGCGCGTCCGCCACCATCGCAAAGCCGGAAGAGCACGTCGCGAAATTGTTTGGGCGGAGGTTCTTCGTCGTTGGAACAGAAGACGACACCTCGCTGCGCCATCTCACGCAGGTGGATTTTGTGGCTCTTCCTGCGGGCGGCGATTTGCTGCAGGCGGTGGCACTTCTCCTTCGTCACATCGCGGGCCAGGGGAGACGCGCCATCGCCTTTCTCGACAGCCGCCAACGGGTCGAGATCATCGGCTCCATCTTACAGCGCCAGGACGAGGACGAGCCCGACGATGGTGAGGCGTTGGGCCGGAACTTGCGGGAACTGGAGCAGGTCGGAATCCTGCCGTATCGGTCCGGGTATGAGGAGGCGGATCGCCAAGCCATTCAGCGCGGACTGACATCCGGCGCGCTGCGGGGCGTCGTGAGCACGAGTGCGCTCGAGCTCGGCATGGACATCCCGAATCTCGACGTCGCCGTGCTCGTTGGCGTCCCACAGTCGCAGACAAGCCTTCTGCAGCGCATTGGGCGCGTCGGGCGCCGTGGGCCAGGTCACGTGGTCATCCTACACGCCCAAACGGCCCTCGACGACGCGGTGCTCGCGAATCCGTCGTTCCTCTGGGAGCGACCGCTCACCGAGGCCGTCCTGTACCTTGATCACCGTCGGGCGCAGTACATCCACGCCATGTGCCTCGCCGGGATCGGCGGCGAGCACGATCTCGCCCTCAACCGTCGCCCGGGCGATCCGGACGCGTTTCAGCTCTCTGAAGCGGTGGAGTGGCCGGATGGCTTCGCTGAATTGTGCTTGGCTGAGCGATCCGGCCAGATCCCTCCCGAGTTTGAGACCATGCGCATTGAGGCAGGCGACAGCCCGCACCGCACGTATCTCTTGCGCGACATGGAGCGGCGGTTCACGGTCGAGCTGCAGGCGGCAAACGAGTTGGACAAGCTTGGAGACCTGTCGATGTCCCAGGTGATGCGCGAGGCGTATCCCGGCGCCATCTACCGCTACATGGGCCGTTGCTATCGCGTCATGCGCGTGTATCATCCGTCGGGAAAGATTGTCGTGCGGCCTGAGAAACGGTACCACACCAAGCCGAGCGCCATCCCGGCGCGCATTTCGCCCCAGATCGACCGCCCCGGCACGACCGTGTATCAGGCGGGCACCGGTTTCATCGTCGCGAGCGATCTCTTGGTGCACGAGATGGTCACCGGCTTCGTCGAGTATCGCGGCAGGACACCCCACCGATTCGATTACCCTATCCACAATGATCCCGATCTGCGCGGCGTCCAGTTCGACATGCCGCTGTTCCAGCGCCGATATGTGACCCACGGCGTGTCCTTCTTCCACCCCGACCTGCGCGATCACGACGCCCTGAACGCGCTCATGTCCCTTCTGTTGGAGGCGTACGCCTTCGTCGTTCCCTTCGACACCCAGGACGTCGCCGTAGGCATTGCGCGCGTGAGCGGCGTGCGAAACCCATCGCTGCCACAGGACGCCCGCCTCCTCACGCTCTACGATCGCGTCTACGGCAGCCTGCACCTCGCGGCGCGCATCCTGGAGCCCGGCGTGTTGCCGCGGGTGGCTGAGCAGATGGAGGCATTTTTGCATGCGCGCTTCTGGAATGAGATCGATCCCGACCTCAGGCCCATCGCCAAGGCGTGGGTCTCCTCGTTGCGCGAGCCGCTCGTCTCCGTGGGTAGCGAGGCAGAGGCGGCCGCAGCGAGCGAGGGCGAGTCGCGTGTGCGGGTCATTCTTCCGGGCAGCGTCGGCTACGTGGAACTGGAGGGCCGCCGATTTCTCGTCGACGCCGTGTTTTTCAAGCCGTCGGGCCTTCACTACCGCGGCAGGTACCCGGACGACACGTCGCACCAGTCGTGCGAGATTCAGCTCCCCGTGCATCTGGTGGCCGAGATGCCCGGAGAGTCGCGGTGGGGCTTCTACGACATCGAGCGCGGCGAGGTCGTCGAGGTTTCTCCTGAAGGCAATCGGTGACGCCGGACGCGCAAGGCTACGCGCGGGCGCCTGCCGCCCTATCGCACGGGAGGTGTGATAGACTAGCTTTCGAGGCTCGCTGTGCCGAAACGCGGTGAGCCGGGGTGAAATTCATCACGGGCACAGGAGTTATCACCATGCGAATCAGACGGACATGGCTCGGTGCGCCAGCGTGGTTGTGGCTGCTCGCGCTCGCGCCACGCCTTGCGACCATCTTCGTGTATGGACCGCATCTCACGATTCACAGCGACGACGAAGGTTACTACCGAAGTGCACTTTGGCTCCTGCAAAAGGGCACCTTTTCGTATTACACGCCGGACGCGCCGACGGTGCACATGATGCCCGGGATTACGCTTTTGTTGGCCGGGATCCTCTGGGTGTTTGGGACGGGGACCGTCGGTCTGTATGCCGGGAAAATCGTGTTCACCCTCATTGCGACGCTCGGCATCGCGGGCATCTACCGCGCGGTGAGCCGGATCAGCCGGCCCTGGGTCGGTGCCGTGGTCGCCGCGGCCATCGCGCTGTATCCGCCTGAAGTGCTGGTGGACACGCTCTTTCTCACGGAGCCGCTTTTCATGGCGGCCTTCGCCTGGTTGTTCGATTTCACGTTCAAAGTCGCGGAGTCCAGGCGGCTGCGGGACGTGCTTGGGCTCGCCGTCCTGTTCATGCTCGCCATCTATGTGCGCCCGAATGTCGCGCTCTGGGTTGTCCTCGCCCTCATATACTTCCTGATGAAGGGCTATCCCCGTCCGCTCTTCTGGCGACATCTCGGGGCGGCCGTCGTGGTCGGGCTCATCTTCATGGTGCCTTGGTGGATCCGGAACGAGATGGTGTTTCACCGATGGATCCTCTTCACCGACGACAGCTGGAACCCGCTTCTCCTCGGCACTTTTGAGGGGTACGGCTATCCGCCTCCAAGCAACGAGGGCGCCATCGAGCACCAGTTGCTGCGCGAGTATCCGAGCCTGCGGCCGCAGTCGATGCACGAGTTGACGTGGTTTCACCTGCAGAAGCAGATTGCGTTCAAGCGCATGGGCGAATGGTTGAAGACCAATCCGTCCTCCTTCTGGACGACCTATCTCTGGCTGAAGCCGCAGATTCTCTGGCTGCGCGCCTACTTGCCTATCCCCATCTTCGGCATCACCGAGGCTTCCCTCCGCGGACTGCAGACCTGGGTGGTCGATGCGTCCATCATCGGCCACTTCGTCGCGATGGTGTTTGCCCGCGGGCGGCGGCGCGAGCTCTTGCTCGTCTGGCTCACGTTGCTCTATTACACGGCCTTGTTCTCGTTCTTCTTCGCGTTCGAGCGGTACAACGTGCCTATCGACTGGCTGATGTTTTCGGGCGTGCCCTTGGCCGTGTGGGCGCTTCTGCGCGCCATCGTGGGCGAGGAGCGCAAACGCGGGCGTGCCAAGTCAGGGCGTGGGCGATCGCGCCGCCGCGCCGCTCGCTGACCCACGCTCTGGCGTTCTGCGGCAGGCAGCCGGCCGCGCGCCCGAATGGCGAGCAGCCAGCGCGCCCGCCGGGTGCGCCGCATCTTTCCGGACGCGGTGGCGTTATGGGAGGCGGCGCATCTGGGTCACGTGTCTTGCCAAGCGGAACGTAACCCAAGGCGCCGCGCGTGGTACTGCATGCGCTGACGGCTGATGCCTAGCGATCGCGCCGCGCGGGTGAGGTTGCCGGAGGCCGCTTCGTACGCCCGGCGAATGGCGTCGTCGGAGGGGCGTTCGGCGCGCGCCACGTGCGCGTCTTCTTGCGGGGCGCCTTCGGCGAGGAGCGGGTGTGCGGACCGAAGCATCGCGGCCGTGATTTCCACGGCTTCGGGCCAGAGGGCCAGGGCGGATCGGATGGTCTGCTCCAGCTCGCGCACATTCCCAGGCCAGTCGTGACTCGTCAAGAAAGCCAAAGCGCCGCTCGTGAGCCGCGCGTCGCGCCCTTCCCCATACTTGCGCAAGAAGGCCCGGGCCAAAAGCGGGATGTCCTCAGGCCTTTCCCGAAGCGGCGGCAGGTGGATGGCGACAGCGCCGATGCGGTACAGGAGATCCGGGCGCAGGAGCCCACGCTCCATCGCCTCCCTTGGCGGCACGTTCATGGCGGCCACGACGCGCGCGTCCGTCTGGACGGATCGCCTTGCGCCAATCGGCCAGATCTCGCCGTCTTGCAGTGCGCGCAACAGCTTCGCCTGCACGGCGGGGGACATGGCATGGACCTCGTCGAGAAACAGCGTGCCACCACTTGCGAGCTCGAGGACCCCCGCGCGGTCCACAGCGCCCGTGAACCCGCCTCGCCTCGTGCCAAAGAGGACGCTCTCCGCGAGCCCTTCCGGCCACGCTGCGCAGTTTTGCGCCAAAAACGGGCCGTGTTTGCGCGCGCTCGCCTCGTGAATGGCCCAAGCGAACAACTCCTTGCCCGTGCCCGTCTCGCCCACGAGGAGCACCGGCAGGTCCGTCCGCGCCGCGCGCTCGGCGAGATCGAGCGCACGCCGCATCGCCTGACTTTCGCCGAGAATGTCCGCGAACGAGTATCGGCGCCTGACGCGCGCGTCCGCCGCTGCCTGCGCGCCTCCGGTCTCGCGTGGCACCGCAATCTCTATGGCGCCGATGATCTCCCCCGCAACGACGACGGGCTTGGTGCGATTCTGGGTCACCACGCGCCGCCCGTTGCGCGCCACGTAGACCTGCTCGTCAATCTGCACCGGATGGCCGGTCTTCAGCGCCCGCCACAGCGTGCTCGTCTCCTCGTTGAGCTCGTACAGCTCAAACACGTTTTTCTCCAGCACCTCGTCCGGCCGATACCCGTCGATCTCGCCCATCACTCGGTTGTACACGCGCGTCCGCCCGTCGCGATCGACCGCGTGGACGCCGACCGGCGCGAATTCGAGGATCTCCTGATACAGCTTCCAGACGTCCGCCACCACGCTCGGTTCCATGCGCTCGCCTCCTCGCCGCCTGCCTCCGTTTTGCGCTTTTGCGCGCCGATTTTGCACCGTCAGAATCATCATACACCGTTCTAGCGCGGCTCCGCACCTGGCACGGCGCTTGCTCGTATCTTGAGGCAGACTCGCTGAAGGAGGCGGTGCACGATGGCCGACGTGAAGACGCTCCCTGGACGGGCGAGCGCACCTCATCTGCAGGACGCAGAGGCCTATCTGGCGCGCGCGTATCGCCCGTTTTTGCCCGCGATGATCGCCAGAGCCGAAGGAAGCCTGCTCTTCGATCTCGACGGCAACCGGTACATCGACTTCGTGGGCGGCGTCGGCTGCCTGAACGTCGGGCACAGCCACCCGAAGGTGGTGGCGGCCGTCGTGGAGCAGGCGAAGCGGTTCACGCACACGGATTACACGATGTTCCCCTATGTGCCGCTCATCGAGCTGGCGAAGCGCCTCGCGCCGAAGACGCGCATTCCAAACGCGAAGGGGCTCTTCTTCAACTCCGGCGCCGAGGCCGTGGAGAACGCGGTGAAGATCGCCAGGTGGGCGACGGGGAGACCGGGCGTGATCGCGTTTGACGGTGCCTTCCACGGGCGGACGTACATGGCCATGAGCCTCACGAGCAAGCTCCACCCGTACAAGGCGCACTATGGCCCGTACGCGCCGGAGGTGTACCGGCTCCCGTACCCGAGCGCGACGCACGGGCCGCGTCTCGACGAGTTTCGGCGGTTTCTCGAGCGGGCCGCGGTGACGTGGTTCGATCCGGCCCAAATCGCGTGCGTCATCGCGGAGCCCATCCAGGGCGAGGGCGGGTACATCGTGCCGGTAGAAGGGTTCTTCCCGCTTCTGCGCGAATTTTGCGATAAGCACGGGATCCTGCTCGTCGCGGACGAAATCCAAACCGGCTACGGGCGCACGGGGCGGTTTTTCGCCATGGAGCACGAGGGCGTGGTGCCGGATCTCATGACGTGCGGCAAGTCCATTGCTGCCGGACTGCCGCTTTCCGCCGTGTTCGGCCGGGCCGAGATCATGGACGCGCCAGCTGAGAACACGCTCGGCGGCACCTACGTCGGCAACCCGGTGGCTGCAAGCGCGGGGCTCGCGGTGCTCGACGTGATGGAGGAGGAGGGGCTCGTGGCGCGGGCCGAGGAGGTCGGCGCGCGCATCCGGGCGAAGCTCCTCGAGCTCATGCGCGAGTGCCCGTTCATCGGCGACGTGCGCGGGCGCGGCGCCATGCTCGCCGTGGAGTTTGTGCGCCATCGCGCCACGATGGAGCCGCACCCGGGCATGGTGGCGCAGATCCTGCGCCTCGCGATGGAGCGGGGGCTTCTGCTCATGAAGTGCGGCGTGTACAACAACGCGATTCGCTTCCTGTGCCCGCTCAACATCCCCTGGGACGTGCTGGACGAAGGGCTGGAGATTTTCGCGGCGGTGGTCCGCGAGGTGAAGGAGCGTGAGGCGCATGCATCGGTTTGACCCTTGTCTAAACTTCATCGGCGGCAGGTGGTGCGAGCCGAAGACGGGGCAGTACGGGGACAACGTCAACCCCGCAAACGGCGAGGTGCTCGGGGTGTGGGCGAGATCGGGCCCGGACGATCTCGACGACGCCGTCTTGGCGGCCCGCGAGGCGCAGGCCGCGTGGCGCCTCGTGCCCGCACCGGAGCGCGCGAAGGTGCTGCGGCGCGTCGCGGATCTGTTGCGGGATCGCAAGGAGGAACTCGCGCGGACGCTGACGATGGAGATGGGCAAGGTCATCGAGGAGGCGCGCGGCGAGGTGCAGGAGGCCATCGACATGGCCGATTACATGGTGGGCGAGGGGAGGAGGCTCTTCGGCCAGACCACGCCTTCGGAACTGCCGGACAAGTTCGCCATGAGCGTGCGCGCGCCGGTGGGCGTGGTGGGGATCATCACGCCGTGGAACTTTCCCATCGCCATCGCGTCGTGGAAATTGCTCCCAGCCATTGTCGCCGGCAACGCCGTGGTGTGGAAGCCCGCGGAGGAGACGCCGCTTCTCGCGCGGGCGTTTGCCGAAGTGTATCAGGAGGCCGGGCTGCCCGCGGGCGTGCTGAACGTCGTGTTCGGCGACGGCCCGGTGGTCGGCGAAGCGATGCTCAGTCACCCTGGCATCGACGTCATCTCCTTCACCGGATCCACCGAGACCGGGCGGCACATCGCGAGCCGCGCGGGCGCGAATCTGAAGCGCGTGTCGCTCGAGATGGGCGGCAAAAACGCCATCACGGTGCTCGCCGACGCAGATCTGGACCTCGCCGTGGACGCCATCGTCTGGAGCGCCTACGGCACGAGCGGCCAGCGGTGCACCGCGGCGAGCCGCGTGATTGTGGAGCGAGAGGTGGAGGAAGCGTTGCTCGCTCGCCTGCTCCCGCGCGTGCAGGCGCTCCGAGTTGGCGACGGGCTGGATCCGGCCGTCCAGGTTGGCCCCGTCATCCACGAGGAAGCGCTCGCGAAGATCGATGGGTACGTGCGGCTCGGTGTCGACGAAGGCGCGCGGCTCTTGACCGGCGGCCGCAGGCTGACGGAGGGGCCGCTGGCACGTGGCTTTTACTATGCGCCGACCGTGTTCGCGGGCGTCCGCCCCGACATGCGCATCGCCCAGGAGGAGATCTTCGGCCCGGTGCTCTGCGTGATGGCCGTGGACTCGTTCGAGGAGGCCATTCGCGTCAACAACGGCGTGAAGTACGGGCTCTCGGCCAGCATCTTCACGCGCGACGTCAACCGCGTGTTTCGCGCCATGCGCGATCTCGACACCGGTATCGTCTACGTCAACGCGGGCACAACCGGCGCGGAAATTCATCTGCCCTTTGGCGGCACTAAGGCCACCGGAAACGGACACCGGGATTCCGGCCAGGCCGCCCTCGACGTCTTCACGGAATGGAAGACCGTGTACGTCGACTACAGCGGTCGACTGCAGCGCGCGCAGATCGACAACAACTGATGAGACGAGATGGGCGCACCGCCGTGTTCCGGCGATGCGCCCTCGCGTTCTTTTGCTCTCACGACCAGTAGGACCGCATCGATCCCGCCATCTGCAGCGCGGACTGGATGGGCGACGCCGCGCTGTTGGTGGTCTGGACCTCGTACACGTTCCCCTTCTGGCTCCAGATGACCGTCACGGTGACATTCATGCCAGACGGGTTTTGGTTGTCCACAATCACGCGGCCAACGCCGTCCGTCGCGGGAAGGGACGTGCTTGAGAGCGCGCTCACGAGCTTGTCCACAATCGGCGTCGGCGGCACCGACGTGTTCTCGTTCACCACCTGGAAGTTCCATCCGTTGTCCGACCAATACACGACGGTGGAGTTGCCCACGGTGGCCATTTGGGCCGAGTGGTTGTTCGGCAGCACGATGCCTGTGCCGCCCGAGGGCATGGCGCCGCCGTGGACAGCGCTCGCGAACGAGGAAATGCTCGACGCCGCCTGGCTCGTCGAGACAAAGTGGTCCACTTCATATGACGCGTACGGCTGCCCGCCCGTCAACAGATCCACGTGATAGCCCACGAGGAACTGAGGCCCGTGCGCGCTCGGCTGTGTATTGTGGGCGTTGTACGACGTCGATCCCCCTCCCGCCGGCTGCGGCACGTAGGTCGGCGCATCCGCCCCTTGGAATCCGTTCTCGCCGAGGCTCGTCATGGCCTGCTGCACAATGGTCGGGAACGCGCTGGCGTCGGCCGGCTGCGATCCGCCCTGCGACGAGTTGCTCGTGTTTTGCATCGACGTGCTGTTTTCCGCCGCATTGGTCGTCGAGCCGCTGCCCGTGGAGTTCGAGACATTCGTGGTGTTGTTCTGCGGCTCTTGGGTCACATTGGTCGCGTTGGTCGTGTTGTTCAGAGGCGGTGGGCTTCCGCCTGACGATCCGCCTCCGCATCCCGTCGCCAGGAACAGGGCTGCCGCCACTGAAAGCAACGCGTATCCGTAGGTTCTGGATTTCGGCATGTCGTGATCCTCCTCGAGGTTGGAAGCGCCGACGCGGGTCGGCTCCCTGGCCCACGCGAATGGTATCTCTCCCTAAATCTCTTCGACGCCACCCCCCATTTTCCTGTCCGTGCCGAGCTTCGCCACCATTCTCTATTTCCCGAGAAATGTCGACGGCGCCCGACAGCGTTCGCAGGATTTGGTCGATGCGCGGCGTATTGTTCCAGCATGTGTGTCCTGCGTTCGAATCGAGCCCCATCTTATCGAAGCATTCGGAGGTGCTCGCCGTTTGTTTCGCCCTCGCGCTCTCGCAACGTTTGGTAAGCTTGGCGCGCTGCCGATTGCCGCGGTTGTTTCCGCGTATTTCGCCGCGTTTCCAAGTGTCTCTGCATCCATCCATGCCGCCACTCCTTCCTCGAGTTCGGCGGGCGCATTCGTCGTCCCAGGAGTGGGGCAGGTGTCGGTTGCGTGGTGGCGGGAGGGTGGGCGCGTGTATGCGCCGCTTTCCGCCTGCGTCGCCTGGTTCAATCTCATGCACGTTCCTCAGGCGTTCACGTCGAGCGGATGGGTGGTGGGAGATCTCCCGTCTCCTGCGCAGGCGCCCCCATCTTCGGGCCCGCTTTTCATCTGGTATTGGCAGCCCGCTCACGGCGACGAGGTGACGTACGCGGGGCCCATCGACGCGCATGCCATCGCCAAAAGCGGTCAAGTCTACGTGGATGTGGATGCGCTGCAGCAGCTGTTGGCCGCCTTTCACGTCCAGACGCGCTGGCAAGGCTCGCAGTTGGCTGTGATCGATCCCGCCCCACAGGTTTCGCTCCCATCCTGGGGCGTCGCCTCATCCGCGTACCAAGTGCAGGGAGATCTGTGGCCCGAGCCGTGGTTCTACGGGGAGGCAGGCGTCACCTCTTCGGCGCTCTACAATCCGCTTACACCGGTTCTCCCTCTTCGCCTGAAGGCTCAGGATGGATTTTCGGGCGAGGCGATGATTACGGTTCGCTCGCTTGCGCGCGCGGACGAAGTGCATCGCTACAGCGCCCGCATGATCCATGGCGCGCTCGACGCCACCATCCGCCTGCCTTTCACGGGACTTCTGGGCGTCGAGGTGGATGAAGTTCTCAACGCGTCGACGCTCAAGCTGCGCCTATTGGCTTACAGCCGCGCCATCGAGTCCGCGGCGCCCAATCTCTCGCTTCAGAGCCTCGGGCTCCTTCAGAGTTGGTTTGTGAACCACAACGAGTCGCCGCAGGTAGCAGAACTTGCGGCTTCCATCGCGCACACGAGCCCAGGCGCACGGGCGCTCTCGCCGCAGCAGGTGGACGCAGAGATCCAGGCCATTTCGGACTGGGCGTCGCTGCACATCTGGTACAATTGGCCGGCTTACCTGCACGGTCAGGTTCCGTGGCAGCAGATGACCACCACGCTATCCCTTCACGAAGGCGTGTGCCAGGACATCTCGGGCGTCGCGGCGGGACTCCTGCGCGCGCTCGGGATCCCGGCGCTGGTCGTGCAGGGGCAGGGCCTGGGACAACTTGGATGGGGCCCCCATCAGTGGGACGAGGCCTGGGACGGGCAGCGGTGGGTGGTCTTCGATCCAACGTTTGACGCCGTGTACACGAGCGATCAAGGCATCGCGCCGCCCTCTTCCGTCACGCACCACGACTTCGATCCGCCTCCGAGCGAGTTTGGTCAAACCCACCGTGGCGGCCAGATCGCCGATTGGTAACCCGAATTTTGCAGCAGACGAGGAGAGGATGTTTGTGAACGTGCATCGATATGCGGAAAACCCGCTCATCACCCCGAAGGACGTGCCACCTTCGCATTCCGATATGCGCGTCATTGGCGCCTTCAACGCAGGTGTGGCTCGCGTGGGCGACGAGACCGTGCTCGTGCTGCGCGTCGCGGAGCAGGCGAGCGCGGACGAGGACGCCGTCGGCGTGCCCGTGTACAATCCCGCGCACCGAACGGTCGAGGTCCACTGGTTCAAACGTTCGGATCCGCACTACGACTTCTCCGATCCGCGCGCGGTGCGCCGCAAAGACACCGGCGAAACGGTGTGGCTCACGTCCATGTCTCACCTGCGCCTCGCCCGAAGCCGCGACGGCCGCCATTTCACCGTGGACGAGAAGCCGTTTCTCGCCCCCGAGACGCCCTATGAGGCGTTTGGCGTCGAAGATCCGCGGGTGACCGAGATCGCTGGCGTCTACTACATCACCTACACCGCCGTGTCCGATCACGGCGTCGCAGTCGGCCTCGCCGCCACGCGGGATTTTCACCACGTCTGGCGCCTCGGCCTCATCCTGCCGCCGGAGAACAAGGACGCCGTGCTGTTTCCCGAGCGCGTCGGCTCTCACTACTACCTGCTCCATCGTCCTGCGCCGCGCGGCCTCGGCGAACTCGACATCTGGCTTGCCGAATCCCCCAATCTTCGCGCCTGGGGCAATCACCGCTTTCTGCTCGCACCCCGCAAGGACAGCTGGGACAGCCTGCGCGTCGGCGGAGGCGCCGTGCCCATCCGCACGGACAAGGGCTGGCTCATCCTGTACCACGGCGCCAACGCGAAGAACGAGTATGCCATGGGCGCTTGCCTCGTGGACCTCGGCGATCCGTCGCGCGTCCTGGCGCGATCGGCCGAGCCCATTCTCAAGCCCGAAGCGCCGTACGAGCAGGCGGGCTTCTTCCGCGGCGTCGTGTTCTCCTGCGGGGCATGGGTCGAGGGCGACGTCGTGCACATGTATTACGGGGTCGCCGACGAGTCGCTCGCGGGCGCGGACCTTTCCCTGCGCGACATTCTGGATACGCTCGCGTGAGGACCCACGCGCGCCCGCTCGCGCAGCCCCATGTCTCGCGCAGCCATCGCTTTTTTAGAGAATTTTTGATGTCGTGTCCGTCTTTTTCTTGTATATTGATCTTTAACAAGCGATAGGTGGTGGAATGCAGTTTGGACCAGGAAATCTTGTATCTGACGCGATCCGGCAAGGACCTCGCGCGCAAAACCCGCCGCTGGCTTCGCCAACATCCGGAGGCGACCCTCGGCGAGGTGGCCGAGCAGGTGCGCGACCTGTTTCAACTTCGCGATCTCGGCGATCTCGCCGATCGCCCGCTGCGCGAGCTGCCCGAGTGCCGCTGGATTGTCCTCGGCGAAAACGATAGGGGCCGCATTGAGGTGCAGAAGGACGTGGCTGGTCTGGGCGACGTCCGCTACGTGGAGACGAGAGGCTGAAGTCTTGGTCCCTTCGCAGGCGACGCAAAACAGGGGGCTGCCGAACTACGGCGCCCCCTGTTTTCTTTCACATCACGCGCTTGCCAAACAGCGATTCCAGGAGTTCCACGGCCATGCGGCCCGTCTGGTTCCGGTGATCCAAAATGGGGTTCACCTCGACGACGTCGACCGAGAGCAGCTTGCCGCTCGCGGCCAAGAGCTCCATGGCGAGATGGCCCTCGCGGTAGGTAAAGCCGCCGTTGACCGGCGTGCCGACGCCTGGGGCGAACATGGGGTCGAGGGCGTCGAGATCGAGACTCAGGTGAATGCCGCGCGTGCCGTCCGACGCAATGCGGATGGCCTCCTGCATGACCGCGTCCATGCCTCTGCGATCCACGTCCTGCATGGTGAACACGTGAATGCCGGATTGGCGAATGAGCTCCCGCTCCTCCGGATCGATGGACCGCGCGCCGACGAGCACCACGTTTTTCGGCTTCACTTTCGGGCATACCCCCCCGATGCCGGTGAGCGCTTCGTGGCCGAGGCCGAGGCTCGCGGCGAGCGGCATCCCGTGGATGTTGCCCGAGGGTGTCGTCTCGTCTGTGTTCATGTCGCCGTGCGCGTCAAACCAAATGACGCCAAACGGCTGCCCCGCGCGCGCGATGCCCGCCAGGCTGCCGATGGCGATGGAGTGATCGCCGCCCAGAATGACGGGCGTGTGACCGCCCTTCAGCACGCCCTCCACCTTCTCGCAGAGCGCCTCGCAGACGGAGACCACCTCGCGCAGGTACTTCAGCTTCTGATGCTCAATCCGCCTCGTCTCCGGCGTCGGCACCGGCACGTCGCCGAGATCGGACACCTCATAGCCGAGCCGCTCCAGCTTCTCTTTCAGCCCCGCGTAGCGGATGGCGCTCGGGCCCATGTCCACGCCGCGTCGGTTCTGGCCGTAGTCGGACGGGACGCCGATGATGTGAATGTCCTTCATGTCTATCCCTGCTTTCTAGCGCGCCTCTCCCGCGAATACGCTCCGGATCTGCTCAAACGCCCACGCTAGTTCGTCTTCCGTGATGACGAGCGGCGGTGCGAAGCGAATGGTGTTTTCGTGCGTCTCTTTGCACAAGAGCCCCGCCTCTTTCAGCCGTTCGCAGTACGGCCGCGCCTTCTCGTGAAGCTCCAGGCCGATGAACAGCCCCTTGCCGCGCACTTCTTTGATGGCGGGGTGCTTGAGTTCGCGGAGCCATCCGAGGAACTTCTCGCCCAGCGCGCGAGATTTCTCCGGCAGCTTCTCCTCGACGATCACGTCGAGCGCCGCGATGGCCACCGCCGCGCCGAGCGGATTGCCGCCGAACGTCGACCCGTGCGATCCGGGTTCGAACACCCCGAGAATGTCCCGGTTTGCCGCCACGGCGGACACGGGGAACACGCCGCCGCCGAGCGCCTTGCCGAGGATGTACACGTCCGGCACGACGCCCTCCCAGTCGCACGCGAACATCTGGCCGGTGCGGCCGAGGCCCGTTTGAATCTCATCTGCCACAAACAGCACCCCGTGCTGACGGCACACTTCGTACGCCTCTCGCAGATAGCCTTCTGGCGGCACGATGATGCCCGCCTCGCCTTGGATGGGCTCGACGAGGAACGCCGCAGTGTTCTCTGTGATGGCCCTCTTCAGCGCCTCAATGTCCCCGTAGGGAATGATGCGGAAGCCGGGTGTGAGCGGGCCGAAGCCGCGCCGGTATTCCGGATCGCTCGAGAACGAGATGATGGTCGTGGTCCGCCCGTGGAAGTTGTGTTCGGCCACGATGATCTCGGCCTGGTCGTTCGGCACGCCCTTGACGTCGTACGCGTACCGCCTGACCGCCTTGATGGCCGTCTCTACCGCCTCGGCGCCCGTGTTCATCGGCAGCACCATGTCCTTGTGCGTGAGCTTCGCGATGCGCTCGTACAGCTGGCCGAGCTTGTCGTTGTAAAACGCGCGCGAGGTGAGTGTGATGGCGTCCGCCTGATCCTTGAGCGCCTGGATGATGCGCGGATGGCGGTGCCCCTGGTTGAGCGCCGAGTACGCGCTCAGCATGTCAAGGTAGCGGTTGCCCTCCGCGTCCCACACCCATACGCCCTCGCCCTTGACGAGCACCACGGGAAGCGGGTGGTAGTTTTTCGCGCCATATTGCTCCTCGAGCCGCAGCGCTTCGCGGCTCGTCAACTGTGTCGCCATGCGATTCACCTCAACAGGCGGGCGAAACCGCCCGCCGAATTCCGTTACAGAAGCTCCGACACGCTCTTCATCTGCGTGAAGAGGAGCAGGTAATCCGGGCCGCCCGCCTTCGAATCGGTGCCGGACATGTTGAACCCGCCGAACGGGTGCACGCCGACGACGGCGCCTGTGCACTTGCGGTTGAAGTACAGGTTGCCGACGTGGAAGTGATGGCGCGCGTAGGCCAGGTGCTCGCGGTTCGTCGACAGGACAGAACCGGTGAGGCCAAATTCCGTGCCGTTGGCCACGTCGATGGCCTCTTCGAACGACTTCACCTTCGTGAACGCCACCACTGGGCCGAAGATCTCCTCCTGCATGATCCGCGCGTCCGGCTTCACGTCCACGAATACCGTCGGCTGGATGAAGAAGCCGGTCTCGTTGGACGCCGTGCCGCCCGCGACGAGCCGCCCTTCGCCGCGCCCAATCTCGATGTAGGTGGTTACCTTCTCAAAAGCCTTCTGGTCGATCACCGGCCCCGTGCCGACGCTCGCGTCCCGCACGTCGCCCACCTTGAACGCCTTCGCGATCTCGGCGACGCGATCGACGAGTTCATCGTAGAGCGACTCGTGCGCGATGACGCGCGAGCACGCCGAGCACTTCTGGCCGGAGAAGCCGAAGGCGGACTGGGCGATGATCTGCGCGGCCGCCTGGACGTCGTAGCCCTCGTCCACGACGATAGCGTCCTTGCCGCCCATCTCGGCGATGAACCGCTTGATCCAGCGCTGGCCGGGGATGCGCTTGGCGGCGAGCTCATTCAGGTGCAGGCCTACCTGCTTCGAACCGGTGAAGGAAATGAACCGCACATCCTTGTGGCCGACCATGAAGTCGCCGATTTCGGCCGGATCGCCAGGGACAAAGTTGACCACGCCCGGCGGCATGCCGGCCTCTTCGAGCGCCTCCATCAGCTTGTAGGCGATGACGGGCGTCTGGATGGCGGGCTTCAAGAGGACGGTGTTGCCCGCGACGACGGCCGACACGGTCATGCCCGTCACGATGGCGAGCGGGAAGTTCCACGGCGGGATGATGGCGCCCACGCCGAGCGGGATGTATTCGATGTGGTTGTCCTCGCCCGAGATGGGTGTGAGGAGATCGTCCGCCCGGCGGGCGAGATCGATCATCTGGCGCCCGTAGTATTCGAGAAAGTCGATGGCCTCGGCGGTGTCCGCGTCGGCCTCCGCGCGGCTCTTGCCAGCTTCGAGCAGCATCCACGCGGAAAACTCGTGCTTTCTCCGGCGGATGATGGCCGCGGTCTTGAAGAGGAGCGCGGCGCGCTCGATGACCGGCATGCGCGACCAGGTCCGGTAGGCGTCCCAGGCCGCCTCGAGCGCCTGCTCAATCTCGTCCTTGCCGGCCATGGCGACGCGGCCGATGACCTCCGCCTTCTTGGACGGGTTGATGGACTCGATGTAGCGGCCGGTATCGATGCGCTTGCCGCCGATGATGAGCGGATACGTCCGGCCGAGCTCTCGTTCGACCTTGGCGAGGGCTGCGGCGAATGCCTCCTGGTTGGCCGGGTTGTGGAAGTCCGTCAAAGGCTCTGGGCGATACGGAATCATCGTATGGCCTCCTTCGAAATCGTGTGATACGTAGGGCCAGGGTCCGCGCAGGCTCTACGAGTACTATCGAAGCAAACTTTGTGCCAAATGGCCAGCGCAGGGTCAGGCAGGTGTCGCATCCGAAGCGACAGGCACAAAAAGGGCCTTGCGCTTTTCGGACTCGGACTGCAAACTATGCTTGCATGCCGATTCGGGCAGGCGCGACATGGCTCTTTGTATATTGATGCAAGCGAGGCTGGAACATGCGGAGAGGAGGCGAGGAATGCACGCGCAAGATGCGGAGGCTCGCCGCACGTTGTTGGAGGCGGCGCTCGACGCGCTAGACGAGGGCGTGCACGTGGTGGACGCGGCGGGCGTCACGGTGTTTTACAACCGGAAGATGGCGGACATCGAGGCAATGGCGCGGGAGGACGTGCTGGGCCGTCGGATTGACGACGTGTTCTCGTTTCCGGACGCAGCGGGGAGCACGCTGCTCGACGCGGTACGGCGAGGCGTGCGGCGCGACGACGTGCGCCAGACCTACTTTAACCGGCGGGGGCAGGCCATTACCACGGTGAATCGGACGTTCCCCGTCTATGCGGAGGGGCGAATACTGGGTGCGGTCGAGATCGCCCGGGATGTGACGAGCGTCGAACAGTTGAGGAGCACGGCCTTTGGACAGGCGGGCGTGCGCTACACGTTCGCGTCCATCATCGCGGAGAGCGCTGCGATGCGCGAGGTGCTCGAACAGGCGCGGCGCGCCGCGCGCACGGACTCCTCGGTGCTCATTGTCGGGGAGACGGGCACGGGCAAGGAGCTTCTGGCGCAGGGCATCCACGCGGCCAGCCCGAGGAGGGACGGGCCGTTTGTGTCGCAGAACCTCGCTGCCATTCCGGACACGCTCGTCGAGGGCATCTTGTTTGGCACGGCGCGCGGGGCGTTCACGGGCGCGGTGGATCGGCCGGGGCTCATCGAGCAGGCAAACGGGGGCACGCTCCTTTTGGACGAGCTGAACGCCATGTCGGCGCCGCTCCAGGCCAAGTTGTTGCGCGTGCTCCAGGAGCGCGTGGTACGCCGCGTGGGGGACCTGAAGGATCGCCCCGTGGACGTGCGCATCCTCGCCACGATGAACGAAGAGCCAGGCCACGCCATCCGCGAGGGCCGGCTGCGGGCCGATTTGTTCTATCGCCTGAGCGTCGTGACGCTCACGGTGCCTCCGCTGCGGTCCCGCCGCGAAGACATTCCGCCGCTCGTGGCTCACTTCATCCGCCGGCTCAACGGCGCATTTGGGCTCCGGGTGGAGGGTTGCGAGCCGACGCTGATGGACGCGTTCCTGGCGTACGACTGGCCCGGCAACGTCCGCGAGCTGGAGCACGTGATTGAGGGCGCCATGAACCTCATGGAGGATGAGGCGAAGATCGGGTTTCAGCATCTGCCGGGGCACGTGCGTCGCAGGCTGGAACAGGCGCTCGACGAGATGCAGGGAGACGGGGAACAGCGTCGGCGTGACGCGCGCGACGAGGTGGTGCACGAGCCTGCGCCTGAAGGCGCTGCGGATGAGATCGGCCGAGATCGCCCATCGTTTCGCCAACTCGTCCGCGATTACGCTCGGACCGTGTTGCAGTCGGCGCTCGAAGAGACGCGCGGGAATGTCTCGGAGGCGGCGCGGAGGCTCGACATGTCTCGGCAGAACCTGCAGTACTGGCTGCGAGAGGTGGGGGTCGATCCAGCGCGGTACCGCGCCTGATGTATAGGCATGCAGGCTTGGATGGGCTGTTTGCATCGAAGCAAGCGATTGTTTCGCATGCAAAGATGATGGGCACCGCCAAGCGCCATTGCACCCTGCTTCAGCGTGGGTGTGGCCTCGCGCGATGCAGGAAGTGGGCGCGTCCGATGCTGCGCTCCATCGCGCGCTTGGCACAAGATTTGCTAAACTACGGGAGTCAAACACGCCGCGGCCGCACGTGTAAGCGTTGTCGCGAGCCAGATGAGGAGAGACGACGTCGCGCATGAAGCAATTGGACGACATTCTGGAAAAGGAATCGAAGCTGCGCCGCGGGATGCAGGCGCGCCACATGTTCATGATTTCCATCGGCGGGGTCATCGGGACGGGGCTGTTTCTGAGCTCCGGCTACACGGTGAACCAGGCCGGGCCGGGCGGTGCCGTGCTGGCGTACGTGCTCGGCGGCGTCATTGTGGCCATCGTCATGATGTGCCTCGGCGAACTGGCGACGGCCATGCCGGTGGCGGGATCGTTCAAGACGTACGCGCAGGAATTTATCAGTCCATCCATTGGCTTTTTGAGCGCCTGGCTGTATTGGCTGAACGGCGCGTTTACCATCGGCGGCGAGTGGATTGCCGCGGACATCATCATTCATCAGTATCTGCCGCACGTGCCGGACGTGGTCTGGTACGCGATTTTCGCCGCCATCTACCTGGTGCTGAACCTCACGCGGGTCGGGGTGTACGGCGAGAGCGAATTCTGGTTTGCGAGCATCAAGGTCATCGGCATCATCGCGGCGTGCGTCGCGGGCGTGCTTGCGCTGTTCGGCCTCACCGGTCACCCGGCGATTGGATTGCGCAACTACACCGGGCAGGGCGGGCTCTTTCCGCATGGGCTCGGCGCGGTGTTCCTCGCGCTCGTGCCCGTGAGCTTCGCGTACAGCGGCACAGAGCTCATCGGCATTGCGGCCGGGGAGAGCAGGGACCCGGCCAGGTCGGTTCCGCGCGCTGTGCGGACCACGAGCGTGCGCATTCTGCTCTTCTACGTCATCTCGATGATCGTCCTCGTCGGCATCATTCCCTGGCAGAAGGCGGGCGTGAACGACAGCCCGTTTGCGACCATCTTCCAAGTGGCAGGAATCCCGTACGCGCACCTCATCATGGACCTCATCGTCATCACGTCGGCGCTGTCGGCCGGATCGTCCTGGACGTACGCCTCGTCGCGGCTGCTCTGGTCCATGGCGCTGGACGGCATGGCGCCGCGGTTTTTGACGTATCTCTCGAAGCAGAAGGTGCCCGTGTGGTCGGTGGTGGTCACCCTGTTTGTCGGCACGCTGTCCCTGTGGTTGTACGACGTCTCGCCGAATACGCTGTACCTGTGGATTGTCTCCGGCATTGGGCTCATCGCCGTGCTGTCGTGGGCCATCATCTGCGCCTCGCAGATCGGCTTCCGGCGCAAGTACGTGCGCGAGGGCGGCGACGTGTCGAAACTCGCGTACCGCACGCCCGGTTACCCGGTGGTGCCGATTCTTGGCGTCGTGCTGAACCTTGCCATCGCGGTCAGCCTGCTCTTTATCCCCGGCCAGCGGGTCGCCATTTACGCCGGCGTTCCCATCATCCTGTTGGTGCTCCTAGGCTACTACTTCATCTACAAGCCGAGGATGGCGAAGTCGTGATGCAATCGCTCGGTCTCGAGCTCTCCATGAAACAGGAACTCAGGCTCACGGCGGAGATGCGGCTTTCGCTGCGCATCTTGGCGCTCTCGTCTGCCGATCTCGCCGACGAACTGGAGCGATTCGCGGAGGAAGAGCCGTGGTTTCGTTATGAGCGACCACGGCCAGCCATCGTCTCGCGCGCCGACGATGTGGATCCCCTGGCGCGCGTGGCGAGCCGCGAGCCGCTTGAGGAGCGGCTGAAGCAGGAGCTCCGGCTCATGGGGCTCCCGGCCCCGGTGCTGCGCATCGCGCTCTATCTGGCGGACGATCTCGACGAGCGCGGCTACCTCGCCGAACCCCTCGACGTGATCGCCCGGCGCCTCGGCGCCTCGCCAGCCCAAACGCGCGAGGCGCTCGCCGCGCTCCAGTCGTGCGATCCGCCCGGCATCGGCGCCGAAGACCTCACATCCTGTCTCCTCCTGCAACTGCGCGATGAGCGGGAGCCCCTGAAGTCGCTCATGGCCTCCATCATCCGCTGCCATCTGAGCGACGTCGCGGAAGGTCGCTTGGAGGACATTGCGTCGAGCCTGTCGGTGTCCTTGGAACAGGTGGAGGAGGCCGTGCGCCGCATCCGCCGCCTGACGCCCGCGCCAGCCGTCGCCGCCTCGAACGATCCCGTCGCCCCGTTGATGCCGGACGTCGTCGTGCGAAAGGCGGAGGGCGAGTGGATTGTCGAAGTGACGGAGTGGGCCGCGCCGCGCTTGGAACTTCGCGTGGAATATCGGCGATTGATGCAGCGCGGAGAGGAAGAGGCGCGCCGGTTTGTCTCGGCGCGGCTCAAGCGCGCGGCCTGGCTCACACGCGCCATTGAGCGCAGGCGCTTGACGCTCCAGATGGCGGCGGAGGCGCTCGTGAGGCGCCAGCAAGCTTATCTCGAGCGAGGGCCCGTGGCCATCCGCCCCCTCCGCTTGGCCGACATCGCCGAGGAGCTCGGCGTGCACGAGTCGACTGTGAGCCGCGCCGTCAAGGACAAGATCCTCGGTTCTCCCCAAGGTTTGATTCCGATGGAGCGCCTATTTTCGGTGGAGGTGGCCCCGGGGTGGTCGCAGGAGGCGGCGAAAGCGCGCCTCGCCGAAATTGTGCAGGCGGAGGACAAGGAGAGCCCTTTGTCCGACCAGGCGATTGCGAATCTTCTGGCTTCCGAGGGCTGCAGGCTCTCGCGCCGCGCCATCGCGAAATACCGCGAGGCGCTCCGCATCCCGAACTCCTTTCAGCGCAGGCGCTGAGCCGCTTGTTCAACTGCTCCCCACTGCAGGCGGCACAGTTCGAAGTATGCACCGCAGCGGCGCACGAGCTGCTCGTGTGTGCCTTCTTCCACGATGCGGCCCCCCGCCATGACATAGATGCGATCCGCTCTGCGCACGGTGGAGAGCCGGTGGGCGATGATGATGCTCGTGCGCCCGCGCATGAGCCGCGCCAGGGCCTCCTGCACGCGCATCTCCGTCCGCGTGTCCACGCTCGACGTGGCTTCATCCAGGACCAGCACGGAAGGATTCGCGAGGAGCGTTCGCGCAATCGCAATGAGTTGGCGCTCGCCCTGGCTGAGACCGGCGCCTCCGGGGCCCACTTGCGTGTCATACCCCAGTGGCAGTCGCCGGATCAACGCGTCCGCATTGGCCTGCACCGCGGCTTGTTCGATCTCGTCGTCCGTCGCGTCTGGACGGCCGATGCGGATGTTCTCCCGGATCGTGCCGCTGAAAAGCTGAGCCTCCTGCAGAACCAGGCCGAGTTTGCGACGCCAGGCTGTCTTGGCAATGTGCCTCAAATCCACCCCGTCCACCAAAATGTCGCCTTCGTCAGGATCGTAAAACCGCGCCAGCAGTTGCACGAGCGTCGTCTTGCCAGAACCTGTATGTCCGACAATGGCGATTTTTTCGCCCGGGCGCGCTTGAAGGTGAATGTGGTGGAGAACGCGCGGTCCTCCCGGATACGCAAAGCTTACATCGCGGAACTCAATGTGCCCTTTCACCTCCTGAACCGAGACCGCGCCAGGCGGATCCGCATCATCGGGCTCGTCCAAGATTTCGAATATCCTTTCCGCACCGGCGAGCGCGGCCTGAAGGAGATTGTACTGGTTGGCGATTTGATTCAATGGCTGGCTGAACTGGCTTGCGTAATTGAGAAAGCTGACGATGGTGCCGACCGATACTAGCCCGTGCACGGCGAGCAGCCCACCCGCGAGGGCGATGAGGGCGTAGGCGAGGTTGCGCATCAGGTTCATTGCGGGCCCCATCGAGCCTGCCACAGCCTGGGCGCGCATGCCTGCTTTGCGCAAGCGCTCGTTTCGGGTGTGAAAGGAGTCTAAGATCCTCGTTTCTTGGTGAAACAGTTGAATGGTCTCGATGCCCGCAATCATCTCCTCGACGAAACCGTTCACTTGCCCCAGCTCGCGCTGCAGCGTTTGAAAGTGACCGCGCGTCAGACGAGCGACGGCGCGCGTTGCGCCGGCGGTGAGGGGCACAACCGCGAGGGCAACCAGGGCCATGCGCCAACTCTGCCAGAACATGATGGCGACACAGCCGAGGAGCGTCCCCGCGCTCGCCATGAACTGAGCGAGCGTCTGGTTCAGCCCATTGGAAACGTTGGCGAGATCGTTCGTACTGCGGCTCATGAGTTCGCCGACGTTCCTCGCATCGAAGAAACGCATCGGCAGAACGAGCAGTCGTGAAAACAAATCCCGCCGCATGGCGCGCGTGGCATCCTGGGACACATGGGCAGCAATCAAGTTTTGGATAAAGCCAGAGGTGAGGCCCGCGAGGTACGCTCCCGCAAGGTATGCGCAGAGCGAGACAACTCGATGGACATCGTGCCCTTGGATGGTCGCGTCGATGGCTCGGCCCACCAGGTAGGGCGCAACAAGCGACATCACGCTCGAAAGAGCGGTGGCCAAGGCCATCCAAGCGAACGCAAACCTTCGATGCCCAAGGTACGAGAGCAGGCGGGATGCCGTTTGTCTAGGGGCGCCGGCGCGTACCGTGGGCGCGTGGTGATTCCGTGGCCCCCGGGACTTGGCAGCGCAAAGGCATGGGGAGCGCGGGACGATGCGGAATCATTCACCGGAAATCACCCCCTCGGCCATACCCATTTGTGAATCCCAGATCTCGCGGTAAAGCTCGCAGGATGCCAGGAGTTCCTGATGCGTACCGACGCCCACGAGATGTCCGGCGTGGAAGACAGCTATTCGGTCGCAGTTCAATAGGGTGCTTAAACGGCTGGACGCTACGACCAAGGTCATGTCACGAAGGCGCCTTAGCTCACGTAGGAACGCGGCCTCCGTCGCGGCGTCGAGCGCGCTCGTCGCGTCGTCGAGCAGCAGCAGGCGCGGTTTTGAGACAAGCGCCCGGGCGATGGCGACTCGCTGGCGTTGGCCCCCCGAGAGGGTTGCGCCTCGCTGACCAACTTCGGCCTCCCATCCGCCCGGCAATCGTTCTATGAACTCGAGCGCCTGCGCAATCCGAGCAGCTTCGACGAGATCGGCATGTGGCGCATCGGGCCGTCCAAATGCGATGTTCTCGCGCAAAGTTCCGCGGAACAGGGTAGGCTGTTGCGTCACCCATGCCACGCGGTGTCTAAGCGAACCAAGTTCGAGGGCTCGCAAGTCTTCCCCATCCCAGGCGATCCGTCCTGCAGATGGATCGGCCAGACGCGGGAGAAGTGCCAGAAGCGTCGATTTGCCCGCTCCCGTAGTGCCCGCGATGCCGAGCATTTCACCCGGGCGTATTTCGAGGCACACGCCTGCCAAGGCGGGATGGCTTGCGCGCGGGTACGCGTAGTCCACGCGTTCGACGAGCACATGTGGGCAATCCGACGCCCGCTTCGCGTTCGCCTCTTCAAGCATGGCGGGCTCCATCGAAAGCAGGGCCTGGATCCTGTCCGTAGAAGCCATGGCCTGCGCGGCCGAAACCATCATCGATGCCGACATCAAAAGCGAAGAGAGCGCCTGTGTCGCGTAGTTGATGGCTGCCACGAGGTGGCCTGGAGAGAGGGAACCTTGCAAGACCCGTGGCGCGCCCCATCCCAGCAGAGCGACGATGGCCGCGTCAAGCACGAGATTGACGAGTGGAGTGTTCGCCACAAGGATATAGAGAGCCTTCAGGGACGCGATCGCGTAATCGCGGTTTGCCGCGTCGAATCGATCGAGGGCCCGTTGTTCGAGCGAAAAAGCCCGCACCACGCGAAGGGCGATGAGGTGTTCCTGGGTCGTCTGGTTCATCGCATCGAGCGCGCGTTGAGCGCGCATAAACCGCTGATACGACAGCCGCGTGGTCCAAGCGAGCATTGCAGAGATGAGCAAGGCGGATGCGACAAGCAACAGGCCCATGCGTCCATCGAGCCCGACGGCGAGCGCGATGCTGCCGAGCGCGAGCCCAGGGCCTCGGACGAGTCCTTGCTGCAGCTGCTGCATGAGCGTCTGCACCTGCGTGACATCTTCCGTGAGGCGCGTGATCAGGGAGCCAGTGGTAACGGTCTGTATCTGTTCGCGAGACAATCTGATCGTCCGCCGAAACAAGGCCGAGCGGATGTCGGCACCCACGTTTTGGGATACGTGGCTCGCCAACACGTTGCACATCACGCCTGCGATGAGACCAGCCCCGGCTGTTGCCATCATCCACATGCCGGTTTCGAGCGCGGACCGCGTATCGCCTGCCAAAATTCCGCGGTTGATGAGCCGCGATACCAGGGCGGGCTGAGACAGATCCATGCCGATCTCGACGCACATCATGGCGGGGGCGAGAAGCGCGAACAAGCGGTAGGGTCGGACGAACGTCGCGAGGACGCGAAGCCCGCCGCCAAATGTCACAAGTCATTCTCCTCGGGATTTCCGCCCTGTTCCTCGCGAGCGGACCTGCTTTGTCCTGACTCGCCGGTCTCTTCCGCCTTCGGTTCCGTCTCGGCCCCCTGTTTCGTGGACGTCGTTTCACCGAGCGCCGAAGTAGGGGCGTTCGGTGTTCTAGGGTCTGGCCTGTCTTCTGTGTCCGGCCACAGGTCGAACATCGCGACGAATTCGTCGCGCACGCTCTCGACCGCCTTCAATTCGCCGAGGAGCGTCGGCCTTAGATCCGCGAATTCTGGCTGATCCAGTTGGCGCAGAAGCGTCGCTCGGCGAACATTCAAGAACTCGAGAAACTGCAGTGCGCGCCCACGGCGGAACGTCTGCGGGCCCGCAGGTCGGCCGAGCCCCAGGTGTTCTCCATGCCCGCGAAGATGGCCGCCGTGAACTTCCCGCCCGCGATGATGATGGGGATGCGCATGTCGCATGCGATCACGACCTTTCGAATTCTTTTGTATACGTTCGTATGCGATCTTACACGTCTCATCCGTAAGTGTCAACTTTCTTCGGCGTACGCCGTGGTTTGCCGGGACCGCTGAAGACGGAAAAACGACCGGGACATCACGCATCCCGGCCGTTTTTCACGCCATCCGGCCATTTTCTTTGGTTTTCCCCTTTACCCCTACATGGGGCCGCGCCAGATGACCACGAAGATTGGAGAAAAGCAAAGGCCACCCACGCGCTAACCGCGGGTGGCCGGTTGCACAACTCGCTCCCTCAGGCCTTATGTGCCCAGATGACGACCTGAGATCTTCGCGTCCACCGTCATGCCGAATGTACACTACCCTATGCTGAGTATACCCTCGGGAGTGGGGCAACGTCAATCGCCTCGAACCTGGTCGTCGCATGGTTTCACCCCTGCCCGGCTGGTGACACTCCGAATCCAATGAGAAATGTTTCCGATCTGCCCTTAAAAAATCGTCTTGACGATCGAACCGTATCCATGTCGCTGGTTGTCGATGAGGTCCGATTACCAGGAGAGAAGGGTGTGTTCACATTGGCGTTCAGCTTCCGCGGAGCCATCGCTCGAAGCGCGAGTGCGGTGGTCGCCGCCATGGCCGCCTCGCAGGTGCAGCTGCACGCGCAGACCGCGCCGGCCGGTGCTCCGCAGGACCTGACCGGACTGGGCCAAGTTTCGGTGTCCATCGATGGTGTGCCGGATCCGGTGTTCGCGGCCGAAGAGGCCAAGTATCCAGGGGACGTCACCTCGTTCGACACGTGGCGAGGTTTTAGCCACCAGGGCAAGCGCGTGATCACCCTCGCGCTGCCGAAGACCGCGGACGTCGTCTCCGTGTCGGTCCGAGCACTTCAGGATTTTCCTCTGGGCATCTACTTTCCGCGCTACGTCGAGTTTCAGTTTGAGTCGAACGGCAAATGGTATAGCGCCGGGCGCGAAGCTTCCGCATATCCATTGAGCACGCGCAATGTGATGGCGCAGACCTTTACGTGGTCGTCGCAAACCGGCGTGGAAGCGTCAGCGGTCCGAATCATCGTCCCTGTCGACGTGTGGGTCTTCCTTGACGGTTTTGACGTCAAGGGCTTCTTGAACGTCAACGGGGCGCCTGCCAGCAAGCTGACACCGGTTGCTTCCAATCCGGACAAGCCGCTTGGGCCCCTTCTGCCCACGGCGCCGAACGCGTACGGGATTCGCAACATGTTGCTGGTCGAGACGGGTGCCAACGGCTCGCTTGGGACGTGGAGCGACCAGGACTTCGTGCCGATGCTTGCCTACGTGAATGACAGTGGTCAGATCACGGCGCCTTTATTCGACACGATACTCTTCCTTCCCTACGGTTCCGTGCCGACAACGCAGGCGGGACTTTCCGCGTATCTGCAAGACCTGTTCTCGCCCGGTAAACAACTTTCTGCGCTCAACGAGGCTGTGGGTTACGTCAATCAGGTGCTGCACCGCCCCGGTTACAAGGAGCGCGTTGTGCTCTCGTTGCCCTACTTCGCCTACGGCCAGACCACCTTCGGCACCATCGGCGGGTCCACCGTGACCTTCGCCGGTTCCCCGGCCGATCCCGACGCCCTTGCGGCCCGCGAAACCGCCGAAACGTGGTACTTGCAGCAGTTGCTCGACGACTGGAACCGCGCGGGATTCAGCCATTTGCAGCTCGTCGGCCTGTACTGGAACGAGGAGCAGTTCCGCGAAACCATGCCGGGCGAAGCGGCGTACGTGGCGTTTGCCTCGCAGCTGGCTGCTGCGCATCATCTCCCTCTGTTTTGGATCCCGTTCTACGGGGCAGCGGGTATCCCCGACTGGAAGAGCCTCGGCTTCTCCGCCGCATGGATTCAGCCGAATTTCGTCGAGCAGGGTTCGCAAGCGTACCTCGCCCGCATGGTGAATGCTGCGCAGACCGCCGCCCAGTACGGCATGGGGGTCGAGGTGGAGCTCACCGGCATCAGCCAGCAGGACCAGGCGCTTTACGACAGCTCGCTGGCGCAGCTGTCCGCGTATGGTTTCGGAACCAATCAGGCATCGCACGCGTACTACGACGGATCAAAGCTTCTCTTGACCTCGGCGAAATCCACGGGACAGGCCCGGGTCGCGTACGACACGACGGCGAGCTTTATTGCGGGGTGGCCATTCGTGGCGGTTCATAATGCCTGGTTCGCCGCGCCTTTGTGTGCGGGCGCGCTTTGTCTTCCCTGGCCGGTTCAGGCCGCGGCCGCGACCGCGTTGGCCAAGGGGCAGGCCAGTTTCTCGTCCATCCGCGTGTCGGTTGGCACTTCGACCCTGTCCGTCCCGACACTCCTCCAAGGCACTCAGACGGATATCGCCCTGTGGGACTTGATGCAGGTATTGAACCAGATCGGTTTCTCCGCCTCGTGGTCAAAGGGCCAGTTCGTCATCTCGGCGCCGGTGTCCGTGCCCGTCAACGACGCGCCGGGTCCCGCAGGCAAGGGAGGAGCAGAGGTCGTGATCGACGGCCAAGTGGTCGAGCGCGTTCCCACGGCCATCGCCACACCGCCTGGTGCGTCGTCGCCTGAGGTGTTCCTCCCGCTCTCCAATGCGGAAGAGATCCTCGCGCGGCTGGGCATCCAGACGACGTTCAATGGGAACCAGTTGGACCTTGACACGTCGGCCGTGCCGCAGCCCTTGCCGAACAACGAGGTGGCGGTGTGGAACGTGCTCGCTGCGTTTGCGTCCGATCTCGGCCTGCCCTCGGCGCCGGCCGGATCGAGCGCCTACACGGATCTGTCGGCGGCGTCCCCTGCCTGGGGCGTGGTGCAGGCCGCGATTCGCGAGGGCTGGTACCAACCTCCAACGCCGACATCGTCTGGGGCGTTTCAGCCCATCACCTGGGGTGAGGCCGCGCAAATTCTGTGGAATGCCCTTGGCATCTCGATGCAGGATGCGGCGTATCAGCCCGGGGGATCGCCTACGGCGTGGGCAAGCGCCATCGGGCTCGTTCCAGAAAACTGGGATCCAGCTTCGAACATGACAGCGCAGGAATTGGACACGCTGGCGTCGAATTTGCACGAATGTCTGCAAGGTGATGTCGAAACAGCTGCAAACACCTGGCGGCTGTGGTATCCGCCGGCCGATGAATATCAAGCCACGCTCCAATCCGGGGGTGGTCAGCCGCTGTTTGCGTCCACGGCTGACGCGCAGGCGGCCATCTCGGCGACCTACCAATTTTTCAATCAGCTTGTGGTGACGCAGAGCGGCCAGCATTGGTTTCTGACCCTGCCCTCCGTCCCGAGCGGGTACGGGTTTGCCACCCTCTCCGCGCTCGGCGGTCTGTCGTACCAGACGAAGCCGGGAGGCGCGTGGATTTCGGCGCCGTCTGTGGATACGCGGGACGTGTCCGTCCCCAAGCAAGGCAGGCTCACCGTGACCATTCCTCCGGATGGTCTCATGATCACCTGGAACCAGATGATGCCATCCTTGGGCGGGACGGTGGCGCTCGGGGCATTGGACGTGAGCCCTGGCGTGTCGGGGCCGTCAGTCCAGCGCGTGAACATCGCATCGCCCAACTTGCCTCCACCCATCACGTCGTCGGTCGCTTCCCTGCATGTGCAGCAATGAGAATGGAGGTCATGGTTGTGAAGACGCATCGCCTGCTCGCGGTCATGGCGCTGCCAGCCACGGTGCTTTGGATGACGCCGGCGTCTGCGCTTGCGCAGACCTCGAGCTCGCCGAGCGCTTCGGCGTCGTCGCTTAACGTGCCCGTGGCAGCTCTCACACTTGCGGGCGTTCAATCGTATCCCATGTTGAGCTATGGATCCACAGGCGCCTATGTGGCCATTTTGCAGAATGCGCTGAATGCACTGGGCTATGACGTGGGACAAGCCACCGGTGTCTTCGACGCCACCACACAGGCACAGGTCAAAGCGTTTCAACAGGCCGAAGGCCTCGGCGTCGATGGAATCGTCGGGCCGCTGACGTGGGGGGCTTTGGCCAAGGCTGTCGCGGATTATCGCCAGGTGATGACCGTGCTCACGCGTCAAAGCTCCCTCGTTCAGAACGTCGAATGGAAACGGATTGTCTGGAACGGGCAACTCATTTCGAAGCCCGTCGGCTTCACGTATCAGGGGACGGCCTACATGCCCATTTGGTATGTGATGGAGGCGCTTCGCAAGGCCGGGATCGCGAGCACGTGGTCGGGGGGTGTGTGGACGCTCACACCGCCTAAGGGACAGAACGTGGACTACGGCAAAATCTCTTACGGCCCTGGCAGCGCCGCCATCGCCATCGGCCAGACGGTGGTCGCGAATGTGCCCGCGGTGGTGTATCCAGATCCGGCGTCGGGCAAGCTGACGACGTTCATGCCCGTGTGGTATGTGATGAACGCGCTTCAGCGGCTTGGAATCGCGTCGACATGGCAGGGCACCGAATGGGATATGAAGCCGGCTCCGGTCGTCATCGAAACGGGCGATCCGTCCTCCAACTCCACGGGTTCAGAGGGGCCTGGCGCGGACAACGGCACAGGCAACTCGACAGGCAATAGCACAGGCAACGCTACCGGCGCCCTGCCCGGCGGCAACACCGTGACCAACGTGACGAATGCGACCGGACCAGCCAACGCCACAGGTAACGGCGTGAGCAACGGAACCGGGAACGCCACGAGCCCCGGGAATTCCACGGGGAACACTGTCGGAAACAGCACGTCAAATGGCACGGGCAATTCGGCGGGGAATTCCACCGGCAACTCGTCGGGCGGATCGAGTGGACTGTCGTTCACCAATGTGGATCTCCGCTATCCGGCGCCGTCCAACATCAATGCGCAGAGCATCAATCAGTTCTTGCTGGAGAACAGCTCCCCGCTGAACGGGCTCGGCAATTCGTTCATGGATGCGCAGAACCTGTACAGTGTGGACGCCAACTATCTGGTCTCCCACGCCATCCTCGAGAGTGCATGGGGCCAGAGCCAGATTGCTCTGCAGAAGAACAATTTGTTTGGCTATGGCGCGTACGACTCGAATCCGGGGCAGGACGCGGGCGTGTTTCCAAGCGACGACTACGCCATTCGCTTCGAGGCGTGGACGGTGCGGATGAACTATCTCACGCCCGGCGCGAGCCTGTATGTCTCTCCGACGTTAAGCGGGATGAACGTCAATTACGCGACGGCGAAGACGTGGGCGAGTGGCATCGCGGCCCTGATGACGCAGTTCGCGACATCCGTTGGGTCGAGCGTGAGCGCGTATGTGCAGTATTCGCCGTCCAACAATCCGCCAGCCCCGAAGTCGACGGCCGAGCCAGTGTATTACGTGAACGGGGCGCAGGGTGTCACACAGCCGGATCCGTATTACCCCAACCAAGGCGTTCCGTACTACCCGAGCATCGCCCAGGGCGAGAATCAGCAGTTCTTCGGCCAGCTCAGCGTCGGCAGCTTCGGGCAGCCTGTGGTGGAAATCCAGCGATTCCTCAACCAAACTATCAACGCGGGGCTCACGGTCGACGGCCAGTTCGGCCCCCTGACGCAAGCGGCGGTGGAAAAGTTCCAGTCGCAGGTCATGCACATGTCGAACCCGAATGGCGTCTGGACGTTCAGCATGTGGGTCCAGTACATTCAGCCCTCGCAGTCGAATGCAAATTTGATTCCTGCGGGCACGACGGTGAAGATCGATCAGATTGCCGAAGGCATGGCGGGGCCGTACGTCGTACCTTGGTACCACGTCGTGGGCTACGGCTGGGTGGACTCGCAGTATATCAAGCTGACCAACGTGTATCGGGTCATTGTCCGGAACCCGGCGGGGACAGCGACGACGATTCCGGTCTATCAGGTAGGGGATCTGTCGAAGGTCTTGTTGAACCTGCATAGCGGCGATTGGGTGGTGGCCAATTCCGCGCAGCCCTCGGGCGGCGTGTACACGATTCAAATTGCCGCGCAGGATCCGGTGGTTTCGAACGGTTACGCGGCCGACACGCTGCTGACCGGCGTGGTACCTGCCAACGGCACCGTGACCCTAGTGCCGCAAAGCTGAAGACGCAAGGGCGCCGCCTGCGACGGGCGGCGCTTTGCGCTTGATTATCCGTTGACAATCTCGCCGCCATTCACATGAAGAACCTGCCCCGTCATGTATGACGAGTCGGCCGACGCGAGGAACACATACGCTGGCGCCAACTCTGCCGGCTGGCCGGCGCGCCCCATCGGCGTGTCGCTTCCAAACTTGTCCACTTCGTCCGCCGCGAAGCTCGCCGGAATGAGCGGCGTCCACACGGGGCCAGGCGCCACGGCGTTTACGCGGATGCCCTGTTTCGCCAGCGACACTGCGAGCGATCGCGTCAGGGTCACAATGGCGCCCTTGGTGGCCGCATAGTCGATGAGGGTCTCGTGGCCGCGATAGGCCGTGATCGACGCGGTGTTGATGATGCACGCGCCCGGCTTCATGTGCGGGAGCGCGGCCTGAATCATGTAGAAGTAGCCGAAGACGTTTGTTGCGAACGTCATCTGCAACTGTTCCGGCGTGATGTCGAGAATACTCGGCTGCGGATGCTGGCGTGCCGCGTTGTTGACCAGAATGTCGACTTTGCCGAATTGTGCGATGGCCTGCTGCACGACGCGATCGCATTCGGCCTTGTTGGACACGTCAAATGCCAACTGCTGCGCGCGGCGACCGTACCGCACGACGTGTTGCACCGTCTCCTCGGCGTCCGATTCTTCGTCTCGATACGCGATGACGACGTCCGCACCCTCTTTGGCAAACGCGACGGCCACGGCGCGGCCGATGCCACTGTCGCCGCCCGTGATGAGTGCCACCTTGTCCTTCAGTTTGCCCGCGCCGCGGTACTCGGGGTGATCGAAGAACGGGCGCGGATTCATCTGTGACTCGATGCCAGGCTGGCGATCTTGATGCTGCGGCGGAAACGACGTCGGATACGATGGAACCTGTCCGGTTTCTGGAGGTGCCGTGATGGTGGACATTCGTCATTCTCCCCTCGAATGGCATCACTCCTTAACCTGAGTGCTCCTCGCCTCTCGTATGCATTGCTGCCGGAAGACCCGCGGCGTGACGCCGACGGCCTCGCGAAATCGCCTCGCAAAGTGGCTCTGGTCCGTGAACTGGAGCAACCCGGCGATCTCGCCCATCGAAAGCGCGGTGTTGCGCAGCAGATCCTTGGCCGCCTTGATGCGCAGGGCAAAGAGCGCCTGGCGCATCGTCTGGCCCGTCTCCGCCTTGAAGCGAGCCGCAAGATGATGAGGGTGAACTCCGACGTGACGCGCGACCTCTCCGATGCGGACAGGCTTCGTGACGTGTTGGCGCAGGTAGGCGTACGCCTCGCGCACATGGCGCGAGTGCGCGGCCAGCTTTGCGGTGTGCACGGCCCGCGCAAACGAAACCAGTGCGCGATCGAGGGTTGACTCGATCTCGACCATGCCCTGCGCGTCCTCCAGCGCCTGGATCCACACGTCGCTCATGCCGTAAGCCGTCTCGACATCCACGCCCGCTTCCACCGCGGCGCGGGTGGCGAGCGTGATGGCGCAGATGCCGAGGTTCTTTCGGTTGCGCGCTTCACTCCTCTTGGAGAGGACGCCGAGGCCAGAGCGGTCCTCCCACATGGCCGCCCGCAGTGCCCGGAGGCCCTCCACGTCGCCTTCTCGGATACAGCGCAGCACCTGCCGTTCGCGCTCGACGTCGTGGCGGCCCGTGTAGATGAATCGATGGTGTTCGATCCAGGCTTCATCCGGTACGATGTCTTCCTCCGCTTCGACGCCCTTTCCCTCCCGCCCGGCTCCCGGCATTACCCACGCCACGGATGGGTGACGTTCTGGGGAGACGTCCGCGCCGCACAACCGGTCCAGCGTGTGCGCCACGGCAACCCATCGGCCGTGCGACAGCGCGGCGAGCGACGCGGCGTACCGCCGGAACTCGGCTTTCGACACGGGAGCATGCACGCCGTCGCCTGTCGCTCGCTCGATCTCGGCCGGATCGATCGGGTGGTCCGCGCCGGGGCCAATGGCGACCCAGGTGTTGTCGCCAATCCGTCTAATGGCGAATCGTTCGAAGTATCGGAATAGGACGATCGCGGAGGCGTCCGGGGCCTGCAACTGGTCCTCCACGTACGAGGCGAGCTGCAGGCAAATCTGCGCCCACGCACCTTCCGACAGTCCGGACGCTTGGCCGGCGATAAGACGCCCGTCCCTCTAGGCGCACCACGGGAGGTGAATCGCTGCGGCAAACGCCTCAACCGCGTAAAGCGCGGGACCTATGGATGCTTCCATGGTTGCCGCCTCACTTTGGATGAGATTCGTACGGTTGATCTGAGAAACATTCTAGATGGGCCATTTCCTCCGCGCTAGATTGACGTCAAAGGGTGAAAGCGGTTGCGAAGGACTGCTTATCACACCACGTAACGCTCCTTGAAAGGGGATGGTGCATCGTATGACGGTAAATGTGACTCCACAGCCACAGGAAAGCGCGTTCATCACGTCCGCTGCGCGGAGGAATCTGTTGTTTGCTTCTCTTGGGACGTCCTACTTGGGTCTCTTCATGACGTACGCCGGACTGATTGTCGTCTTGCTTCCAGAACAGGTGGCTATCCTCGATCCCGCTCGTAAGGTGGACGACCTTGCGGTTGTCACCAGTATCTCCTCCGTCGCCACGATCTTTGTTCAACCGATCGTGGGGGCGCATCTCCGACAAGCTGCAGCGCCGAAAGGTTTTTGTGTTCACGTCCACGCTCTTCATCGGGCTGGGCGCGATTGTACCGGTCTTTGCAGTCAGCACCACTGGTATGCTGATTTCGAGCATCATCATCGGTTTGGGGTACGGAGCTTACATGGCCGTTGACATGGCGCTCATGGTCGATGTCTTGCCGGCGCGCGATGACGCTGCAAAGGACCTCGGAATCCTGAACGTCGCTGCAAACGTGCCACAAGCTTTGACGCCCGTGATTGTCGCGGCCTTGCTCGGAGCCTTTCACGGGAATTATGCTACCATCTTTGTCTATTCGGCCGTCGCCACGGTGATATCGTCGCTCTTCGTATTTCCGATCAAGTCAGTTCGTTGATAGGCTTAACAGCCAGACAAACCCCGTATGGATGGAGGAGGATGCAGCGTGAGCATGACGGAAACCACATCCGAACACGAGGTGCTCGAAGCACCGGCCGTGCAGACGAAATCCGGCTGGGTGCGGGGCACATGGCAGACGGGCAGTTCGGCCGCGTACCTCGGGATTCCATTTGCCGCGGCTCCGCTCGGGTCGCTTCGGTTTCAGGAACCCAAGCCTCCCGAACCGTGGACCGGCGTGCGGGACGTCACGCGCTACGGCCCGACGCCCCAGCGCCGGCCGTTCGCCGAGGTCACGACCATCCCCGAGCCGTCCATTCCAGGCGACGACATCCTGAACTTGAATGTGTTCACGCCGGCCCCTGGCGATTGCGAGGCCAAGCTGCCGGTGCTCGTGTGGATCCACGGAGGGGGATACTTCGCCGGATCCCCCGCCTCACCGTGGTACAACGGCAGGTCGTTCAACGAGCGCGGCATCGTCGTGGTGACGCTCGCATACCGCCTCGGGTTCCAGGGATTCGGCTGGATGGAGGGCGCGCCCTTGAATCGCGGGATTCTGGACCAGATCGCCGCCCTACGCTGGGTGCACGAGAACATCCGGAACTTCGGCGGCGATCCCGACCGCGTCACCATCGCGGGTCAGTCGGCGGGGGGCGGATCCGTGCTTACGCTCCTGTGTTCGCCGCTCGCGGACGGGCTGTTTCGCGCCGCCATGCCCATGTCCGCCGCCATCGGCCAGTTGGATCTCGATGCGGCGCAGGAGGTGGGACGGCGCATCGCTCGCCACTTTGGAATCGAACCGAAGGCGTCCGCGTGGGCGAACATCCCGCAAGACGACATCCTGGACGTCGAGCGGAGCTACAATGTGGTCCCCGGCGATGCGCCCGTGGCATCGGTCGCGGCGATGATGGAGAAGCTTCGGGCCCGCCGCTTCGGGGACGGCGCCCTGGCGTTCCGACCGGTGGTGGATGGCCGCGTGATCCCGAACCCGATCGATCACCCGGAGACGCTGCGGCGCACCGCACGGATTCCCGTGCTCATCGGCAGCACGCGCAACGAATTCTCCTTCCCTGGGAGCGATGCTCCCTCGTTCGACGAGATCGTGCGAGAACTGGGCCAATTCGGTTTGCCGGCCTCCGCCGTCGAGCAGTACGAGAACGACGTGGAGCGAATCGGCCGCGATCGCGCGTGGGGGCAGATGATGACAAGCTACATTTTCCGAACGGGGCTCGCGTACCTGGTGGAACGGCGGAAGCGCGCTGGAGCGGGGGCCCGGACGTGGGTGTACGACTTTGCGGCCATGTCGTCCCGCGCGAGAGGCTCCTTTCACTGCCACGATCTCCCGTATTTCTTTCATCTGCTCGACGCGCCCCAGGTGGATCGCGAGCTTGGCACGGGGCTGTCTCGGCCTTTGGCCGACGCGATGCACGAGGTCATGTGCACCTTCGTCCGCGACGCCGCACTGCCCCATCCGTCGGCAGAGGAGAGCCCGGCCGGCGCCATGCGCTTTCAGGGGCTCGTGCGGTATGATGAGCACGCCTACGCATTTGAACGCGAGCTCCTGATGCGCGCCCGTGCGCTTTGACGCCAGCGGAAGGCACGAAGGTAATTTCAGAAAGGAGAGGAACGTGTGGCTTACCGCGATCTCGTCCCACACCTCACCCTCGAAGAAAAAGCATCCCTCTGCTCCGGGCTCAACTTCTGGCAAACGAAGCCCATTGAGCGCCTCGGCATTCCGTCCATCTGCATGACGGATGGGCCGCACGGCGTTCGCCTGCAGCGGCCGGGCGGATCGTTCACCGATTCGGAGCCAGCCACGTGCTTTCCGACGGCTGCCGCGCTCGCGAGTTCCTGGGATCCCGCCCTCGTGGAGCGAATTGGCCAGGCGCTCGGCGACGAGTGCCGCGCGCTCGGCGTTCACGTCTTGCTCGGGCCAGGCGCCAACATCAAGCGATCGCCCTTGTGCGGGCGCAACTTCGAATATTTCTCCGAGGATCCGCTTCTCTCGGGCGAAATGGCCGCGGCGCATATCCGCGGCGTCCAATCGCGCGGCGTCGGTTCGTCGCTCAAGCACTTTGCAGCCAACAACCAGGAGTATCGGCGCATGACGACGAGCGCCGAGGTGGACGAACGCACTCTTCGTGAGATCTACCTCGCGAGCTTCGAAGGCGCCGTCAAGGGCGGCCGCCCGTGGACGGTCATGTGCGCGTACAACCGCTTAAACGGCACCTACTGCTCGGAACACCAGTGGCTTTTGAGCCAGGTGCTGCGCCGTGAATGGGGATTTGATGGCGTTGTGGTGTCGGACTGGGGCGCCGTGAATGATCGCGTGCAAGGGCTTGCCGCAGGGCTGGACCTCGAAATGCCCGGCGGGCCGTACGCGCAGGACGCCGAGATCGTGCAGGCTGTGCGAGACGGACTGCTGGACGAAGCTGTGCTTGATGCGGCCGTGGAGCGCCTGCTCGCGCTCGTCGACCAGGCCTACCATCCGCAGGGTCAACCCGCTGATTTCGACGCGCATCACCGCCTAGCCCGCCAGGCCGCAGCCGAGTCGATGGTGCTCCTGAAGAACGACGGGGCCGTATTGCCCATCGCGCCAGGGCGGCGGGTGGCCGTGATTGGCGCGTTCGCCGTCTCGCCGCGCTACCAGGGAGGGGGAAGCTCGCACGTCAACCCCGCGCGCCTCGACGAGCCGCTCGCGGAACTGCGCCGCGCGTTTGGGGATCAGCTTGTCCTATACGCGCCGGGGTACGCGCTCGACGACGACGCGCCTCGCCCGGATCTCATCGAGGAGGCCTCGCGCGCCGCGGCGCAGGCGGATGTCGCCGTCATCTTTGCAGGGTTGCCGGAAAGCTGGGAGTCGGAAGGGTACGATCGCGCCCACATGCGCATGCCAGACGCGCACGTGGCGCTCATCGAAGCGGTGGCCTCGGCTCAGCCTCAGACTGTCGTCGTGCTGTCGAACGGCGCGCCTATCGAGATGCCGTGGATCCACCGCGTGCCGGCCGTGATCGAGGCTTATCTCGCGGGGCAGGCCTTCGGCGGCGCCATCGCGGACGTACTGTCCGGCGCCGTGAACCCGTCCGGCAAGCTGGCCGAGACGTTCCCGCTTCGCCTCGAACACAATCCGTCGCATCCTTTCTTTCCTGGCGAGAGCGATCGCGTCGAATATCGCGAGGGCATATTCGTCGGGTATCGGTATTACGACACGAAGGAGATGGACGTGCTGTATCCGTTTGGGCACGGGCTCTCCTACACGACGTTCGAGTACGAGGCCATTCGCCTGTCCAAGGCGAGCCTGCGCGACGATGAGCTTCTCACCGTGGAGGTCGATATCCGCAACACCGGCCAGCGCGCGGGCAAGGAAGTGATCCAGGTCTACGTCGAACCGAGGGCCTCGCGAGTGATACGGCCGCGGCGTGAGCTCCGCGCATTCGCCAAGGTGGCGCTGGCTCCCGGCGAGACGCGTACGGTCGAGTTTCAACTGGGCAAGCGCGCGTTTACCCACTACGACGTGGAGGCCCGCGACTTCACCGTGGAGAGCGGCTGGTACGAGATCCACGTCGGATCGTCCTCGCGCGATTTGCGCCTCACGGCTTCCGTGGAAGTGACATCCACCGCCCCGCGCAGGCCGGTGCCGGTGCATGCCAATGCGACGCTCGGCAACCTTCTAGACGATCCGGCCACAGGGCCGGTGCTGCGCGAACTGTTGAACGAGAAGCTCGCCGCTTCGCCGCTTGGCAGCGAGATAGACGCCAATCCCATGTTCGAAGCGTTCATGCGCTTCACGCCCATCGGTCGTGTCACGACGCTGTTTGGGGTGCCGCGGGACGAGATCGATGGTGTGCTCGAGGCGCTGCGGGCGGCGCAGCACCGGGCGCAACAAGCGGAGGAGGAGAAGGCGTGATCGCAGGCCTCGCGATTTGGACTTGAGTGGCAAGTCCCGTGTCCATCGGCTCCCGAGGGCAGCAATCGTGCGGCGCACGGTGAATGGAGAACCATCGAGGGGGAGGCGTGGGTAGGGCCCGCCTCCCCCTCTCTTGAGGATTGACATGGTGTATGAAATCATATATGATTTAGACACAACCCTCGTAAACCACCCAAGGTTTGCAGGAGGATGACGGCCTTGTTGGGCGCGCGAAGGGAGGGACGTCAGATGACCGAGGTGGATGCGCAGGCGTTTCGGCGCACGTGTGGGCTGTTCACAACGGGGGTCACGGTGGTGACCACGGTCGTCGATGGGCACGTTCACGGCATGACCGCGAACTCGTTCACTTCAGTGTCACTCGAGCCGCCGCTCGTGCTGGTGTGCTTTGATGTGCGGAGCAAAATGGCGCAACTCCTGCCTTTATCGAAAGCGTTTACAATCAACGTGCTCGCGCATGATCAGGAACCCGTGTCGCGTCACTTCGCCGGATCGGCCGGCGGGTGGAACGGCACCTTTATCCCTTTCGGCAGTTCGGTGCGGCTCGACGACTGCCTGGCAGCGCTCTCGTGCGAGGTGTACGCCCAGTATCCCGCCGGAGATCACGTCATCGTGCTCGGCCGCGTGAATGACATCTATCAACGGGATGAGGCTGGAGTCCCGCTCGTGTTCTGGCGGGGAAGATACACGTCTCTGGTTGATGACGCCTCGGCGCGCACCTGTTTGGGATGAATCGTATAGGAAATCAAATTCGATAGCTCGCTGTCATCGCGCTCCGCACGTCTGTGAAGGGAGGAACCCATCATGGGCACGGAAGTGCCTGTCTTGAGCGCGGCGGGTGTCTTGTCGCGCATGGAGCGGCTCACGGCGTGGCCTCTCCCCCGGCGACTCTTTCTGGTCATCGGCTTGGGGTATCTCTTCACCTTCTATGACATCTTCGACGTGAACGTGTCCTTCGTGCAAACGGCAACGGCCATCATCCCTGGCGCGACGCCGGCCAATGCGAGTCAGTACATCGGATTGCCCATTTTCGCTAATCTGTTAGGCTACGTCGTTGGCACGCTCATCCTCAGCCCGCTCGCCGATCGCGTCGGGCGGCGGCGGATGCTGATGACGACGATGTTCATCACGGGCGTCGGATCGCTTCTCACCGCGCTCGCGATGAAGGATTGGTGGTTCGTCCTCGCCAGGGGCATTACGGGCGTCGGTGTGGCAGCCGATCTCGCCGTCGTGAACACCTACATGAGCGAAGTGGCACCGCGCCGGGCGCGCGCCCGATACACCTCGGGGCTGTTCATCTTCTCCGGTATCGGCGCGCTCGTGGGCATCTGGCTCGGCCTTTTGCTCACGACGCCGAGCGCACCGTTCCCTCAGGGATTGCCCTTTGCGCTCGCCACGCCCTCGTTCACGTGGGGGTGGCGGCTCATGTATTACATCGGCGCCGTCCTCGCGCTCATCGCCTTGCTCCTGCGGCTCGAGCTTCCCGAGTCTCCGCGGTGGCTGGTGGCGAAGGGACGGATCGACGAAGCGGACGCCATTGTGGCCGAGATGGAGGCGCGCGTGGGCGCGTCCGGGCCAGCCGGCGACATCTCGCCGCTGTCGAGCTCCCCGGCAACCGAGGCGCCAACCCCCTACGGTGATCTCTTGCGAAGCCCGTTGTATCGCAAGCGCGTGTTTCTCCTGTTTTTCGTCTGGCTGTTCAGCTACGTCACGGTGTACGGCTTTTCTGCGGGCATGACCACGCTGCTCGTGGGCGCGGGGTATCGGCCCAGTGAAGCAGGGCTCATCGTGGCCGTGGGTGTCGTCGGCATGCTGATCGCTGGCGTGGTCGCCTATTTTGCCGGCGAATCGATGGAGCGCAAGGTGTACCTCCTGGTGTCTGCCGTGCTCACGATCCTCGGCGGCCTCGTCGTGGGGCTGGCTGGCCACCATCTGTGGATCTCTTACTTCGGCGCGATTGTGCTCTTCTTTGGCCAAAACGTCTGGGTGCCTGTCTTCTACGCGTGGACCGCGGAAAACTTCCCGGCGCGAGCGCGCACGAGCGGCTTCGCGCTCGTGGATGGCGCGGGTCACATTGGCGCGGGCGTCGGGCTCTGGGCCATTGCACCGTACATTCCGGCTCTGGGCGTCACCGCCGGATTCGTCACCATGTCGGGCTTCCTGCTCGTCGCGGCGTTCATCGCGCTCGGAGGCATTTCGTCGCGGGGCAAGGTCCTCGAGGAGATCTCGCCTTGACCACATGGGTTATCCTGCAACTTACGCTTTCGGAGACATAGGAAATCGTATACGATAACGTCATGACCAAACACATGCCGAGCAAGCAACAGGTTGCCTATTACACGTTGAGGCAGCGGATTCTCGACGGAACGTACGGGCCTGGGTATCGGATCGTGATCGACCGGATCGCGAAAGAACTGGGGGTGAGCGCGATTCCCATCCGTGAGGCCATTCGGCGGCTGGAAGCCGAGGGGCTCGTCGAAGTAGAGCGGTTTAGCGGCGCCAAGGTCACCCGCATCGACGCGAAGATGTATGAAGACATTCTGTCGGTGCTTGCGGTGCTCGAGGGGTATGCCACGGCCCAAGCCTACCGCAACCTCACGGAGGACGACTTTGAGGCGCTTCGTGAGACCAACGAGGCGATGCGCCAGGCCCGTTCGGACTTCGATCTCACGCTCTACAGCCGCTTGAACCAGCAGTTTCACGAGATCATCCTGCGCCGATGCCAGAATCGTTATCTCGTCGATCAGATTCACGCGGTGCGCGAGCGCATGGACGCAATGCGGGTGTCTGTCTTCAACCTTATCCCGCACCGCGCCAGCGACTCCATCGCGGAGCACGACAAACTGATTCAACTCATGGTGATGGACATCGGCGAAGAGGCGGTCGAGCGATTTGCCCGCCAGCACCGGCTCGCCACGCTGGAGGCGTTCCGGCGCTGGAACGAGGAACACACCCGTATGGTGGCGGAGGGGAAGGAGTGGTATCGTGCGCCACGCGAGATTCATCGACCGGGGACGGATTCATGAAGGCAGATGGGATGGAAACGCGCTCATCGACGAAGAGGGCCGAGCTGTCCCCGCCGAGCGAGTGACCTGGCTCCCGCCGCTTGCGCCCAGGACCGTCTATGGGCTCGCCCTCAACTACGCCGATCACGCCGCGGAACTGAACTTGGAGAAGCCGAGGGAACCGGTGCTCTTCATCAAACCGAACGGATCGCTCATCGGCCACCTGGCGCCCATCGTCTACCCCACGGGCGTCGAGTACATGCACTACGAGGCGGAGCTCGCGGTCATCATCGGGCGGCCGGGGCGGCGGATTGCGCCGGATCGCGCCCTCGATCACGTCCTCGGCTACACCATCGCCAATGACGTGACGGTGCGGGACTTCGTCGGCAACATGTACCGCCCACCGATTCGCGCCAAGGGCTTCGACACCTTTGGCCCACTGGGCCCGTCGTGGGTCGATGCGGCGGACGTGCCCAATCCGCATCATCTCGCGATTCGGACCTATGTGAACGGAGAATTGCGGCAACAGGGGAACACGAGTGATTTCATCTTTCGGATTGAGGAGATCATCGCCTTCATCAGCTCGTTCGCGACCCTGTATCCGGGAGACGTGATCTTGACCGGGACGCCGCCCGGGATTTCGCCGGTGAAGCCGGGTGACGTGATCGAGATTGAAATCGAAGGCATTGGCCGTCTAAAAAATCCAGTGGTGGGGGAGGGGACGTCGGCATGAACAAGGTGGATAGCCGGGAATCCGGGGCGGACCTGGCGTTCGAAGCCATCGCCCGGCCAGCGCTTCACTTCATCGATGGTCAGTTCGTGGAGAGCGCGGAGGGCGGCTGGTTCGACACGCTGAATCCGACGACGAACGAGGTGTTGACCCAGGTCGCCGAGGGAACGGCCAAGGACGTCGATCGAGCGGTCGAGGCCGCGTATCGGGCTTTTCACGACGGACCCTGGGGCAGGATGACCGCCAAGGAGCGGGCGCGGTACCTGCTTCGCATCGCCGACGCCATCGAGCGGCACGGGGAGGAGCTTGCGCGTCTGGAAGTAGCGGATACGGGCCTACCCATCTCCCAGGCCCGGGGGCAGGCCGCCCGCGCGGCGGAAAACTTCCGGTTCTTCGCCGAGATGGCCACGCGCATGACCGGGGAGACGTTTCCCGTGGGCGAGGACTTTCTCAACTACGCCATCCGCGTCCCGGTGGGCGTCGCGGGGCTCATCACGCCCTGGAACACCCCGCTGATGCTTGCGACTTGGAAGATCGCGCCCTGCCTCGCAGCCGGGAACACGGCCGTCCTCAAGCCCGCCGAGTGGTCGCCTCTCACGGCCACGAAGCTCGCCGAGATCGTGCAGGAGGTCGATCTCCCGCCAGGCGTGCTGAACGTCGTCCATGGGTTCGGGGAGGTGGCGGGCGACGCCCTGGTCAGGCACCCGAAGGTTCCCCTCATCTCGTTTACGGGCGAGACGACGACGGGCCGCACCATCATGAAAAACGGCTCCGACGCGCTGAAGCGCTTCTCGATGGAGCTGGGGGGCAAGTCGCCCGTCCTCGTGTTTGCCGACGCCGATCTCGATCGCGCCTTGGACGCCGTGGTGTTTGGGGTGTACTCTCTGAACGGAGAACGGTGCACCGCGGGATCCCGCCTGCTCGTCGAGGCCTCTATTCGCGAGGAATTTGAGGCGCGGCTCGCCGAACGAGTTCGCCAGATTCGCCTCGGCCATCCGCTGGATCCGTCCACGGAGGTCGGACCGCTGATTCACGCCGAACACAAGCGCAGGGTGGAGTCGTACCTCGAGATCGGCCAGCGGGAAGGCGCCGTCATGGCGGTGGGCGGAGATGTGCCTCCAGAGCTCGAGAGGGGGAACTTTGTCCGGCCGACGCTCTTCGTCTGCGTGCGGAACGACATGCGCATTGCTCAGGAAGAGATCTTTGGCCCGGTTCTCGTATCGATCCCGTTTTCGACGGAGGAGGAGGCCATCCGAATCGCCAACGGCGTGCAATATGGACTCGCCGCATACATTTGGACACGGGACCTCGAGCGCGCGCACCGCGTGGCCCGTCGGATCGAATCGGGGATGGCGTGGATCAACTCCCACAACGTCCGGGACCTGCGCACGCCCTTCGGCGGCATGAAGCAAAGCGGCGTGGGGCGCGAGGGCGGCCATTACAGCTTCGAATTTTACACGGAGTGGAAGACCGTGCATGTCGCGCTCGGGCAGCATCCCATTCCGCGCTTCGGGGTATCGGATGCTGGCGCGGGAAGGCGGTAAACCACAGGGTGAGGTGATGATGGCATGGGAGCGAAGAGCGGAGCGGAATACGTGGAGCGGTTGAATGCGGAGCCGCGAGAGGTGTGGATCCACGGGCAGCGGGTCGAAGGCAAGATCTCGGAGCACCCCGCCTTTCGCAACGTGATCGAGAGCATGGCGAAGTTGTACGACATGCAGTGCGATCCCGCCCTGCGAGACGAGATGACGTATGAGGAAGGCGACCGCCGCTACGGCCTGTCCTGGCTCGTCCCGAGGACCCGCGACGATCTCGTCCGCAGGGGCCGCATGATGCAGCGCTGGGCGCGCGCCACGTTTGGGATGATGGGGCGAACGTCCGACTATCTGAACGTCGCGATCACGGCTATGTCGCAAGCAAGCGCTTACTTTGCGGGCAACCATCCGTCGTACGCCGAGAACATCCAGGCCTACTACGAATACGCGCGCGATCGCGACCTCACGCTCACGCACACGCTCATCGCGCCGCAGGTCAACCGGTCGGTGAGCGTCGGCAAACTTCAGGATCCCTATATCGCCGCCCGCGTCGTGGAGAAGAACAGCCGTGGTGTCGTCATCCGCGGCGCTAGGCTTCTCGCCACGCAGGGGCCCATCGCGGATGAGATACTGGTCTTTCCCTCGACCGTGCTACGCAATACGGAAGAGGACGCGCCGTATTCGTTCGCGTTTGCCATCCCGAGTTCGACGCCAGGTTTGCGGTACATCTGCCGCGAGAGCTTCGATTACGGGCGATCGCACTTCGATCACCCGCTCGGCTCTCGCTTTGAGGAGATGGACGCCATTGTCGTGTTCGACGACGTCCTGGTTCCCTGGGACCGCATCTTCCTCCTCGAGGACGCGGAGCGCTGCAACCAGCTGCACCAGGCGACGCATGCCGTCGTGCACATGACGTACCAGGTGATGCACAAGAACATCGCCAAGTGCGAGTTCCTCCTCGGGCTCGCGGAGTCCTTGGTGGATGCGATTGGCATTGCGCAGTTCCAGCACGTCAAGGAGAAGGTCGCGGAGATCATCCTCGCGCTCGAGACGATGAAAGCGTTTTTACGAGCGTCTGAGGCCGACGCCGAGCTGGACGAGTACGGCGTCATGACGCCGGCCTGGGCCCCGCTCAACGCGGCCCGGAACCTCTTTCCGAAGACCTACCCTCGCCTCGTCGAGATCATTCAGCAGCTCGGCGCGAGCGGACTGATGGCCATCCCGACCGAGGCCGACTGGAACGCCGACATCCGCCGCGATCTCGAGCGATTCCTGCAGGGAAGGAACATCGATGCGTTCCACCGGCTCAAGCTGTTCCGGCTCGCCTGGGACGCGTCGCTCTCGAGCTTCGGCTCCCGCCAGGTCTTGTACGAACGTTTCTTCTTTGGCGATCCCGTCCGGATGTACGGCGCGCTCTACGATTCCTACGACAAAACCGAATATGTGTCGCGCGTGAAGGCGTTCCTGGACGGTGATGCGCAGTGAGAACGACGCTTCCGTATTCCGTCGTCCGCGCTGGCCACGCGGAGCTTTTGGTGCGCGATCTCGCCGCCTCCCGCCGGTTCTACGAGGACGTCCTCGGATTTGTGGTCACCGAGGAGAGGGAGGGTCAGCTGTTTCTCCGCGGCGTGGAGGAGCGCCATCACCACAGCCTCGTGTTGACGCAGTCGGACGTGCCGATGCTCGGCCATCTCGCGTTTCGGGTGGAAGAGGACGAAGACCTGGATGCCATCGCCGCGTACTTCGAGGCCCGCGGCTGCCGGTTCCATTTTGCGGAGGCAGGCCAAGAACCAGGGCAGGGCCGAGCGCTGCGCGTGCAGGATCCGTTTGGGTTTCCGCTCGAGTTTTACGCGGAGATGGCGCCTGCGGAGTGCCTCCTCCAGAAGTATCACCTGCACCGCGGAGCCGGCGTGCGGAGACTCGATCACTTCAACTGCTTTGTCCCCGACCTGGCGAGCTGTGAGTCGATGTGGCGCGACGGCTTCGGGTTCCGCCTCACGGAGTACGTCGAGACGGACGAGGAGCCGAGATCGACGAAGGCGGTCTGGCTTCACCGAAAGGGCAATGTGCACGATCTCGCCTTGATGGAGGGGCGGGGTCCTCGCCTGCACCACCTCGGATTCTGGATGGACGACATGGGGAGCATTATCCGCGCCTGCGACATCCTGGGAGGCGCGGAGATGCACCAGCACATCGAGCGAGGGCCGGGCAGGCACGGCATCTCCAACGCGTTCTTCCTGTACCTGCGCGATCCCGACGGACATCGGATCGAGCTCTACACATCCGACTACCTGACCGTGGATCCCGATCACAAGCCCATCCGCTGGAGCGCCACGGATCCCAGGCGGCAGACGCTATGGGGCCACCAGACGCCGGAGAGCTGGTGGCGGGATGGATCGGTCGTCATGGACTGGGAGTGCAAAGAGCCCGTCGAGGTGTGCGGCGCGACCGACGCGCGCGCGGCGGGGTATATCAAGTGAGGCTGCGCCATCACCGAGAGGAGGAGTGCCATGAAGGTCCGAAGCGACGTGCGCGATCGCCTGCGCGGATCCATCGTGCCGATGGTGACGCCGTTTTGCGAGGACGGATCGTTTGACGAAAAGGCGTATCGCGATCTCATCGAGTGGCAGATCGACAGTGGATCGCATGGGATCTCGTGCGCGGGCACGACGGGCGAACCGAGCTCCCTCACCATCGAGGAGCGCGAGTACCTGTTCGAGGTCACTGTCGACGCTGTGCGCGGGCGCGTGCCCGTGGTGCTGGGGACGGGATCGACGAATCACGCGGAGACGCTGCGCCTGACGAAGACGGCGGAAAAGTTGGGGGCAGACGCTGCGCTCGTCATCGTGCCGTATTACAATCGCCCCTCGCAGGAGGGCTTGTACCGGCACTTTCGCGCGGTTGCAGACAGTGTGGACATCCCCATCATTCTGTACAACATCCCTGGGCGGACGGGTGTGAACCTGGAGCCCGCGACGATGGCACGCCTGAAGCGCGACTGCCGAAACATCGTGGGCGTCAAGGAGTCCAACAAGGACTTCGAGCAGGTGACGCGCGTGTTTCAGGCGTGCGGCCGGGACTTCCTCGTGTATTCCGGAATCGAGCTCCTCTGTTATCCCATGCTCGCGCTGGGGGGCGCGGGCCATATCAGTGCCACGGCGAATCTCATGCCGCGGGAGGTCGCTCGGTTGTACGATCTGGTGGAAGAGGGGCGATGGCGCGAAGCACTGGACCTCCATTTCGATCTCGCCGAGTTGAACGAAGCCCTCTTCTGGGAGACGAATCCCGGGCCGGTCAAGGCGTGCCTCGCCATGATGGGCAGGATCCGCCCCGTGGTCCGGCCGCCGCTCGCGCTGCCCGGAGAGGAGCTGCAGGCGCGGCTGCGGCAGGTGTTGGTGTCGTACGGTCTGGTGTGACATCCCGCGGCGCACCGATATGGACAGCAGAGGCGCGTCTCGGCCGTGATCGCCGGGCCGCGCCTCCGATGCCAAGAGAGGGAGATCGCGGAACAAGCAAAAATATCAGAACATTCGGTTGAAACTTCGCCGCTCCCGTGGTATGATCCGTCTCAACGACAGACGCAGATCGCATGGATAGGAGTGGTGAGAATGCAGAAGACGGCACAGGAGATGACGTGCGTGTTGTGTGGTGCGGACATCCGGGAGGCGGATGGGCCCAACGAGGAGCGCGAGTGGGATCGGCTGTGCGATGAGTGCGTAGATCGTTGGGTCCGCGACTCGCAGTCCGAGTGGTGAGTTCCGCGTCAGGTGAATGGTGAGCCTGGTTGCGGGCTCTTTTCTTTTTCAGGGGCCTCTTGACGGACAAGAGACGGGGGCGGGGCACATCTCGCACCCGCCCCCAGTGTTCCGCCGTTTCACTCCACCGCTAATTCCTCCGGCAACGTGAGTTCGCGCTCCTCGTGCGGGATTCTCTGAAACGGCCAGAAGTGTGCCCGCCCCACGATGGCGGTGCAGGCCGGGACGAAGAGCGCCAGCACGATGAGCGCGTACAGCGCAAGCCCGATGATCACGGACAGCCCAATTTCCACGAGGGTCGTCACTCCGGACACGGACATGGAGCCAAACGTGCCCGCCATGATGGCGGCGGCCGAGAAGACGACGTTGCCCATCTGCCGCATCGCGTAAAGCATCGCGCTGCGCAGGTTCAACTCCGGATGGCGCCTTAGTTCCTCGTCGAAGCGCGACATCAAGAAAATCGAGTAGTCGACGCCGAGCGCCACCAGCAAGAGAAGCGCGAAGAACGGCACTGTCCAGCTGATGCCCGCTTTGTGCATCACATCTACGGCGACAAACTGCAGGCACGCCATCGTCACGAAGTACGTGCCGGTGAGCGACGCGATGACGTACAAAGGCGCGATGAGGGAGCGCAGCATCACCACGAGCAGGATGAAGATGGAACCTAGGATGAGCGCCATCATGCGGACGAAGTCCTGATTGGACAGTTGGTTCAGCGCATACTGCGTCGGTGTCGTTCCCGTGAATCCGATCTGCCCAGTGTGGATGGGCGCCGCCGTAAAGGCCGCTTGGGCCACGGTCTCGAGCCTGGGCATTTCATCAATTGCCGTCATGGAATACGGGTCCGATTTCAGAGTCACGCGAATGTCCGCCACGTGTCCGTCCGGCGAGATGTAGCTGTCCAAGGCCTGCCGCAGGCTGTTGTTGGACGAGATGGCGGACGCAGGCACGTAGAAGCCGGGATCGCCCGAGGTCTGCGCCTTGGCAGTCTCGTCGAGCGCGGACTTGACCGTGCCCACGCCGTTCGAGAGCTTGACGAGGGCGTTGTGCAGCTGATTTTCTCCGGCGCCCGCGTTCGCGAGCCCCGCGCCAAATTGCGAAGCTCCGCTCGCCCATCTGCCAAGCCCCGCCTGAAGTTGGCGAGCGCCGCCGCTCAGCTGATTCAGCCCCTGGACCAACGACGAGGCGCCTTGGCCCACCTGCGAAGCCTCATCGCTCAACCCCTTGGCGCCAGATGCCGCGCTGCGGCTTCCGGTGGCGAGTTGACTCGCGCCCGCAGCGACTTTGTCCGCTCCCTCCGCCATTGACGTGGCGCCATTTGCCCACTGATCCATGCCGTTCGCGAGCCTCTCGGCCGCCTTCGCAGTTTGCTGCGCGCCCGCAGCGTTTCCCTGCGCCAGCGCGACAATCTGCTGCCAATTGGGGTCAGATGCTTCCGTAGGGTGGGCTTTCGTCCATGCCGCAATAGCGTTCGCGAGTTCCTGCGCAGCCTGCGCTTCGCGGGCCGCCCCATTTGCCAGCGCCGTCTGGCCCGAGGCGATGCTGCGCGCCGACGTGGCGAGCTTATCGGCGCCTTGTGCCACCTGTTGTGATCCGGCCGCTACCTGCGCAGCGCCGCTGGACAGCTGCGCGTTTGCCTGCGCCAGCCGCGCTGCGCCGCTCGACAGCGCCTGTGCGCCGCCAGCAAGCTTCGAAGCGCCCTCTTGCGCCTGCGCTGCGCCTTGGCTGAGTTTTCCGCCGGCTTGCGCGAGCGCCGCCGCCCCGCTTGATAACTGCATGGCGGCGTCGGCCGCCTGGTGCGCGCCCTCCGGGCCGACGCGGCTCGCCACCTGATTCAGGCCGCTCTGCACCTTGGCCAGGCCGTTTGCCGCGAGCTGGTTCTGCTTTGCCAACTCAAACTCGCTGATGACCTTGCCCGTCGGCCGAGTGGCGCTCTGTACCTGTTGCACAAACGGTAGCTTCGCGAGGGCCTCGGACACCTGTTCGATGGTCGCCAGCCCTTCCGGCGTGCGCAAATTGTCCGGCGTATCGATCACGACGTCCATCGGCAGGACCTTGCCGGGGCCGAACGCCTTCGACACCACGTGAAAGCCCACGACCGAAGGCGCCGTCGGGATGTCGGAGGTCGGATCGAACGTGCGCTGGTCCGTGAAGGAAAGCGCAATGGGTGTCAGCACCACGAGCACGCCGGCAAGCGTCCACCAGGGATGCCGGAGTGCCGTTCTGCCGGTCAGATCCCAGATGCGCGAGGGCTTGTGGCTAGCGCCGTCGATGTCACGCCGCGGCCAGAACACGTAGCGCCCGAGCGCCATGATGAGCGCCGGGAGGGTGAGGCACGCCGCCAGGGTCACGGCCACGCCCACGGCGACGCCGACGCCGGATCGGAACAGCCCGAAGCGGGCGAAGTACAGGGTCGCGAAGGAGAGAAACACCGTGAGCGCGCTGTACACGACCGTCTTGGCCACGCCCGACATGGCCCGCGCGAGGGCGTCCACTGGGGCGAGGCCTCGGCTCGCCTCCTCGCGGAACCGATTCAGCACGATGATGCTGTAGTCGGTTCCCGCGCCGAAGATGATGGCGATGAGAAACGTGTCCGTGAAGGTCGAGACCGGCAGGCCGACGTTGGCCAACACGGCCACCAGATTCGTCGTCAGGAGATAGGAAAGCCCGATGCAGAGCAGGGTGAGAAACGGGGCCACGATGGATCGAAAGACGACGAGCAGAATGACCAGCACGAGGGCGATGGTCACGCCGGCCGTCTTTGAAGCACCGTCCATCGAGATGTTGATGTTGTCGTTCTCGATAGGCGTGTCGCCCGTAAACAGCACCTGTGCGTCCTTCGGCGGCTTCTGAAACACTTGGTGAAGCTGGTTGAGCGATGCGTCGGTGGCTTTGGATACGTCGTTTCCCGGAAAGCCGACGGTCGCGATCTCCACCGTACCATCCGCGCTGAAAAACTGATTCTGCACGGACTTCGACTGGTTGTAGGCAGCCGTGACGGTCTTCACCCCGTAGGCGGCCTTGTGGTCGGCCACCTGCTTCAGTTTCTGCGTGAACCACGCCTTGTCCGCTGCCGTCAATCCGTGCGGGTTGTAAATCGCGACGACGGCGCTAGACCCCGCCTGGCGCGCCGGATCGACCCGCTTTAACCAATTGCTCGCGATCACGACGCTCGACGAGTTCGGCAAAAATTCCGTGTTCTTGTGGGCGACAATCGCGTTCAGCTGCGGCAAGAACACGTGCGCCACCGCCACGGCCAGGACCCAGATGGCGACGATGGCATACTTGAAGCGCGCGACGAAATGGGCGTAACGCTCTGCCACGGACTCGCCTCCTTCCGCAAGATGGGCTTGACAACTGATTTAGTGGCCGAAAGAATTCTACCAGGGAACTGTCAGGTTTTCCAGACGATTTTCCTCACGCTTTGCCGACTCGTGTGCAAAGTTCGCAGTTTTGTAGATCGCTGTTCAAGAAACCGTTGAGTCAAAGGTGGTATACTCACACGTAGTCCGCATGGGGGAAGCGATTGCCGCTAGGTCAGCTCGTCGGATCTCGCAGGAAAGCGAGGGGAGAGCGTGAATCACAGCGAAGTCACTACGCTGATTGCAACCGTTGTCGCTGTCGTGTTCGCCATCACGGTCATTTTTGTGCGGCTACGGGCGTCCAAGCGCCCGACCAATGCGCGGAAGATCCTCATCCCGCCGCTCGCCATGAGCACGGGGTTCCTGATGTATGTCTTTCCGTTCACGCGCGAGCCGATTCTCTACGCCATTGCGGCATTTTTGGTCGGCTGCATGTTCAGCTATCCGCTGATAGCCACGAGCCATTTTTACGTTGGAGAAGATGGCGTCTATCTGAAGCGGTCGAGGGCGTTCATCTATATTTTGCTCGGACTGCTGGTGGTGCGCATTGTCCTCCACAGCGTCGTCGAGCGGTATGTGGACGTATATCAGACGGGATCGCTCTTCTTCTGCCTGGCATTCGGCATGCTCGTGCCCTGGCGCATCGCGATGTTTGTGCGCTACAAGCGCTTGGTGCGCGAGATGGAGGCGTCGAAGTCGGGCGCCAAGACAGAACAGCCCGCGACCTGATGAGCGCGGGACGAGCAGCATAGGAGGATGGTTGTGCGTAGTCTGCGCGGGTTCGTCATTGCTATCGTGATTGCCATCATCGTCATCGGCGTGCCCATTGTCCAGTTGGTGCGCCCCGTTCCTCAGGCGGCCGCCGATGTGGCCGCGCCACTGCCGCGCGCCATTCCGGGAGAAAAACCTGTCATCCATTGGCCCTCGCAGGGTGAGGCCGCGCTGATGGCCGATGGGGTGGGCAGCTTCGGGACGTACGGGCCCCAGGTGGCGGTACCTATCGCGAGTGTGACCAAGGTGATGACGGCGTATCTTGTGCTTCAAAAGCACCCGCTGCAACTGGGGCAACAGGGCCCTTCCATCACCATCACGCCGGACGACGTGAAGGTGTATCAGCAGGATAAGGCCTTAGGACAGTCCGTGGTCAAGGTGGCTGCGGGAGAACAAATCACGGAATACGAGGCACTCGAGGGATTGCTTTTGCCTTCCGGCAACAACATGGGCACACTCTTGGCGAAGTGGTGCGACGGTTCCGTGCAGGCGTTCGTCCGGGAGATGAACGCGACCGCGAAGAGGCTTGGGATGACTGAGACGCACTACGCCGATCCCACGGGGTACTCGCCGGCGAGCCAGAGTGATGCGGTTGATCAGATGAAGCTGTTTGCGCTCGCCATGCAGAATCCGGTGTTCCGCCAGATTGTGGGAGAGGCCCAGGCGGAACTTCCCGTCGCGGGGCTTGTGTACAACGTCGATTCGGTGGTGGGGCACGGAACCATCATCGGAGGCAAGACGGGATCGACCCTCGAAGCGGGCGGCTGTTTTGTGTTTGCCGCGCGCAAGGTCATCGGCGGCCGCGAGGTGCTGATCATCGGTGCGGTTTTGGGTCAGAAGGGCCCGCAGCCTCTTGCTGAGGCACTGAACGCAGCCGTCGCGATGTCGCAGGACGCCCAGAAGGCACTTCGGTCTGTTCCACTCGTCTTCGCCGGTCAGACGGTGGGGACGCTCTCTGCGCCGTGGGCGAAGCCCGTCTCGCTCGTCGCGACGGAACCTGTGCAGGTCATTGGCTGGGGAGGGCTCCCTGTCAAGCAGTCGTATCGGGCGGATGTGCTCGATTCGAAGAAGCCGATTGCGGCTAACCAAGTGGTGGGCCAGCTCCAAATCCAGGTTGGGGCGCAGACGGTGCGCGTGCCCGTTGCGGCCGCATCCTCCGTTCCTGCGCCCACGCTCAGTTGGCGCATGAAGCGTCTCTGAGAAGTCCATATCGATGGAGGTGGGCCGTTTGGTCCGACGATGGATTGCCATCGCCTTCGGAACGGTCGTCGCGCTTGTCGTGGTGATTGCGGTTGGGTTTTACCTTGCGGTCCGGCTCACGCCGTTCGACGCAAGCCTCTTGGAGGAATCGCATCAACCGACGGTCGTGTACGCCGCCGATGGGACGAAGCTCCTGACGCTCGGCTCGCCGAACACGGATTTAACGTATAACCAAGTTCCGAAAGACATTCAGGACGCGATTGTTGCAACCGAAGATCACACCTTCTGGACCAATCAGACAGGCATCGATCTCAAATCCATCTTTCGCGCGTTGTTCGTGGACGTCTCTTCAGGCAGCTTGGCTCAGGGCGCGAGCACCATTCCCGAACAGTTGGCGAAGATGGTCTATCTGACGGATCAGAAGACGTTTGCGCGGAAGTTCAAGCAGATCATCTTGGGTCTGCAGATCGAGCGCAACTTCACCAAGCAGGAGATCCTCACGATGTACCTGAACCGCATTCCGATGGGCGAGAGTGCGGTCGGCATTGAGCAGGGGGCTCTGCGGTATTTCGGCATCGATCTCAAGACGGAACCGAACAAGCTGACGCTCGCGGACGCGGCGCTCTTGGCGGGGCTGCCCCAAGCGCCGTCGGCGTATGACCCGCTCGTGCATCCGCAAGCGGCGCTCGAGCGGCGCAATCAGGTCCTGCAGAACATGGTGCGTTACGGCTATATCACGCAAGCGCAGGCCGATGCCGCGGAGAAGCAGCCACTAGGTGTATCGTTTCATTCGTTTCCGGGGGACGGTTGGAACACCCAGCCGCTTCTCACTAACTTCCTGCTCGACTATCTGAATCGGCACGGCATCCCGCCTCAGGAGGTCATGCAGGGCGGGTTGAAGATCTACACCACCATCGCGCCGAACGTGCAGAACGCGATTAACGAGGTGTTCTGGAGCGGGAAGTACGACTCGGACTTCCCGGGGCCGACGACCGGGACCGTCGTGGAAGGTGCGGCCATTTTCGTGGATCCGAAGACCGGTGCCATTCTTGGCGCGGCGGGATCGCGCAGGCAGGGGTACGTGCCGCTCGGGCTGGATCGCGTCTACCAGGCGAGCTCGCCGGGATCGTCCATCAAGCCTATCATGGATTACGCGCCGGCTCTGGCTACGGGCAAGTGGACGTATACGTCCATCCTGGACAACACGCCCCAGGATTTCGGCGGAGGTTACATCCCGCAGAACTGGGACCCAAACGCGCCGCCAAAGGTGACCCTCCAGTACGCGCTGGAATGGTCGCAGAACGTCGCGTCGGTGTGGCTTTTGTCGCAGATCGGCATTGACACGGGGGCCAACTTCGCCAAGGCGGACGGCATCCCGCTCACGCCGAAGGACTATGAGCACCTGGGCATCGCCATCGGCGGTCTGGAGAATGGGGTCACGCCGATGGAGATGGTCGCTGCATATACGCCATTTGACAACAACGGCATTCGGTCTCAGCCGTATCTCATCACGAAGATTGTGAACAGCCAGGGCGGGATCATCTATCACGAAGGGCCGCAGCAGACGCAGGTGATGACGCCGCAGGTGGCGCTCGACATGACGCGCCTGATGGAGGACGTCGTGGATTACGGCACGGGCCAGAATGCCAAGCTTCCGGGCTGGGGCGTCGCGGGCAAGACCGGGACCGTGCAGTACAGCGCTGGCCTCGTGAGCGATCATCCGAACTGGGTGCGCGACGGCTGGTTCGACGGCTACACGCCGAACCTCGTCGGCAGCATCCACATCGGGTATGACGTGTCGACGCCGGAACATCACATGACGATGTCGCCGGTCGATCCGTCCGCGAACGCGGCGCAGATTTTCCACGATATCATCGCGCTGGCGCTGGCGAACGAGGCGCCCGAGCAGTTCCCGGTGGGGCCGTACCCTTACATCACCGGCACGGCGCAAGGGGTCGACTACGTCAATCAGATGAACAGCGGGCAGAACAACTCGAACCCGACGAACGCCATCTCCAACCTGACCGCGACGTACAACCCGAGCGCCAACACGGTCACCCTGTCCTGGTCCGGCAGCTTCTCGCAGCCTGTCACCTACGTGGTGACGCGCGTGTCTACGAACGGCGCGGATGAGACGGTGCCCGTGGGGCAGACGACGGCACAGACCATCACGGACACGTCCGTACAGCCCAATGAGACGTACATCTACACGGTTCAGGCCACGAGCCAGGCGACCGGACAGGCCGTGGGCAAGCCGGCATCGGTGACGGTGACGACAAGCCAAGCGCCACCGAATGGGAACAACCAAACAAACACGGCACCGCCTGGAAACGGCTTGAACAACACGCTCCCGGGAAACGGGACGGGCGGCCTCGGGAACCAGAGCTTGGGGAACACGACCGTTGGAAACATCACCACAGGCACGAGTAACGACACCGGCAACACGGCGAACGCGTTGCCGACCAACAGCGCGGTGACGTCGACGCCTCCCGAGGCCGCCAGCCCGACCCCCAAGTCCCAGGTGATGTCGTCTGGGAAAGGCGGCCATGGCAATGGGAACGGGGATACCAACGGGTCGAACTCGAATGGCACCCAAGCGAACATCGCTAATACACCATGAGCAAGCGGGGCTGCTCCCGGCCATGCGGATGGCGGGCCGGCCCCGTTTTCGTTTGCCCGAGCGCGTCTCGAACCCATGGACGAAATGTGAGCTCATGTTTTATAGTGGGAACTGTGAGTGATGGGGGCTGTATCCATCCGCCACGACAACACGTGGGAAGGGAGTGGTGCATGGTGAAACTGGTACTCCTGAGCGGCGGATCGGGCAAGCGCCTGTGGCCGATGTCGAACGACGTTCGGTCCAAGCAATTTTTGCGCATTTTGCCTCGTCCCAACGGCGAAGGACTCGAGTCGATGCTCCAGCGCGTCTGGCGGCAGATTGGCCAGGCGGGCCTTGCCGCGAACGACGTGTTCGTGTGCGCGTCGAAGCCTCAGGTGGAGGTCATTCACGCGCAGATCGGCGAGATCGACGTGATTGAGGAGCCGGCGCGGCGGGACACCTTCGCGGCCATCGCCCTGTCGACGTTGTACCTCGTCGACGAACAGGGCATGGATCCCGACGAGCCCGTGGTCGTCTGCCCCGTCGACCACTTCGTGGACGATCACTACTTCCAGGAAATCCAAAACCTCGGACCGATCTTGCTCCGCGAAGGCGCCGAGATGGCGCTCATGGGGGTGTGGCCGACGGAGCCGACGAGCAAGTTTGGCTACATCGTCCCGGAGGCGCCCGCCGACGGGGACTGCTTCCGCGTGAAGCGATTCGTCGAGAAGCCGGAGCGCGCCGTGGCCGAGGAACTGATTCGCCAAGGGGCGCTGTGGAACTGCGGCGTGTTCTGCTTCCAGCCGCGAACCATCGTCCGCATCCTGCGCGATCGCGGCCTGCCGTCGACGTATGCGGAGGCGCGCCGCGGCTTCGATCAGTTTCCCAAGCGCAGCTTCGACTACGAGGTCGTGGAGAAGCTTTCCTCCATCGTGGCGCATCCGTACCGCGGCACCTGGTCCGATCTCGGCACCTGGTCGTCCCTCGCCGAGCAGATGGAGAGCGAGGCGGTTGGCCGTGCGATTCTCTCCCAGTGCGAGGACACTCACGTCGTGAACGAACTGGGGCTGCCGGTCGTGGCACTTGGCTTGAAGAGGGCCATTGTGGTGGCCACGCCGGACGGGATTCTCGCGGCGGACAAGGACATGGCCGCGGGGCTGAAGGACGTTGTGGCGCCCCTCGACAACCGGCCGATGTACGAGGAGCGCCGCTGGGGGCGCTATCGCGTGATTGACTATCAGTTGCTCGACGACGAGACCGAGGTTCTGACCAAGTGCGTGGAACTCCTGCCCGGCCGCAACCTCAGCTATCACCGGCACAAGTGGCGCGAGGAGATCTGGACCATCATCGAGGGCGAGGGCGAGATCGTCGTCGACGACCGGTGGCAGAAAGTGGCGGCGGGCGACATCGTGCGCGCGCCACAGGGGGTGTGGCACGCGATTCGCACCGAGACGGGCATGCAGTTCATCGAGGTTCAGCGCGGTCGGGGGCTCGTGGAAGAGGACATCGAGCGCAAATACCTCACCTGGGAAGAGCTCGCGGCGGTGCTGCCCGGCATTCCGCGTTAACGCTCGAGAAACTGCCGGATGGCTTCGGCGAGGTTGACCACGTCGCCAAACCGGTATTGGACGTGGGCGATCTCGCCGTTTTTCACGTACAAAAGCGCCGGCACGCTCTCGATCCTCCACGACTGCATGGCCTGGGGGGCGAGGTTGGCGTCGAGATCGTAGAGCGGAAGCCGGCTGGCGTGGGCCGCGTCGACCACCTCCAGCATGCGCCGCGCGAGTTGACACGTGCCGCAGAGCGGCGTGTGGACGAAGACGAGGGCCTCGTGGGGCAGGGCGCCGAGCGCCTCGGGTGTGTCTCCTGGAAACGGGGTGAACATGGGAATCCGTCTCCCTTCGGCATGGACTTGGCGGGGGCCCTGGACATTCGCCCGCACCATCGCGTTCTTCCCGCATTCTATGGCAATGTGCCGACCGGCACAAACCTGTCGGAGGAGGGAATGCGGATGTACGGTGTGTTTGGTGGCTACACGCGTTGGGCAGTGGTGTTTCTGATCATCTTCGTGCTCTTCTTCCTGCTCGTTCCCGCGTATACGTGCTCGACGACCACGACCTGCACGCCCGTGGCGTGAGGCCGCAAAGCGTCCGCACCGCCGCCCCCATCGCGGAGGCGGCCTTTTTCTACATACCGGGCGGAGTCCCGTCCGTATGGGGACGAGGCGGCCCTGCATAGACTGCGAAAAAGGGGGCGAGATCGCATCGGGGCACGCGCGCCATACCGCGCACGCCGTGGCGCCGCGACTTCCAGGGACGACCTCTGCCGATGGGGCGCGACTCGTGCTATGATGGACGTGATCCGACGAAGTCACCTTCGTGGCGCGGCGAGGGCCGCGCGCGATGACGGAAGGAAGTTGAGCGACATGCGGACGCACGCGACTTCGCGAAAAGTCATCATCGTCGAAGGCAAGACGGACAAGTCGAGGATTTTGAAGGTGCTGCGCGAAGAGGTGGACGTGGTGTGCACGCAGGGCACGCTGAGCTACGAACAGGTGGAAAACGACATCGTCCCGCTGCAGCACGACGAGGTGTATATCCTGGTGGATGCGGATGCGGCTGGGAATCGCTTGCGCAAGCAACTGAAGCGAGAACTGCCGAACGCGATTGACCTCTACACGCGCAAATCGTACCGCGAGGTCGCCCGCACGCCGCTCGAACACTTGGCGAAGATTCTTGCCGACGCTCACTTTGAAATCGATGAGCAGTGGCTGCAGGTCCGGCCTCCCCGTCGGGAGCGGGTGCCGAAGACGGTTCACGGATGAAGGATGAATGGAGGCCGCTCGGGCGCGGAAATACGCGCCGGGCGGCCTTTTCGCATTCATTCGCCATCCTGCTTCGTGATGATCTCAGGGCCGTTGTCCGTGATGATGAGCGTGTGCTCGTATTGTGCGCTCAGGCTGCCGTCGGCGGTGCGGGCCGTCCAGCCGTCGGGATCGAGCTTTGTCTCGTACGTACCGACGTTCACCATGGGCTCTACGGTGAACGCCATACCCTTTCGGATCTTCGGCCCGCGGTGCGGTGGACCGAAATGAAGGACCTCGGGGCTCTCGTGCATCTGGCGCCCGATGCCGTGGCCGATGTAATCGCGCACGACGGAGAACCCCTGCGCCTCGACATAGGTCTGAATGGCGTGGCCGATATCGGAGATGTGGTTGCCTGGAATCGCCTGTTCAATGCCGATATAGAGCGCACGCCGCGTCACGTCGAGCAAACGGCGCGCCGTCTCGCTGACCTCGCCGACGGCGTAGCTCCAGGCCGAGTCGGCGTGAAGGCCCTTGTAAACGGCGACCATGTCGACTGTGACGATGTCGCCCTCCTGGAGGACATATTCGCCCGGGAAGCCGTGGCAGATGACGTCGTTGACCGAGGTGCAGGAGGCGAAGGGATATCCTCGGTAGCCCTTCTGCGCAGGCTCCATGCGGTGCCGGCGGATGAAGTCCTCGACAAACTGATCAATCTCGATGGTGCGAATGCCGGGCCGGATGAAGCTGCGCAGCGCCTCGTGGCAGCCGGCGACCACTTTTCCCGCTTCCCGCATGAGATGTTGTTCGTGCCGGCTCTTCAGCGTGATCAAACCTTGCATCGTATGTATCGCTCCGTTCGCTGTCGTGCCCGGGCGGGGCTCAGTGACTCACAGCCCTGTCGTGGGCGCGTAGATGTGGTCAGTCGTGATGAAGATGACGCCAATCACGACGCCAAGCACAAAATAGGCGATCATTTTCGCCCGCGACATCGGTTGCGCGCCTGGGCGTATCTTCATGAGGTAGGTGAAGGCGACGCCGACGAAGAGAATGAAAATGGCTTCGAGCACGTGATGCACGTCCGTCCGCCCTTTCCGTGGACATATCGGCATCATTGTGCCATAAACGAAGTTGAAATGCACGAGCGCGGAGAACGCTTGTTGCGGAAGGAGGCTGCTCCTTGGCCTGGGTGTGCGGCATGGACTTAGGGGGACTGGGCTTCCTGAGCTATGTGGCTTGGCTGGACACAGAAACTCGCAAATTCGCACTGGATCACTACATTCCACGCTTCTCTTCTTCGCCCACCCTGCTTCCGGTAAGCCCCGACTTCATGCCTGCAGGGGCGAAAGCGTACGGCTTCGATGGCCCGCAGGGGCTTCCTCAACTTCATTCTGGCAGGACGCGGCGGTTGTGTGACGAAAAGGCCGATACGCCGACGCGCACGATGCCACTGACGCTCTCGCCGATGTACAAAGGGCCGTACGCTTCATTGATCAAGGTGAGCATTCGACTGTTTTCCGAGGCCGTGTCGACCGGGCAGGCGCGGCTCCACGGGTACCCTCCGTCGTCGAACGCCGCGGGCCCCACCATCTTCGAGACGTATCCCCGAAAGATTCTGAAGGATCATTTCGGACTGAGCTCGATCCCGTCGAAGCGGAAGGAGCCGCATAAGTACGTGGAAGAGGTTTGGAACGCGTTAAAGGAGCGCGACTACCGCTGTTCCGGTGTCATTCGGCCGACGGTCGATCAGCTCGATGCCATGCTCTGCGCCGTCGCGGCGGAACACCTTCTGAAAGGTCAGTTCAAGGATCTTGGGGCAGCGCCCATCTGGGATCCCGTGCAGAAGATCTTCCGAGAAGGGTATATCGTGGTGCCCGCCTAAACAGGCGCAAAAACGAGGCCGGTCCCGCCACGGCGTGCGGGCCAGCCTCTGCCTTTCACTCAAATCTCACTCGTTTCTCGGACGGCGGAAGCTCGTCGGGATGAACAGATCGATGATGCCGATGACGAGCGACGCGAGCAGTGCACCGATGATGCTCACGTGCATGCCGTGCACAAAGATCTGTGCGACATAGATGACGATGGCACCGCTGATGAAGCCGATGATGCCGCGCCCGTACGGAGAGATCCTCCGCCCGAACAGGGCCTCCATGGCCAATCCCAACAGCGTGATGACAATCGCGGCAATGATGGCGCGCCAGAATCCGTGGATGTAAAAGCCGTGGACGATATGGCTGACGAGCAACAGGACCAATGCAGAGACGATAAAGCGGACAATGTGACCGATGATATGCATGGTCATCCCCCTGTTCCAGTTTACCGTAGATGTCCGCGCTCGGAAAGGGGATCCGAGTCATCCACAGAATTACGGTCTCCGCCATGAAACTTTTCCTGTGGCTAGATGGAAACCGCCTGCGCCGTAGTACAATCGATCCAAAGAGGTGGTGAGGCGCTTGATCCTCGGAATTGGCAACGACGTGATCGAGATCCGCCGCATTCGCGCGGCGCTCGAGCGGCGAGGCGAGGCGTTCGTCCAGCGCGTGCTCGCCCCGGAAGAACGTTTCCTCGCGGCCGGCATCTCCGACGCGGCCAGGTTCGCGGAGTTTGTGGCGGGCCGATTTGCAGCGAAGGAGGCCGTCGCGAAGGCCGCCGGCTGCGGCCTAGCCCGGCTCTCGATGCCGCACGTGGCCGTGTCGCTGGGCCACGGGGGCTTGCAGGTCGCCTGGAAGCCGCCATCCGCGCTTTGGGACCGATTCGGTCCGCCGGATGCCGCCCGCGTTCGGATTCATCTCGCCATCACCCACGGCGCCGGCATCGCGTTCGCCGTTGCCGTTCTGGAGCAGTTGTGACCGTCGCGCGCTTGTCAGCGTTGTACATACTTCGTGGACACGGCTCATATCCATATACCAATCCTCGGGGAGGGCACTCTGTGTATCTCGTCACGAGTGATGAAATGCGGTGTTTCGATCACGACACCATCCATCGCCTCGGCGTCCCGGCCATTGTCCTGATGGATCACGCGGGCCGCGCCATCGCCGATCGCGTCCGGGAACTTCGCCCGGACAAAGTGGTGGTCCTGTGCGGCAAAGGCATGAACGGCGGCGACGGCTGGGTGGCGGCGAGATGGCTGCGCCACGCGGGCATCGAGGTCGAAGTGTTGTCCTCGTGCGATCCGGCCGCCCTTCAGGGCGACGCGCGCGCCGCGCAGCAGATGGCGGAGCGATTTGGCGTTCCGTGGCGGGTCTACGAGCCCGGAAGCATTCACCAGTCGCTCTCCGAGTTCGGCCAAGGCGGACGCCTTCGCGCCGTGCTCATCGACGCGCTGCTTGGCACCGGGGTTTCCAGGCCGGCCGAGGGCGTGATGGCGCAGATGATTGAGGAGGCCAACGCGTCCTCGGCGTACATCGTGAGCGCCGACCTTCCGTCCGGCGTCGACGCGTCCACCGGAGAGGTCCCTGGACCCGCCATCAAGGCGCACGAGACCATCGCCATGGGGGCCGAGAAGCTTGGCACGGCGGTGACGCCCGGCGCCGTCTACGCCGGCCTCGTGCGCGTGGCAGACGTGGGCATCCCTGTCGATCCGGCGCGCGTCCGGGCGTCCTACGTATCGCCCGCGGCCTTTGGAAAACGGTTCGGCTTCCGCAGCGCCATGAGCCACAAGGGCACCTTCGGCAAGGTGGGCATCGCCCTCGGCCAGATGCCGGGCGCGAGCCGGCTTGCCTCGCTCGCGGCGCTTCGCGCAGGCGCGGGGCTGGTGGTCGTCGCGGGTGCCCGTGTCGACGCGTCGCTGTTCGCGCCCGATGTCGTCGTGCGAGAAGGCGGCGATCCCGCGCAGTTGCTGCAAGATGTGGACGCCGTGATCGTCGGGCCCGGGCTTGGGCTGCTCGGCCGCGAGGCGCGCACGTGGTTGTACGATCTCGTCCGGGCGGGCGTGGCGCGCGGGGTGGTTGACGCGGAGGCGCTCGCAGCCGTGGCGCACGCGGGCCAGTTCGGTCCGGTGGCGGGCGAATTTGTGCTGACGCCGCATCCCAAGGAGGCCGCGCGCATGCTCGGCTGGGATGCGCGCCAGGTGCAGGCCCGGCGGCTGGAGGCCGCGAGGACCATCGCCGCGCGGAGTCAGGCGGTGACGCTCCTCAAGGGGCACCGGACCGTCATCGCGCACCCGGATGGGCGGGTGCGGGTGAATCCCACGGGATCGAGCGCGCTTGCGGTAGCGGGGACGGGCGACGTGTTGGCCGGCGTCATTGGCGCCCTCATCGCGCAGGGGCTGGACGCGTTCGACGCCGCCTCCCTCGGCGCCTGGCTGCACGGTAGGGCCGGCGAGCGCGCGGGAGAAGAGCTGACGGAGGTCGCCGTCACGGCTTCGGACGTCATTGCTCGGCTGCCGGATGCGGTGCGCGCGTATCGCGCGGAGGTGGACGCCTCGGAGTGAGGATGGTGCGTGGCGGAGAAAGGCGAGGTGGCTATGCGAAAGCTAACGGCAGTCCTGTTGTCGCTCGCCCTCGCGGGGGGCGTCGTCGCTGGCTGCGGCATCCCCGGCACCACGAGTTCCGTGAGTCACAAGATCCAGTCGGAGGCGCAGGCCCTCGAGAACAAGAACTACCAGAGCGAGGCCATCATGACGGTGCAGATGGACAACAACGTCCAGAAGTACTTCGTGCGCGTCTCCTACGAGTCGAAAGACATGTACAAGATTGAGCTCGGCAACGCAGACAAACAGATCAATCAGGTCATTGTCCGCACGCCCAACGGCATGTTCATCGTCAGCCCGTCGCTCGGAAAGGTGTTTCGCTTCAACGGCAACTGGGCGCAGAACCAGGGGCAGATCTACCTCTACGATCAGCTCCTGCAGCGCATCGCATCCGACAAATCCGTCAAGGTGAGCCGGGAGAAGGACGCATACGCGTTCGAGGTACCCGTGGTCCCCGCGAGCGACGTGGTCAGTCGAGAACAAATTGTGCTTTCCAAGGACCTGAAACCGCAGTCGGTCACGCTGCTCGACAAGAACGGCAAGGCCGCGGTCGTCATCACGTACCAGTCGTTCGAAACCGGCGTCGAGTTCCCGAAGAATGCCTTCGATCCGCAGACCATCGCGCAAGCCGGGCAGGCCGCCAAACCCACCCTCGCATCCGATCACGCCTTCGACTACATCGAACCACCGGCCATGTACGGCACGAAGCTCACCGATCTCGCACAACCCGACGAGTCCAGTATCATCATGCGCTATCAGGGAGGCGGCCATCACTACGTCCTCACGGAGTCAGCGTTGACCCCGGGCGCCGCGGGGCTCCCGAACGCCGAATTGGTCGACCTCTACGGGGTCCCGGCGATCTACGACGAGGCGCCCGGCACCCGAGTCGCCAATCTGACCTGGATGCAAAACGGCATCGAGTTCGATCTCACGTCCAACGATCTCTCGCTGCCCGAACTCGAACACATCGCCATCTCCACCTTTGCCGAGGTCGGAAAGTGACGCCATTCCTCCTTCCGCCGCGCCATCTCAGAGGAAGCCCGAGGCCTCTGGGTGGCGCGTTTGTGTTACAATCGGCACATGAGGTGACCCCGAATGTACCGGCCCCTGTTTGCCGTGATCGATCTCGCCCATCTTTCCCACAACATCCGGTATCTGAAGAGCAGGTTGCGCTCGGGCGCGAGCCTCATGGTGGCGGTGAAGGCGGACGCTTATGGCCACGGCGTGCGAGCGGTGGTTGAGCGGCTCGTGCGCGAGGGGGTGCATCACGTGGCGGTGGCTTCCCTCGAGGAGGCGCTCGAGATCCGCGCGTTCCATCGCGACGTGAACATCCTGGTTTTGGGCGCGGTGACGCCAGACGCGTGTGCGAAGGCGGCGGAGGCTGAGATCGAGATTGCCCTGACCGATCTGAGCCCCGTTGAGGAGATCCCGCGCCTGCCGAAGCGGCTTCGAGTCCACCTGCCGCTGGACACGGGCATGAACCGGCTGGGGGTCAAGCGTACGGACGAGGCGGTGGCGCTCGCGCGGGCCATTGCGGCGCGAGAAGATCTGGAACTGGTGGGTGCGGGCACGCACCTGGCCGCCGCCGACGCGGATGATCCCGCGCACGCGGCGGGGCAGATGGAGCGCCTCGGGGAGTTTGTGCGCGCGCTCGAGGAGGCGGGGCTTCGCCCGCCGCGCATCCACGCCGGGAACAGCGCGGCGCTTTTGCGCAATCCCGCATGGCACCTCGATATGGTCCGCGTGGGCATTGCCGCGTACGGCTATTCGCCGGATCCGTCGGTTCTCCCGGTGCACTCGCTGCGCCCGGTGATGAGCCTCTACGCGGGCGTGCTGCGCGTCGCTCGCGCACAGCCTGGGGAAACCGTGGGGTACGGAGCAACCTTCACCGTGACGCGGCCCATGACCATCGCCACCGTTGCCGGCGGGTACGCGGACGGCTACCCGCGGCAGTTGTCGAATCAGGGCGAGGTGCTCGTTCGCGGCGAGCTGCGGCCTGTCATCGGCCGCGTCTGCATGGATCAGCTGATGGCGGACGTGACAGGGCTCGACGTCGCGACCGGAGACATCGCGGCGCTCTTCGGCTACGATGCGCCCTCCGCCTGGCGCACGGGGTGGTGGAGCCGCTTGCGTCCGGAAGAACGAAGGGTTCGCGTGCAGGAATCGTATCGAATGGCGTCGAATGTGGAAGAGAGGCGCGTGTTGTCGCTTCATCGACTGGCGGCGCGGGCGCAGACCATCCCGTACGAGATCTTGTGTCGCGTGCACCGGCGCGTGCCGCGCGTCGTGTGCGATTGACAGGGGCGCCCGGCGCGTTTCGACGCCTTTTTTGCGCCACGAGAAACGGGCGGCTATAATGGCGGCATGGAAGCCGTCTGGGACGTCGCTGCAAACAGTGGAGGTGCCGCGCTTGTCGAGTTCGAAATTCAACGCCTGGAATCAAGCTGCGGGTCGCGAATCCGGAGACAAACGCGCGCGTGACATCGTGCGCGAGGCGCTGCGTATGTATGTATCGAGGAGAGAGCCCGGAGATCTGCGCGAGACCATGCAGCGCGGGTATCAGGAGATGGCGCCTCTCAACCTGCGCATCGCCTGTGAGGCGTTTCTGGTCGAGCAGGAGGCCGGCAACACCGTGGAGCGCTTGGTGAGCGGGGTGTGAACGATTGAATGTCAGGCGTGGGGACATCTTCTTTGCGGATCTGTCGCCTGTGGTCGGCTCGGAGCAAGGAGGATTTCGCCCCGTACTCGTGGTGCAAAATGACATCGGCAACCGCTTCAGCCCGACGGTGATTGTGGCGGCCATCACCGCGCAGATCCAGAAGGCCAAGTTGCCGACGCACGTGGAGATCAAGGCGGAGAAGTACGGTCTGGAGCGCGATTCCGTGATTCTGCTCGAGCAGCTGCGCACCATCGATAAGCAGCGCCTGACCGACAAGATCACGCATCTGGACGACGAAGCCATGAAGCTCGTCAACGAGGGGCTGTTGATCAGCCTCGGCCTGGTGGATTTCTGAAGATTCGCTTTGGAACGCGGAGTAGAAACGGAGAAGGACGGATGGGCCATCCGTCTTTTTCATGCGCAAAAGGAGCGAGGGAATCGACATGCCGCAACCGAAACCATCCATGATCCGCAACCCCGACGCCTATCCTTCGGGGGATCAGAAGATCGAGTGGGCACGGGCGCACATGCCGCTCGTGGGTGAGATTGAGCGCCGTTTCGCCGAAGAAAAGCCGTTTCTGGGCAAGCGCATCTCCATGTGCCTGCACCTGGAGGCCAAGACGGCCCGCCTTGCGCTCGCCATTCAGGCCGGGGGCGCCGAGGTGGCCATCGCCGGTTCGAATCCGCTGTCCACCCAGGATGACATCGCGGCTGCCCTGGCGCGCCGCGGCGTGCGCGTGTACGCCTGGCACGGGGCGACGCCCGAGGAGTATCGCAGCCACCTCGAGGCTGTGCTCGACTGGGAGCCCGAGGGCGTGATCGACGACGGAGCCGATCTCGCCACGATGCTGCACCGCGAGCGGCCGGAGCAGGCGGCGCGGATCCGCGGGGGATGCGAGGAGACCACCACGGGCATCCTGCGGCTTCGGGCCATGGCGCGCGAGGGTGTCCTGCGCTACCCGATGCTCGCCGTCAACGACGCGCAGTGCAAGCACCTGTTCGACAATCGGTACGGCACTGGGCAGAGCGTGTGGGACGGGTTTATGCGCACCACGAATCTGATGATTGCCGGGAAGACCGTGGTTGTGGTGGGCTACGGTTGGTGTGGCAAGGGCGTGGCCATGCGCGCGCGAGGGCTCGGCGCGCAAGTGGTGGTGTGCGAGGTGGATCCGATTCGCGCGGTGGAGGCGGTGATGGAAGGGTTCCGGGTGATGCCGATTCGGGAGGCGGCCGAGGTGGGCGACATCTTCATCGCGGTCACGGGCAACAAGGCGGTCATCTCGCGGGACGCGATGGAGCGGATGAAGGATGGGGCCATCCTCGGTAACGCGGGCCATTTCGACGTCGAGGTGGACAAGGAGGCACTTTCCGATCTCGCCGTGGAGGTGCGCACCGCCCGCCCGAACGTGGACGAGTATCGACTCGCCGACGGGCGCAGGTTGTATCTCATCGCCGAAGGCAGGCTCGTCAACCTCGCGGCGGGGGACGGCCATCCCGTCGAGGTGATGGACATGACGTTCGCGCTTCAGGCGCTCGGCCTGCGCGAAGTGATGACGAAGTCGTACCCGCCTGGGCTGCACGCCATCCCGGCGCATATGGATGAAGAGGTGGCGCGTATGCGGCTTGCGACGTGGGGCGTCGAGATCGACGAGTTGACCGAGGCGCAGAAGCGGTACCTGGCGAGTTGGAACGCTTGAGCGCTGGGGCGGAGGTGGGGTGCTTGACGAGGCCATTGATTGGACTGACTGGATCGCACGAACTGAGGCAGAGCGCGGTCCCGGGTGTGCCGCTCCAGGCGGTGATGCTTGCGGACGACTACGCGCGCGGCGTGGAGCGGGCTGGCGGACTGCCGGTGGTGTTGCCCTATCTCGCGGATGAGGCGAGCGCCATTGAACTGGGCATGCGGCTCGATGGGCTCGTGCTGACGGGCGGCAACGATGTCGATCCGAATCTGTACGGGCAGGAACCACTGCAGGGACTCGGGACGCTCGAGCCGGAGCGAGATCGGTTGGAGATGTTGCTCGTGCAGGTGATGCGGCGGGAACAGAAGCCGGTGCTCGGGATTTGCCGCGGTATGCAGATGTTGAACGTGGCGCTTGGCGGAACGCTGTATCAGGATCTGCCGCGCCAGTGGAAGGGTAAAATTCAGCACAGCCAAAAGGCCCCGCGCAACGCGTACGCGCACACGGTCAAGCTGAAGCCGGGATCGCGCGTGGCGCGGTGCTACGGCAAGACGGCGATTCGCGTCAACAGCTTTCATCATCAGGCGGTGAAAGACTTGGCGCCTTCCCTGAAACCGGTGGGTTGGGACAGCGAGGGGCTGGTGGAGGCCGTGGAGTCGGAGGGGCGCTGGCCCATCGTCGCTGTGCAGTGGCATCCGGAAAATCTGTGGCGTGAGGACGAGGGCGCCCTGGCCCTTTTTCACTGGCTCGTGGAGGCTGCCGCCTCACGGGCGGCGGACTTGGCTTCGTCCGGAATGTAGACCTCTTGAACCACCTCGATGAACGCATCCACGAAGTGCGGATCCCACTGGGTCCCGCGCCCTTCTCGAAGCACCTGAAGGGCCTTCTCGACGGGCATGCCGGCGCGGTACGGGCGGTCGGACGTCATGGCGTCAAAGGCGTCGGCCACTGCGAGGATGCGACCAAACAGCGGAATCTCCTCGCCGGCGAGGCCGTCGGGATATCCCTTGCCGTCGTACCGCTCGTGGTGAGACCGGATGCCCGGCAGAAGCGGTTTCATGGCGTCGTCCGGCTGAATCTGCCGAATGATGTTTTCGCCGATCACAGGGTGCTGTTTGATGATGGCGAACTCTTCGTCCGTCAGCTTGCCTTCCTTCAGCAGGATCTCGTCGCGGATCCCAATCTTTCCGATGTCGTGCAAGAGCGCCGATTGCCTCAGTTCGCGCACCGTCTGCGGCGACAGGTTGACCTTGCGGCCGATGGCCTCGGCGTAGCGCGCGACGCGCTGCGAATGGCCCGCCGTGTACGGATCCCGCGCGTCCAGGGCCGCGGCCAGCGTGGCGAAATAGCTGTCGATAAGCTGGCGGTTCATCGCGTCGCGGTGCGCGAGGCCGTTCAGCATCAGGTTGAAGCCTTGGATGAGATCCGAGAACTCATCCATGTACGTGTCGTCCGCGCGCAAGGAAAAATCCCCCCGCTCCACGCGGCGCATCAGCGCCTCGAGCCTGCGGATGGGACGCTGCACGTCGCTCGCCAACAGGTATCCGCCTAATGCGGAGAACAGGGAGCCGAGCGCCAGGATGCCGCCGGCCCACGTCCAATAAGTGGACGATCCGAGTCCCGCGTTGGTCAGACGAACGGCGTTGGCCAATCCAAACAAGAGCAGGGGAAGGGCGCCAAAAACGACGGCGCTCATCGCGAACTTGAACGCGAGCGGCACAACGACCTGGCCGCGCAGCAACACCGACGCGCCGTACAGGTGCTCGCTCCTGCGCCGGATGGTGACGAGCGTCGGTTCAATGGAGCGCGACGTCAGGAAGAATTCGATCACGGCGTGCATGGAGGCGACAATGAGCGTGCCGAGCGAAGCGAGCCATACATACGCCATGGGCAGGTGCAGGAGCCCTCTGTGCACGAGGATGGACGATGACACGAGCCCCGGGATGAGGAACGACAGCCAGTGAGGCCCCATGACGCGGAGCACAGCCAGCGCCGGCAAGTGCAGCGCCCGTTTATAGCCCTTCGTCAGCACGTCTTCTGTCGGATGAGCTGTGAGAAGCGCTTTCCGAATCGGGCGAATTTGCACGCGAAACGCGATGGAGTCCGCCGTGAGCATCAGCACGAGCGATCCGCCGAGGATACCGCAGATGATCCACAGGTCCGTTGGAGTCAGATGGAGGGTGGTGAAGATGAGCACACCGCCCACGCCGAGGACGGCAATGACGGAACCCGCGAAGTAGTTCAGGATGAGCCGCTTGACCAAGCGCTTGAATTCGTAGTTCGCCGTCCAGCTCATACCGCACCCCACATCCCGTCGAACGCATAGCTCACTCGAATGAATTCCACCTGTTGCGCTCAATTCCTGCCGCCGCGGTCGTCGACCGCGCAAATTTGGGCGGGCGCACCAGCGCCATAAGGCCCGGTCCTGGTTTCTCCGAGAGTGTCCACGCGCGGAGCCCCTCGCTGCATGTCCTCTGGTGCCCGCCCGGGCGGGCGAATCCGCGGAAGGAGGAACGAGCGATGGCACAAACGAGCCTCGCACTCGGCACGACGTTGCAGCTGCAGACGCAGTCGGGCACGCGCGCCAATGGGCAACCCAAACTGAAGGTGCACAAGTTCAACCACGTGTCGCCGCAGGCGGCGGACGAAGATCTGCTCGCGGTCGGCCTCGCGTTGGCGCAGCTCATCGATGAGCCGCTCGTGCAGGTGGAGCGGGTGGATGTGGCGCTCCTGACGAACGCGCCCACTGGCGGAAGCGGCGCGGGCGCAGGGGGTTCCGGTGGCAGCGGCTCCACTGGCGGCACGGGTTCCGGCGGGCAGGGGCCGAGCGCGTGAACGCGAAGCCCGACGGAGATGGGCGTGGGTTCCGATTTGAATGGACAGGAGGCGCGTCGATGGCCGCGAAGGTATCACTCCACTTGATGTTCATGACGGATCGAAATAAGAAGGTTCGCATCGCGATTCCCAATCCGAAGCAGCCGGTCGATCCGACCGCTGTGCAGAACGCTGCGCAGCTGATTGTGGAAAAGGGCGTCTTTGATCTGCCGCAGGGCAAAATTGTGCAGGCGCTCCCGGCGGAACAGACGCAGACGGACACCTCGAGCGTGTCGTAAAACGGCAGCCCTCCCCCGGCGGCTTCGCTGCCAGGGAGGGCCGTCTCATGGGGACGGAAGCCGTGACTGGCCGGTCCCGCCCATGGCCTCGTCGACGGCGTCGAGGAGGCGCTGCGCGAGGCACTCGGGGCTCTCGGCCTCCACCACGGCTCCGCCGACCAGGGCGAACGGTTGGCGCGCGCACAGGCCGCACTGCTCCACGCATGCGTATTTCCTCACCGTCACGCCCGGGCGCTCGGCCCGGACGCGATGGATGGCCTCTCGCACCCCCGTAGGGGCGTTTTTCACGCACCATTCCAGAACCACGCTCATCCCTATCTCTCCCGGCGCCTGGCCTTCACGTGCCTCCACGCCCAGTACAGGCCGGCAGCCATCACAAGGCTCACCGTGATCCAGCTGAGTCCTGACTGCACGTGCTTCATCACTTCGTCCATATTTTCGCCGAACCAGTAGCCAAACGCGAGCCAAGCCCCGCACCAGACCATCGAACCGACGATGGAGTAGAGTGCAAACGTCGCGTACGGCATGTCGGACAGCGCCGCGGCGTACGTGCTGAGCGAGCGGATACCAGGCAGAAAGCGGCCGGGGATGAGGACGAGCCAGGCGTAGCGATCCAGCAAACCGCCGGTATGCTGAAGGCGCGTTTCATTGAGGAGGCGCAGTCGGTAGAGCGGGTTCAACAACAGCGATTCGAAGCGGCGCGTGAGGAGAAAGACGATGGTCACGCCGGTGAAGTACCCGAGCGCGCTGAGGCTGAAGACGGCGGGCGCCCGCATGGTTCCGAGGGCAATGGCGTAACCGTAAAAGGCCAGAAACACGTCGCCTGGAAACGGGAGGCCGAGGCCCTCCATTACCATGGCGGCGTACGTGCCTGGATAGCCTAGCAAGAGGAGGCCTGCGTTCAGCGACTGCAGCATCTCCCGGATGGCGTCCACATGTCCACCCCGCTTCCGTCGTGGGCCCAAGGCCCTAATGGATGTCTATGGACAAGAAGCGCGGCTCATGATTGACGCAGACCTCGGTGGCTGTCATTGTTATGGTATTGGCAAGGGCAACGACTCGGCGCGCTGCAAGGAGGGGATGTCGGGATGGACGAGTTCGCGCTCATTCGCTCGCTTGTCGCGAAGCTGCCGCCGCCGGGCGCGGACGTGTTGGTCCCCATCGGCGACGATTGCGCGGTGGTGGAGGGCAGTGGCCGCTTGGCCATGACGACGGACGCGGTTGTCGAGGGCGTGCACTTTCGGCGCGATACGATGTCCCCGCCGCAGGTGGGCTATCGGGCCATCGCGGCCGCGGTGAGCGACATCGCGGCCATGGGCGGCCAGCCTGCCTGGATCACGGTCGCGCTCGCCGTGCCGCCCTCTTGGCCCCAGGACGACGTGGTGGCCATCTACGACGGCGTCGCGGAGGCGGCCGCAGCTTTCGGCGCGAGCGTCGTCGGCGGGGACGTCGTCTCCACCCAAGGCCCGCTCTGGATGTCCATCACGGCCTTGGGCCGCGTCGAACGGCCCGTCACGCGCGCCGGCGCCAGACCTGGGGACGTGTTGTTTGTCACCGGCAATCTCGGCGGGAGCGCCGCAGGGCTCGACATCCTGCTCGGCCGGCGGGCCGGATCGGCCATCGCGCAGGCGGTTCTCGTCGAGCGGCACCGGCGCCCCACGCCGCGCATTGCCTTCGGCCGGGAGGCGGCGCGCCTGGGCGCCACGGCGCTCGACGACATCAGCGACGGTTTGGCGAGCGAGCTGAACGAAATCGCCGAGGCGAGCGGCGTGCGGCTTTTGTTCGAGGGCGATCGCGTCCCGATTCAGCCGGAGGTCACGGAGTACGCGCGCGCGGTAGGCAAGGATCCTCTGGAGTACGCGCTCTTCGGCGGGGAGGACTACGAGCTCGTGGGCACGGCGCCGCGAGACGTGTTCGCGCGGTTGCTCGCCGTCGCTCCTGTCGTGGGCACCCCCCTGACGGCCATTGGGCGGGTCGAGGAGGGCGACGGCGTGGTGATGCGCCGAGACGGAAAGCTCTCCGTGATTGCGCGCAGAGGATACAATCATTTTGAGAGGTAACGGACGCATGGAAGCACGCGAATGGCGCGTCGATGACGAGTTGGCGATGAAGCGCCTGGGCGAGCGCCTCGGCGCGCTTCTCGCGCCGGGCGACGCCGTGCTGCTCGAGGGGCCGATGGGCGCGGGCAAGACCACCTTCGCGGCGGGCGTCGGCGCGGGCGCCGGTGTGGCGCAGCCGATGACGAGCCCCACTTACGTCCTGCGGCAGGAGCATCGCGGCCGCTTCCGCGTGGCGCACTACGATTTGTACCGGCTGTACGCCGACCCGGAACGCCCGGAGACGCTTGACCTTGAGAGTGTCTGGGCCCTGGGGCTGGACGACGATCTCGCGGGCGGAGCCATTCTCCTCATCGAGTGGCCTGGGCCGCTCGCCGAGGAGATGGAGGCGTATCTCCGGATCATCCTCCGTCCCGAGGGCAGGGCGCGCACCGTGCGCGCGGAGGCTTTTGGAATGCGCCCGGAATCGATACTGAAGGAGTGGACGGCTTCATGAGCGTGATCGCCATGGATACTGCGACCGACGTGTTGGCGCTTGCAGTCGCGGACGAGGACGGGAGGCTGATGTCTTCCCTGGTGGAGTTTCTGCCGCGGGCCCACTCGCGCCTGTTGCAGCCGTCGCTCGGCCACCTCTTGGCCGGCGCGCGCATGAACATTCACGACGTCAAGCTGTGCGTCACCGGCGTCGGTCCCGGCAGTTACACCGGCGTCCGCATCGCGGTGGCGGCGGCGAAGGCCATCGGGCACGCGTGCGGCATCCCCATCGTGTCCGTGCCGACGGTCGACGGCATGGCCATGGCGCTGGCCTGCGCGGAGGGCCAACGGTTCGGCGCGTTCATGGCGCTCATCGACGCAAGGCGGGATCGCGCCTTCGGCTGCTGGTACAGGCTGGAGGACGGGCGGCTGTGGGCGCAGTGCGAGCCGACGGTACAGGCGCTCGCCGACTGGTTCGCCATCGCGGACAGGGAGCGGGCGTCCATCGTGGCGAGCGGCAGGCGCCTCGGAGATTCTGCGGAGGCGCAGGGCGTGCGGGTGCGGCCGTGGAATGAGATAGCCCCGATGATGCCGACGGCGCTCGTGCGGCTCGGGCTGTCGGGATCGTACGAGCGATTCGAGGGCGAGCGCGTGCACGATCTCGCCCCGCTTTACGTGCTGCCCACGGAGGCCGAGGCCAAGCTCGGCGCGAAGGGAGAGGGCGGCGAGTGAGCCCGGCGGCGTTCGATCCGCAGAAGCTCTCCATCCGCCGCATGATGCTGAAGGATCTCGACGACGTCATGCGCGTGGAGACGCGATCGTTTACGGCCCCGTGGTCGCGGCAGGCGTTCGTGGGCGAGTTGGTGGAGAACCGGCTGGCGCGCTATGTGGTGGCGGAGTACGACGGGCGCGTGGTGGGCTACGCCGGCTTCTGGATGATCATGGACGAGGGGCACATCACGAACATCGCGGTCGATCCCGACTTCCGCGGCCTGAAGCTGGGCGAGCGGCTGCTCGAGGCCATCATGTCGATGTGCATGGCCCTCGGCGGACGCAAGATGACGCTCGAGGTGCGGGTCACGAACCACGTGGCGCAGAATCTGTACCGGAAGTACGGCTTCGAGCGCGTGGGCGTGCGCAAGGGCTACTACACGGACAACAACGAGGACGCGCTCATCATGTGGGTGGACCTCCCACCCAAGGTCATGCGCGACAGAGAGGTGCAAGCATGAACATCCTCGCCATCGAGACGAGCTGCGACGAGACCTCCGCGGCCGTCGTCGCGGACGGGGCGCGCGTGCTCGGCCAGGTGACCGCGAGTCAGATGGAGATTCACCGCCAGTTCGGCGGCGTGGTTCCCGAGGTGGCCTCGCGCCGCCACGTGGAAGCCGTCACGCGCGTGGTGGACACCGCGCTCGGGCAGGCTGGCCTTGGGTTTTCCGATCTCGCTGCTATTGCGGTCACCATGGGGCCGGGACTGCTCGGCGCGCTCCTCGTCGGGGTGGCTGCCGCCAAGGCGTACAGCCTTGCCACAGGGCTTCCCATGATCGGCGTGCATCACATCGCCGGGCACGTCGCGGCCGCCATGTTGGAAGAGCCGGATCGACCGGCCGTGCGGCCGCCCTTTGTGTGCCTGGTGGCCTCCGGCGGCCACACGGAACTGTACGAAGTGGATGCGTCGTTTCGGTTCACGCGCCTCGGCGGAACGCGCGACGACGCGGCGGGCGAGGCGTACGACAAGGTGGCGAGGTTGCTCGGCCTCGCCTATCCCGGAGGACCCGAGGTGGACAGGCTGGCGCGCCAGGGCGATCCGGCGCGCTTTTCCTTTCCGAGAGGACTCTTGGACGATCCGTCGCTCGATTTCTCCTTCAGCGGCATGAAGACGGCCGTGCTCGTGGCGCTCGACAAGATCAAGCGCCAGGGGCAGGCCGTGCCCGTGGAGGACGTCTGCGCCAGCTTTCAGGCGGCCGTGATCGAGGTGCTGGTCGAAAAGACGCGGCGCGCGGCCCGGATGACCGGCCACAAGACGGTGGTGGTGGCGGGCGGTGTGGCGGCGAACCGCGGGCTGCGCGCGGCCATGCGCGCCATGGCGGACGAGGAGGGGCTTCAGGTCTACTTTCCGTCACCAGAACTCTGCACGGACAATGCGGCGATGATTGGGGCGGCCGCGTATCTCCGCGCGCGGGAAGGGCGTTTCGATACGCTCGAATTGGGCGCGTACGCCGACCTGACACTGGACGAATGGCAGAGCGGGCGTTATCCCGTCGACTGAACAGCATTCGGTGCGGCAGCGGGCGAGGCTTCGGCCTCGCCTTGGTGTTGAATGGGGCACCGCAGGGCGGGTGGACGAACGCGCAACCGTGCCATCGCGAACGGCTGTTCTTGTGTATAACTCGGGCATATCGCGCTGTGGATGTTGTGGAAAGGTGTCGAAACGGCTCGAAACGGTCGGGATCGAGCTTGTGGATAAGTCGGTGGACAATGTGGATAACTGAACATTGTCCGCATTCGAAAGGGCGCTTCCCGACGAAATCTTTCTAGCCGTGCCAGTCCTCGAGCGCCTTTCGCAGCTCCTCGAGTTCCAGCGATTTCGCTTCCCACTGCTCGAGCGCGTGCTGGTATTCCGCTTCAAGGCGCCTGTAGCGCGCGTCGAGATCGCGCAGGCGCTCAATCTCCTGTGCCACCGCGGCTTCGCTCTGCTCCTTCGCCACCTGCTCCATCTCTCGCTCCATGCGGTGAGCGGCTTCCTCCCACCGCGCGATCTCGGCCTCCAGCTTGCGCGCTTCACTGGAGCGGATGCGCCGCCGGGCCGGTGGCTCTTCGGCGACCTCCCGCTTGCCATTGCCGCCCGTCTCGGATTCGTCCTCCGCGCCTTCGATGCGCCTGAGCCGCTCGTTCTCCGTCACCTTCTCGACGTAGTCGGTGTAGTTGCCGATGTACCACTCCATCCCATCGGGTTTCAGCACCGCGACGTGCGTCGCGAGCTTGTCGATGAAGTACCGATCGTGCGAGACGAAGATGAGCGTGCCATCGTAATCGGCGAGCGCCGCCTCGAGCGCCTCCTTGCTCGGGATGTCGAGGTGATTGGTGGGCTCGTCCATGATGAGGACGTTGGCGCCGCTCTGCATGAGCAGGCACAGTCTCAGGCGGCTCTGTTCGCCGCCGGAAAGCGCGCCGACGGGTTTCAACACGTCCTCCCCGCGGAACAAGAACTGCGCCAAGAGCTTTCGCACGGAGGTGTGGTCGAGGTCCGGGTAGGCGTTCCACACGACGTCAATCACGCGCTCGTCTGGCGGCAGGCCGCCATCCTCCTGGGCGTAATAGCCGAGATCGACGCCCTGGCCGAAACGGAACCAGCCTCCGATGGGCCGGAGTTCCCCGACGAGCGTGCGAAGAAGCGTGGTCTTGCCGGCGCCGTTCGGGCCGAGAATGGCGAGCCGCATGCCGCGCTGGACGCGGAAGCTGATGTGGCGCGCGAGTGCCTGGCCGCGATGGCCAATGGCGAGATCGCGCACCTCGAGCACGTCCTCGCCCGAGGTGCGCCGCACGGAAAACCGCATCCAAAGCGACGGATCGTCCGCGGGAGGGCGCTCGATCCGCTCCATGCGCTCGAGCATTCGGCGGCGGCTCTGCGCTCTTCGGTGCGTGGACGCCCGCGCGATGTTCCGCTCGATGAACGCCTCCATCCGGGCGATCTCGTCCTGCTGCGCCTCGTATCGCCGCCACATCTCCTCGCGCTCGGCGGCCCGCATCTCCAGGTAGACGCGATAGGGCCCTGGATACGCCCGCGTCTGTCCGCCCTCCAGCGCCACCGTGAGGCGCGTGACGCGATCGAGAAAATACCGGTCGTGGGAGATGACCACGAGCGACATCTCCCCGTGTGACAAAAAGTCCTCCAGCCAGGCGAGGGTGTCCATGTCGAGGTAGTTCGTGGGCTCGTCGAGCAAAAGGACGTCCGGGCGAGCCGCGAGGAGCCTCGCCAGGGCGAGCCGCGTCCGTTGCCCGCCGGAGAGCGTGGAAATGGGGACGTCGTACATCTCGCTCGGAAAGTTGAGCCCGGCGAGGACGCGGCGGACGTCCGTCTCCCACTGGTAGCCGCCGAGGGACTCGAACCGCCGCGTCTTCTCCTCGTACACGTGCGCGATATCTGCAAACCGCGCCTCGTCTTCGTACAGCGCCGGATCGCTCATCTGTACCTCGAGCGCGCGCAGTTCGCGCTCCAGTTGCTGAATGGGCCGCTTCGCCTCGGCAACGAAATCGTACATGCGCATGTCGTCCCCACGGCCGATGAACTGCGCGACGTAGCCAAGTTCCACACCGCTCTTCACGTACACGCTGCCTTCGTCCGGCGCTTCTTCTCCCGTGAGAATGCGGAGCAGGGTCGACTTGCCCGCGCCGTTTGGGCCCACAAGGCCGATTTTGTCGCCCGCGCGGACGGTCATGGAAGCCCCGCGCAGCACCTCCATCCCGTCGTAACTCTTTTTCACTCGATTCGCTTGCAAAAGGATCATACGTACGCTCCTTTGTCCATACACTCTAGCAGCCAAGTTCGGACGAGGTGGGGAGGCTCCTTCATGTCCAGCGCGTCGTTCCCGTTGCCGCAAGGCTTCACCTGGCAATATGACCTCATCGTGTGGCTGCAGTCGCATCACTCGGTCGTCCTGGATCGGCTGGCCGTGGCGTTTTCCTACTTGGGCAACGAGTCGTTCTATTTTGCCGCGCTGCCCGTCCTGATGCTCGCCGTCGATCGCGTCCTCGGAATGCGGCTTGCCTACGTGTTTTCACCAGCATGTACCTGAACGCGTGGCTCAAGTCCTATTATCACATCGTCCGGCCCATCGGTGTGCCTGGGATTCGGTCCGGCGACATTCGTTCCGCGACGGGGCTGTCGATGCCGAGCGGCCACGCGCAGGGGACCATGACGTTCTTCACGGCCCTCGCGCTATGGCTGCGCCGCCCGCTGTGGCTTCTTCTCGCCATCCTCCTGTCGGTCGCCGTCGGCATCTCGCGCGTCTATCTCGGGCTTCACTGGCCGATGGATGTGGTCATCGGCTGGGTAGCAGGACTTGCCATTGGTTTTTGCGGCTGGCAGATTGGGCGGTGGTGGACGTATCGCGGTATCCCGTTTGGCGTCGCCCTGGCGCTCGCCGTCCTCTTCCCGGCCGCGCTCCTCGTCCTCGCGCGCGACGTCACGTCGGCGGTCTACGCGGTGTTTCTGCTCGTGGGCGGTGTGGGTGCAGCGCTCGAGAAGCGGTTTCTTCGCACTTCCCTCGATCCCGTCCTGTGGAAGCGCGTGGCAGCGGGCGTGATCGCGCTGGGGGGTGTGGTTGCGGTACAATTGGCGGTACAAGCGCATCTGGAGGAGCCCTTGTGGCAGTACGCGCGCGCGGCGGCTTTGGCCGCCTGGGCCACCGTGCTCGCGCCGTGGCTGTTTCAATTCCTCGGACTGTACACGCGGGAGGCAGATTCCCATCGAGATGGATAAGCAGGCGCTGCGCCAACAATATCGCGTGAAACGAGCCGCCATCGTCCCGGACGCGAGGCGCCGTCAGGAGGAGGCCATCTGCGCACACGCGCAGGCGTGGCTCCGCGAGCTTTCCACCAACGGATTTCTCGGGCTGTATGCGGCTGTCCACGGCGAGGTCGATCTCGCCCCATTGGCCGAGGCGCTGCTTCGGGAAGGCGCGAGCGTCGCCTTCCCGCGCGTGGAAGGGCCGGCGCAGATGGAGTTCTGCGCTGTCCAGTCCCTCGCGGATCTGCATGCTGGCGCCTACGGCATCCCGGCGCCCGGGCCTCGCGCCCCGGTCGTCCCACCCGGCGAGATGGCGGCCGTCCTCGTTCCGGGCCTTGCCTTTGCGGCAGACGGCACGCGACTTGGGTATGGTGGCGGCTTTTACGATCGCTACTTCAAACGGCCGGAGGCGGCATCCATCCGGCGGATTGGCGTGTGTTTCGTCGAACAGTTGGCGGATGCGTTGCCTCGCCACCCGCACGACGTCCGCATGCACCAACTTCTCACCGAGAGGGGACTTGCGCCCTGCAGGTGGTGAAATGGGCCGCCGTGCTTGCGGGCGGTGCGTCGAGGCGGATGGCAGAGCGGGGGAATAAGCTTTTGCTTCCGCGAGAACCGGGCGGGATTCCGATGGCCGGCCACGTCGTGCGGGTGGCGGAATCGGTCGCTCCGCGCGTCGCCGTGCTCTATGCGGACGAGTCTGTGCGAAGCGCTGTCGAGCCTTGGCTGACGGGCGAGATCGCCTGGATGAAAGACGAGGAATGCTACCAGGGGCCGCTCGCCGCGCTCGGCCGCTTTGCGGCGCGCGAGCCTTCGGACGTCTCCCCGCTCCTCGTGCTGGCGGGGGACCTGCCGGGCATTTCGACGGACGCTGTTCGGTCGCTCGTGGACGCGTTGACGCGCACCGGTGCCGACGTCGCCGCCGCGGAGCGCGAGGGGAGGATGCAGCCGCTCGTTGCTGTCTACGCGGAGCGCGCGGTGCGAGCTATCGCGGATGCCGCCGCGCGCGGGGAGAAGCGGATTCTCAAGGCTCTTGAGGGGCTTTCGATTTGTACCGTCGCGTTTGACGATGCCTGGGCCGTCCGGCCGGTGCACCGGCCGGAGGACTACGAGGCGTGGCTTACGAGGGAGGGAAAGGCGTGATCCGGCGAGAAGTGCCTGTCGAAGAGGCCATTGGCCTGGCGCTCGCGCACGACATGACGCGCATCGTGCCCGGAGAGTTTAAGGGGCGCCAGTTTAAGCGGGGCCACGTGGTGCGCGAGGAGGACATCCCGGTCCTGCTCGACATGGGGAAGCGGCACCTGTACATTCTGGAGCTCGAGGCGGGCGAGTTGCACGAGGACGATGCGGCCGTCCGCATGGCCCAGGCCATCGCGGGCGAGGGCGTCGAGCTCTCCGAGGTCTCGGAGGGCAAGGTCATCCTCCGCGCGAAGCGGGACGGCATGCTGTGGGTGGACGCGCGGCGCGTGACGGCCATGAACACCATCGACGAGATCTCCATCGCCACCAAGCGGCCGTTCCAGCACGTGACGCGGGGGACAAGCCTCGCCGCCGTGCGCCCCATTCCGCTGGTCATCGCCGAGGACAAGGTCCGCGCTGTGGAGGTCATCGCGTCGCAGGCGCAGAAGCGCGCCGTGATCGACGTGTTGCCGTATCAGCCCCAGAAGGTGCGGATTGTGACGACGGGCAGCGAGATCCTGCACGGGCGCGTGGAGGACAAGTTCGGGCCCGTTCTAAGGGCCAAGCTCGCGCGCTACGGCATCCAGGACGTGCACCAGGTGTTTGTCGGCGACGAGCGGGATCGGATTGCTGACGCCATCGTCGAGGCGTGCGAGAAGGGGGCGACGCTCGTGCTCGTCACGGGGGGGATGTCGGTGGATCCCGACGACCGGTCGCCTGGCGCCATCCGTGACGCCGCGACCGAGGTGGTGACGTACGGCACGCCCATGCTGCCCGGGGCCATGCTCATGCTCGCGTATCGGAACGACACGGCCATCTTCGGACTCCCGGGCGCCGTCATCTACGATCCCATCACGTCGTTTGATCGCGTTCTTCCGCGCGTCCTCACCGGGCTTCGCGTTCGCAAGCGGGACATCGCCGTCCTGGGCGTGGGTGGCTGGCTCAATGCGTGACGTGGAGGGGCCTGTCATCCTCGGCATTGCGGGCTTTTCGGACTCCGGCAAATCGTGTCTCGCAGAGGCCCTCGTCCAAGAAGCGGCGGCGCGAGGACTTCGCGTGGCCTACCTGAAGCACGACGGCCACGCGGACGAGGCGCCCGACGACTGGGAGAAGCTCGGATCCGACACTGCGCGCCAAGCGGCCGCCGGCGCGTCCGTGACGATGGTCGCGAGCAAGCGCGGCTTTCTCCTGCGATCGCGACAGGAGGGCGGATTTCCCGAGTGGTTCGCGGCCATCCGCGCCGTCGCGGATGTGGACGTCGTGATCGCAGAGGGGGGCAAGCGGGCGGCGCACGCGAAAGTTGCGGTGGTGCGGGGCGAGGGTGAATGGACACAGCTGCTCGCCGCGGGCGCCGTGGCCATCGCGGCGGTCGTCTCGCCCGATTGGGCGCCCATGGGGTTCCCGGTGCCGGTGTTTCGGCCTCATCAGGCAGCGGATCTCCTGGCGTGGTGGCAAGCACGGTGGCGCCAGGGCGCGCTCGACGCGCCTATGGTTCCCGAATGACGGCCTCAACCGAGTCTTTCGCGGTCGGCGAAAAAAAGTTGAATTCCCTGTTGCACTCTCGCAGCGAACCGATTATCATAGTCCATGGTGTTAGCACTCACCGAGCGAGAGTGCTAACAAAGGTTCGGAACTACATCTCGTAAGGAGGTCGTTCGCAATGTTGAAGCCGCTCGCTGATCGCGTGGTGGTCCGTCCGGTGGAGCGTGAGGAAAAGACCGCTAGTGGGATTTTCCTGCCGGACAACGCGAAGGAGAAGCCGCAGGAGGGCGAAGTGATCGCCGTTGGCCCGGGGAAGCTCGATGAGAAGGGCAACCGCGTGGCGATGGAGGTCAAGGTCGGCGATCGCGTCATCTACTCGAAGTACGCGGGCACTGAGGTCAAGGTGAACAACGAGGAGCTCTTGATCCTGCGCGAGAGCGACATCTTGGCGATTGTCGAGAAGTAATGCCGGATTGACGTGAAAAGCGCTCCATGAACGGAACATTCCACAGTCGTCAGGGAGGTATGCAACATGGCAAAAGAGATTCGCTTTGGTGAAGAAGCTCGCCGTGCGATGATGCGCGGAGTCGATGCGCTTGCGGATGCGGTCAAGGTGACGCTCGGGCCGAAAGGCCGCAACGTGGTGCTGGAGAAGAAGTTCGGATCTCCGCTCATCACGAACGACGGTGTGACCATCGCGAAGGAGATCGAGCTCGAGGATCCGTATGAGAACATGGGTGCTCAGCTCGTGAAGGAAGTCGCGACGAAGACCAATGACGTCGCGGGTGACGGTACGACGACGGCGACGGTGCTGGCGCAGGCGATGATCCGCGAGGGTCTGAAGAACGTCGCTGCCGGTGCGAACCCGATGGTGCTCCGCCGCGGCATTGAGAAGGCCGTGACGGCTGCGGTCGAGGAGCTGAAGAAGATCGCGAAGCCGGTCCAGGGCCGCAAGAACATCGCGGAGGTTGCTGCCATCTCGGCTGGTTCGAACGAAATCGGCGAGCTCATCGCGGATGCAATGGAGAAGGTCGGCAATGACGGCGTGATCACCGTCGAAGAGTCGAAGGGCTTCACGACTGAGCTCGAGGTCGTCGAGGGTATGCAGTTCGACCGCGGCTACATCTCGCCGTACATGGTGACGGACGCGGACAAGATGGAGGCCGTGCTGGACGAGCCGCTCATCCTCATCACCGACAAGAAGGTCTCGAGCATCCAGGAGATCCTGCCGGTGCTGGAGCGAGTCGTGCAGGCTGGCCGTTCGCTGCTCCTCATCGCCGAGGATGTGGAGGGCGAAGCGCTTGCGACCCTCGTGGTCAACAAGATCCGCGGTACGTTCAACGCCGTGGCCGTCAAGGCGCCTGGCTTTGGCGATCGCCGCAAGGCCATGTTGCAGGACATCGCCATCCTCACGGGTGGTCAGGTCATCAGCGAGGAGCTTGGGCTTGAACTGCGCAACACGACGCTGGATCAGCTCGGCCGCGCTCGCCAGGTGCGCGTGAGCAAGGAGAACACCATCATCGTGGACGGCGCTGGCGACAAGTCGGCTATCCAGGCTCGGATCAATCAGATCAAGGCGCAGATCGAGGAGACGACCTCCGACTTCGATCGCGAGAAGTTGCAGGAGCGCCTCGCGAAGCTCGCGGGTGGCGTCGCGGTCATCAAGGTCGGTGCGGCGACCGAGACCGAGCTCAAGGAGAAGAAGCTCCGCATCGAGGACGCGCTCAACTCGACGCGCGCGGCTGTCGAGGAGGGTATCGTGCCTGGCGGTGGCGTTGCGCTCGTCAACGTCATCAAGGCGCTCGACAACGTGCAGGCTGAGGGCGACGAGCTGACGGGCGTGAACCTCGTCCGCAAGGCGCTCGAGGCTCCGGTGCGTCAGATTGCGGAGAACGCGGGCGTCGAAGGCTCCATCATCGTGGAGCGCCTGAAGACGGAGCAGCCGGGCATCGGCTTCAACGCAGCGACCGGCGAGTGGGTCAACATGTTCGAGGCCGGTATCGTCGACCCGGCGAAGGTGACGCGCTCCGCGCTGCAGAATGCGGCGAGCGTCGCGGCGACCTTCCTCACGACCGAGGCTGCGGTTGCCGACAAGCCGGAAAAGGAAAAGGCTCCGGCTCCCGGCGCGGGCATGGGCGACATGATGTGAGCATTCAACGGGACATCCAGGCATCCGAAGGGGCGACCCTTCGGGTGCCTTTTCTATTGCCCGAAGGAACGGCAAGGTGGACTTTTGCAGCCTCCCGCCTTGAAGGCGCCGAGATCGCCCGCCGCATTTGTGAAATCAGGGTTTTCCCGGATGGCCGGATAACCTATCGCGCGTGTAGGCTTGTTGGTGAAAAGGCTTTCATTTGCGAGGGGGAGCTGCATGCGTTATCCCATTGTCATTGTGGGCGGCGGAACTGCGGGGATTTCGACAGCTGCACGATTGCTTCGGGAACATCCAAGTTGGCGGGGACAGGTGGCCATCGTGGAGCCTGCCGAGAAGCACTACTATCAACCGCTTTGGACGTTGGTCGGCGCGGGAGCGGCACCGCGAGAGGCAACGGTACGGGATGAGGCGTCGCTCATACCGCCGGGTGCTGTGTGGATTCGGGACGCCGTCGTCGCCTTCCGGCCGGAGCAGGGCGAGGTCGAACTGGCGTCAGGGGCCGCACTTTCATACGATGCGCTCGTGGTTTCCATGGGCATTCAGATGGATTGGAACAAAATCAAGGGGCTTGAGGGCAACATCGGTCGCAACGGGATCTGCAGCAATTATACGTACGAGTACGTCCAGACGACGTGGAGCGCGCTTCAGAACTTCCGCGGCGGCAACGCCGTGTTCACCATGCCGGAGACGCCTATCAAGTGCGGGGGCGCACCTCAGAAGATCGCTTATCTCGCAGACGACTACCTGAGGAAAAAGGGCGTCCGTCACAAGGCTCAGATCCACTTCGTGACCGGAACGCCCACCATCTTCAGCGTGAAGAAGTACGCCGACGCGCTGATGAAGGTGGTCGAACGCAAACACATTCATACGCATTTCAAGCATCGCCTCATCGAAGTGAAGGCGGACGACAGGGTCGCCGTGTTCGAGAATCTGGACACAGGTGAGACCATGGCTCTTGAGTTTGACCTGCTGCACGTGGTGCCGCCGATGAGCGCGCCGGATGTCATCAAACAAAGTCCGCTTGCGAATGAAGCCGGATGGGTCGACGTGGACAAATTCACCCTCCAACACTTGCGCTATCCGAACGTCTTCAGCCTTGGCGACTGCTCGGGTCTACCCACCTCGAAGACAGGTGCTGCGATTCGCAAGCAGGTGCCGGTCTTGGTGCACAACCTGACAGCCTATCTAGCAAACCGGCCGCTCGAGGCCGAATATCATGGCTACACCTCCTGCCCCCTGGTGACGGGCTACGGCAGACTGATCCTCGCCGAGTTCGATTACAGTCACGAGCCAGACGAGACCTTCCCGTTTGACCAGGGCCAGGAGCGCTTCAGCATGTACGTGCTCAAGAAGTCGTTTCTCCCGGTTTTGTACTGGGACGGCATGCTCAAGGGTCTGATGTAGGCGGGGAGGTGGGATCATGGCTGACAACCATGCGGTCGAAGTCAACGGGACCCAACGAGCCCTTGGCGATCCGGATTTTCAGGCGAAGTTTGTGCGCGTGATCGAGCGGCTGGCCGAGTGGGACGAGGCGCTCGGTGACGTATCTACCGCCATCGCGTTCGGGCGGGAACTGGTGCAGGATCGGGAATCCATGCGTTACCTGCTGGCGTCGGCGTCGGAAGAGATTCCACTGCGGGTCGATCGCGACACCCTCGTAGCCCTCGCCGAGCTCGTGAACGCCCTGCCGACAATCGTGCAACTCTTGCGGCCCCTACTGCAGTTCGCCGAGTTTGCCAAAGCCGTGCTTGAGGACCGGGCCTCCGTCGATTATCTGCTCGCGAGCCTTACATCCGAGTTTGAAGCGGTGCAGCGGATGGCCGAAGAAGCTCGCCAGATCTCGCGCGAGGCCAGGCGGATTGCCGCAGAGGATCGTGCGCCAGTGACCGTCTGGTCGCTCATTCGCCTGCTGAAGGAGCCGGTTGTTCAAAGGGGTCTTCGCTACGCGAAGGCGTTCGTCCAGGCGGCTCAGGAACGTGCGGAAGCGCCGCCTGTGAAAAACCTGTAAGCATGGAAGAGAGACAGATTTCAAGAGAGGATCCTGAATCCGTGACGAGTAGGTGCGAAAATTGCTGAAGCGCTCGTGGTTGGTCCTGTAGAATTGAGATAGTTCGGATATCGGCTGTATTCAATCCCTCTTCACCATCGGGGTGAACCACTTGCGTTTCATCATTGAAGAATCCGATGAAGTCATCGTCACGCATTCGGGAATGACCCTTGTCGGCGTGTTGCTTGATAAAACCAGAATCGGCGAGCGGTTGAATCAGACCCGCCTGCCTGGTATGGGCAAACCGGATATTTCAAACCGGGACGTGGCATACTCATACATCGGGCTGCTTTGCCAAGGCAAGACCGACTTCGACCACATCGAAGCGTTTCGAGATGACGAGTTTTTCATGATCGCACTGCAAGTAGACAACGTGCCTTCGAGCCCGACGCTGCGCCAGCGTTTGGACATGGTTGCCGGAAAATCCGGCTGGGAGTCCATTCTCCGGGAAGAGTCCGCAAGGCTCCTGAGAGCCCTCGATGTAACTCTGCATCCGATTGAACTGGGCGTGCCTGCAGAGCGTCGAACTTACATCCCGCTGGATATCGACGTCAGTCCCTTTGATAATTCCGGCACGAAGAAGGAAGGCGTGTCCCGTACATACAAGGGGCACGACGGATATGCTCCCATCTTTGCTTACCTTGGCCAAGAGGGCTACGTGGTCAATGTCCAGTTGCGTGAAGGCAGTACCCACGTACAAAAGGGCACGTCGACTTTCCTGCGGGAGAGTATTCAGTATGCAAGGCAGGTGACGGACCTCCCGCTTCTGGTTCGTCTGGATGCCGGCAATGACAGTGCAGAAAACATCGCCGTGTGTCGCTCCCAGGACAGCAGGGCCGAGTTCATCATCAAGCGCAACTTGCGAAAGGAGAGCCCCGAGGCCTGGCTTGTGATTGCCCAGCGACACGGGACATGTCATGAACCTCGTCCCGGCAAGAAGGTATATCATGGTTCGCTGATGTGTCCCGTCAAGGGTGTATCCGAACCAGTTCGCATGGTGTTCGAAGTTATCGAACGGACCATGACGGCCGACGGCCAAATCTTATTGGTACCGGACATTGAGGTCAGCGCCTACTGGACCTCACTGCCGGATGACCCGGCTGTGATCATTCGCCTGTATCACGACCACGCCGTGATGGAACAGTTCCACAGCGAAATCAAGACGGATCTGGACGCCGAGCGGCTGCCCTCGGGTAAATTCGCCACGAACAACTTGGTATTGCACTTTGTATGCGTGGCGTACAATCTGCTGCGAGTGATCGGCCAGGAGAGTCTGAAGCGAAATGATGCGCCGCTACGAAAAAAGGCAGAACGTCGCCGGATCCGGACTGTGATTCAGAACCTGATGACACTGGCTGCGAAGATGGTGCGACACGCCAGACAGACCAAGCTGAAATTGGGGTACGGGAATCGATGGCTCCCGGCATTTCGGCGATTGTACTTGGCCTTTGCGTAACGTGAACTGTGTCGAGCAAAGACACTGCATATGACCTGACATGGAAACCGAACCCAACCATTCACGAGTCCAGGGGGGACATCTGCCTTTTCGCCGCACTGGCTCCAACCGATATTCACAATCCCTAAGAAAATTGAATGTACATCCGTGAAATCGCAGTGAAGGGGCTTGCGAGAACACACATCAGCCTCTTTCCATCGGCCCTGTCACGGATTCAGGGAGGATGAATGACATGTATCTTCGCCGTTTCTACGATGAAGCACTGGCGCACGCTTCCTATCTGGTCGGCTGTCAGGAAACGGGTGAGGCCTGCGTAATCGATCCCGCCCGCGACGTCGAACCGTATTTGCATACGGCCAAGCGAGAGGGGCTCCGCATCGTAGCTGCGCTCGAGACACACATTCACGCGGATTTTGTCTCTGGTGCCCGCGAACTGGCGGATGGCGCAGGCGCGGTCATCTGTGTGTCGGACGAGGGACCTCCGGAGTGGAAGTCCGCGTACGTCCAGGCGTATCCACACCGGCTGTTGAAGGACGGCGACGAGCTTCACCTTGGCAATGTGAGGCTTGTGGTGATGCATACGCCCGGGCATACGCCGGAACACGTCTCGTACCTCCTGTACGACGGCAAAACTTCGCCGGACGTGCCCATGGCGCTTTTTCTGGTGACTTCGTCTTCGTGGGAGACGTCGGGCGGCCGGACCTGCTTGAGCGCGTGGCCGGCGAGAGCGGCAGTTCGGAGGCGCTCGCTCGCCAGATGTTCCGCTCCCTGCGCAAATTTGAGGCGCTGCCCGATCACGTCCAGGTGTTGCCGGCCCACGGCGCAGGCAGTGCGTGCGGCAAGGCGCTCGGCGCCGTCCCGTCGTCCACAGTTGGCTATGAGAAGCTCGTGAACTGGGCACTTCAGCACAAGGACGAGGACGCGTTCGTGGAGGCGCTCCTCTCTGGGCAACCGGAAGCGCCAATCTACTTCGCCCGCATGAAGCAGGTCAATAAGAACGGACCGCGCCTGCTCAAAGAACTGAGCGCGCCCGAGCGGACGGCGCTGTCGCCGGATGAGCTTCGCGCGTGGCGAGAGAGCGGCATCGTGTTGGATGTGCGCCCGGCGGATGCGTTTGCGAAACGCCACTTGGCGGGAAGTCTCAACATTCCCTGGAACAAGTCGTTTGTCACGTGGGCAGGGTGGCTCCTTTCCGCCGAGCAACCCATCCATCTGCTCGCTGCAGACGGGGTGGTGCCCGACGTGATCCGCGCGCTTCGCTCCATCGGCATTGATGACGTGGTGGATTGGGCCGATCCGGCCGAGGTGGAGCGAGCAGCGGCGGACGACGTCGCGTCCTACGTCAACGTGACGCCGGACGACGTGCGTGGAGCGCTCGCGCAGCAGGGCATCTGGCTTCTGGATGTCCGCAACGCAGACGAATGGGCGGGAGGCCACCTGCCGCAGGCTCACCACATTCCGCTCTCCAAGCTTGTGGCTCACATTCACGAGGTGCCGCGCGACGCATCGGTCTATGTGTATTGCCGAACGGGTGGCCGATCCGCCATCGCCGCGAGTCTGCTGCGGGCCCACGGTGTGGAGGATGTGCGCAACATGCTGGGTGGATACGAGGCGTGGCGCGACAAGGGTTTCCCTGTGGAGGCATGATGTCGTAAGGTAAAGGAAACGCGCTGGCGAGGGTGGTGAAGGTGGTCACCAAAACGATGGGTTACAGCGCGGAACGGCTGCGACACCTGTTCAATGCGCTGAATGACGGGATCATCGTCATGGACAAGGACCGCGTGATTGTGTTCATCAATCCATCCGCAACGCGTATGACGGGCTGGGAACTGGGCGATTGGATCCCGTATTGCAGGTATTGTCAAACGCGCGAGGTGGGCGCCGGTGAAGAGCGGTGTTTCCTCGCCGGTCAGAGCGAAGTCTCGTACTTTGAGTCAGAATTGCCGACGAAGGAAGGGGCCTATGTCCCGGTCGGCATGAGCCGCACGTTTCTTGAAGCGCCTGGCGGCGAGACGAGCCGCGACATGGTGATTGTCATTCGCGACGTCACGCGCGAGCGACAGGCGAAAGAGTTGGAAATGCGGGCGCGGCTGAACCGCATGACGCTGGAGGTGCAGGAACAGGAGCGCAAGCGCATCTCCCAAGAGCTGCACGACGGGGTGAGCCAGTCGCTGTACGCGGTCGATCTCGGCATGGAACACCTCAAGCGCCAGGCCCCGTCTCGCCTGCACAGGGCGCTCGACGACCTGCGCGCGCAAGTCAAGCGCTGCTCGCAAGAGGTACGCGTGCTGTCGCACACCCTGTATCCTTCGCTCCTGTACGATCTCGGCCTCAGCGCGGCCATCCGCATGCTGAGTGAGGAGATGTCGACAAGCGGCTGCCGGATCGAGGTCACGATGAACAAGGAGTGGCCCGCCGGTGACCTGGGCGGAACGGCCATCCACGTGTACCGTATCGTTCAAGAGGCAGTTCACAATGCCATCTCACACGGCCGGGCGAAACACATTCGGATTCACATGACGTGCACCGAGCTGTGCGAGGTGGAAATTCGCGACGACGGATCTGGTTTCGACGCGGAGCAAATCAAGCTGCTGCCCGGCTACGGCTTGAAAAACATGCGCGAGCGCGCGTCTGCGCTGAGCGGCGAGCTTAGCATTGAGAGCCGGCCCGGGCACGGGACGCGTGTTCGCGTCGTCTTTCCGAATCCGTTCGGCTGAGGAGAAGGGGGCGAATCGGTATGGTTCACACGCGGGTAGTCATCGTGGACGATCACGCCTTGGTCCGGCACGGTCTGCGCTTGATTCTGCACGGCGTAGCCGGGATAGAGGTGGTGGGGGAGTGCTCGTGCGGCGAAGAAGCGCTCAAGGCCGCGGTCAAAGAGCGGCCCGACGTCATGCTGATGGACGTGCACATGCCTCACGGGCTGGACGGGATCACGACCGCGCGCCACCTGCGCCAAATCGCTCCCGAAGTCCGGGTCATCATGCTGACGATGTTCGACGATCGCGCCCATGTGGAAAAGATGCTCGATGCAAAAGTCGCAGGAATCGTCTTCAAGCACGATGACTCGCAGGAGATTGTCGAGGCCATCCGACGGGGACGGGCAGAATGTCCCTACATCTCACGCCGCTGGAACGGGAACAGAGAGGCGAAAGGCGAAGCGCATGGGCGCGGGCGAGACGATGTTCGTCTCTCGCCGCGCGAGGCGGAAGTGCTGGTGCTTGTGGCGAGGGGCTATACGAATCGCGAAATCGCAGATGCCCTTCATATCAGTGTCAAAACGGTCGAAACCCACCGTCAACACATCGCACAACGCCTGGGGGCAACGTCCCGCGGTGCACTCATCCGCTACGCTTACGAGAGTGGCCTCGTGGATCCGCCCGTGCCGGGAGGGGTAAAGGGAACGGATTCTTGAGATTTTTGAAAAATCTTGCCTTCCAAGTGGTTCCATCGAATAGAATGGAAGCCATAGGCGTCCATTTTCTCGATCTCGTGAGGAGGAGCATGCAGGGGCTTTGCGGCGGGCTTCTTCGCGTTCTGTGTGCGGCCTCAGTCGACCGTGCGCGTCGTGAGAGATGTGGCTTGAACGAGGCGTTCAAGGGCGGAGCTTCGGCATAGGGGCCGAGGCCCGCCCTCAGCGTGGCCATCTCTCCGGCTAAGCAAGACTTGTGGTTCGCTCGGCCTTCTCCTCGCGCAGCGTCTCGCGCAGGCTGCGCAGGGCCTTGCGGAATGCCTTGATCTGTTCGAACGTCACGCCGTAGGTCTTCAACTCCTGGAGCTGTTTCATCCGCCGCTTCGCCGACTTGTATGCCGCTCGCTTTTCCTCGTAGGTCCGGTGCGGATCGCGCTGAATTTCCACGGCGTCCAAAATGGATTGAAAACACATCCGAGCTTGCGTGACAAATTCCGTCTGACACATCACACAAAACTGGAGATTCGACGGCATTTTGCACCGCTTGCATCGGCTCGCACTCTTGGGGAAGGGCCTCTTGCCGTACAGAGGTACGGGTTCCGGGTTGAGGGCTGACAGTGATATCTCCTCGGTGTCTTTGGCCACGTGCGCATCCCTCCTTTGGTCGAAGGGCTTCGGCCTGTCCGGAGGCCGTTCCATCCGCGCAAAAAGACGCATGCGCTGCGGTGGAAGTTCATGCACTCGACTCAAATCCTGCGGTGTCGCCTCTTCCTTTGATCCTAGCACAAGACTCCTTGGATTGCGACGAACCACGAATCGCAGGTGGGCAGTTTTGCACCTGATGGCCATGGGGAAGCGCGCGGAGGGGACCTTCAAGACCCCATCTCCTTCCAATCGTGATCCCGGAAGCCGCATTCAGCAGCGCGTCTCTTCTCTACCCACTATATGGCCGTTCTTGCGAGCTATGCGGACGGCGGCCGATTTGTTAGAATCGGGAAGAAGAGAAGACAAGGGAATGGGGAATTTGACGTTGGCTTCGCGTCAGCTCAAGGGAGAACCGGAACCGATGACCCCCGCGTTTGCGCGTCTGCGTGATGTCATATCGTCCGTGGTCTTCGGCCACGAGGAGGCCATCGATCTCGCCCTTTGCGCGCTCGTCGCCGGCGGTCATGTGTTGATCGAGGACGTTCCAGGCGTGGGCAAGACGACGCTTGCCAAGGCGATTGCGCGCCTCCTGGGGCTGACCCTGAGCCGCGTGCAGTGCACGGCGGACCTTCTTCCTGCGGACATCCTGGGGTACGTCATGTACAACCAACAGTTGGGCGTGTTCGAAACGCACAAAGGGCCCATTTTCAGCGAGATGGTGCTTGTGGACGAACTAAACCGCGCTTCACCACGGGCGCAAAGCGCCTTTCTCGAGGCCATGGAGGAAGGCTTCGTGACGTTGGACGGCGAGCGGCATCCGCTTCCGCGCCCCTTTTGGGTTATTGCCACGCAAAATCCTCGAGAATTCGAAGGGACCCAACCACTTCCTGAATCGGAGATGGATCGGTTCCTGATGTGCATCGCACTAGGCTATCCTTCCGCAGAAGAAGAAGTCCGCATGCTCGCTGCGGGAGGAGGACAAGCCCAATTAGATGGTCTCAAGCCTCTCGCGGCGCCATCGGATGTCCTGAATTGGCAGCGCGAGGCGGATGAAATCCACGTGGATCCGGCGATCCTCCGCTACGCTGTAAACCTCGCCCAGGCGCTTCGTAACCACCCGCAGGTGCCGATGGGGCCAAGCCCCCGCGCGCTCCTGGCGCTGCTTCGCGCGGCCAAAGCGCGCGCCTACACACGCGGCCGTCCGTACGTGATTCCTGACGATCTGCGCCAGCTTGTCCCACACGTATGGCGGCATCGGCTTCACCGCGCTCGGGATCCATGGGTGGAAGCGCCGCCGGATGGACTGCTGGAGGAGGTCTTGTACCAAATGCCAACGCCGAAGCTCGGTGATGCGCGATGAGCACCGCATTGCGCAGGTCATCATGGTTCGTAGCCGCGCTCGTCTTGGCCAGTGCGTTCGTGACGTCGCTCGCGCTCGGAACAGACGCGGTGGGTGTGCGTGCGCTTGCAGGCGCCATGGACGTGCTCAGTTTGTACGAACTATGTTTCGCGGTGTGCGCGATGGCCATTTCGAGCGCGCGAGTCGATCTTCCGGCGCGCGCGTCCGCGGGCGATAGCGCGCGTGTGGTGGTCGACATCTCGGGCCGCGTATTCGGGTTCGGATTGTGGAGGCGCCGCGGCGTGATCGCGCTGCAGTGGGAGGAACGTTGCGTTCCGTACGATCGCCTGGGCGGCGTCGCCTCGTTCAAGCTGGCGGGCGGATACCGGGTTCAGTTGGAGGCCTCTTTGCTCCGCCGAGGCCAATACCGTCTGCGCGGCGTGTGCGTCCGGCTAAGCGATGCGTTCGGTCTCCTTTCTGTCGAACGGCACCTCCCTGCCGAAGGTGTGATGGTGGTTTACCCCAAGGTGTTGCCGGCGGGACAGTGGATACGTGAGATCGAGCGGCAGATGCGGGCTTGTGAACGAGCGTGGGATGGTGCTAGAACGGCTCCGACCGGCGGCCTGGTACCCTTTCGAACCGGTGAGCGGCGGAGTCTCATTCATTGGCCCACGTCACTCCGGATGGGGACCTTGTACGCGAGAGAACTTGCCTTCGACCGGCCGCGTCCGTGGCTCGTGGTGCCTCTGGCAGAGCAAAATGATGTCCACTTGACGGAACAGGTGCTATCCGTGGCATTCTCGCTCGTGGTTCACTCGCAGAGACGAGGCCAAGTGGTCGAGTGTCTCGCGCCTGTCTCCACGGACGGGCTTGGCACGTGGCGGCGATGCAAGACGTTCGACGAGGTGGGGCGCGCGCTGGCATCGGTGAACGCATCTGCCAGCTTTGCCGCCGTACCGCCGGCAGAGATGCGAGGCGAATGGAGCGCGATTATATGGGTGACGGCGCGCGCGTGCGACGCCATTCGGTGGACAATGGACTTACGTGCGGTGACGGTGTCAGCGGTGGATGTTTGGGCCATTGCGGACGCGGGGCACAAAGGTGCGCGGCGTGAAACGGCCCATTGCCGCAGTTAGCGAGGAAAAGGAGGGAGCACCGATGGCCCATCAGCTTGCTCGGCGTCTGGTGCGAAACCTCCTCTGGTTTGCGTGGGTCGTGATCGCGCTTTCGCCGGTGGCATGGGTGCTCGCTCGGCGCGCGGCGCTCGAGGTGGAGGCGTTTTGGTTTGCTATGTGTCTTGCCGCCGCGCTGGCGAATCGCTGGCAGCGCGTCGTCGCATGGATGGCCCTCGTGGCTGTCCAAGCCGCCGCGATAGCCGAGACGGCCGGCCTTGCCGGGTGGCCGTCGAGTGTCGCGGACACCGTGTGGCGGCTGTACGCCTTCAGCCTGGCTGGATTGGCGGCGATGGCACTCGTTCGGTACGCGTATCGGCGGCCTCTCACGTGGCTCCTCTACAACGCCGTCGCGCAGACGGGACTTGTCGCAGTCTCGCTGGCACACCCGGTGGCGGGCGTGGGCCTGGAGCTTGTCTGTCTCGCCGTCATGCTCGTTCTTTTTGCCTACGCTCGCTGGGAGGGGGAGGCGGTAGAGCCCGACTGGCAACGCGTCGCGGGGGTGGGCGCGGGGGTTGTACTGTGCGGCGCATTATGCGCGTTCTTGGCACCGAAAGGTCCCCTTGCGCCGAGTGTGGCACGCATCGTGATGTCGCTCGTGCCGCAGACGCCCGCGCGCACGGGCTACAGCCTGGACGACAGCCATCTCGGCGGCTCGCTCGTGACGGATCCGCAGCCTGTCCTCGAAGTCCGAACGCCCATCCCCCTCGATCTGCGCGGACAGGTGCTGTCCGACTACACGGGGCAGGGCTGGATGTCCGTCCCGCTCGACGGATCGGACGTCGCCACCGCGGCCGTGGGCCAGCCCCTCCCGGGCGGTCTGCCGTTCGCGCACCTCCCCTATCGCGTGATGGACGTCGCTGTGTCGGTGAAAGGCGCCGTCAACACGTCGGACCTCCTTGCGCCGTATGCGGTCGATCGCGTCCTGCGGCTGCCGGGCCTCTACGGAAACGAGTTCGCGATCGACACCTTGCAGGGCAACATCAAGGCGGCGCCGCTCGGCCCGGGAGAATCGTATGAGCTGGAGGTGGCCGTCCCGAACAACCCGTACGCACGCCTCGCCTCGGTCAGCGCACCTTTTGCCGATGTGCGGCGCGACATTCCGGCCAGCACCCGGGCAGTCGACACCCAGTTGCCCGCTGAGTTGCCGGCGAGCGTCAGGCAGTTGGCAGCGCGCATTGTAACGAACGCGCATGCGGTGACGGAGTACGAGATGGTCAACGCCATCATCCAATATCTCGCCGCGCACGAGCGGTACGACGTGTCGGACGTGCCGGTTCCACAGCCAGGGCAGGACTACGTCGCGCAGTTTCTCTTTGACACGCACCGCGGGTACTGCGACAACTTCGCGAGTGCCGCCGCGGTGATGCTGCGCACCCTCGGCGTGCCGACGCGCTTTGTCACCGGTTTTGCCGTCAGCGCTCAGAACGAGGTGGCGCCGGACACGTATGTGGTATCTGAGGCGGACGCACACGCGTGGATAGAGGTATACTTTCCTTATTTTGGATGGATTCCCTTCGATCCGACGCCGGGCTTTGCCATGACGTTCGCCCCCGTATCTGCGCCCGTGCGCGGCCCCACTGGGAAGGAGCCGAGATCAGGCCGTCACGGCGAAGCGCCCGCATCTTTGCCGGTCGTCAGGCCCGAGGTGCGTGTGGTGGCGCCCGTCGCGCTCGGTGGCGTTGCGGCGGCGCTGGGCGCCCTTTGGGCCGTGAGACGGGTCCGGCGGCGCCGCAAAGCGCCGCAGGGCGACTTCGACGCGTTCCTGCGGCTCGTCGGCGAGGCCCGGGCGGCGCTCGGCCTGCCTCCGAGCGCCACGCTGCGCGACTTGCGGCCGCTCGCCGATCTCGCCGGCGCAGCGGATGCTTTTGGGCCTTGGCTTCGGGCCGCCGAGGCGAACCTGTACGGTCGCGAATTGCAGGCGTCCGAGCCCGCAGGCTGGCGAGATCTCTCGGCCACGCTCTCCCAGTGGCTTGAAGCGGCTGCACGCGGGGCCCTGCGCGAACCCGTTAGCGCTTTTGGCTCTCCATCTGCCCATGCGGTTGCAAGGGCACAACGCGATTTCATCTTTGAATATTCATGCGCGTTCTCCGGCAAAGCGTGGTAAGATTGAAAGAGAACTTCAACTTAGAACCGAGGGATGGCCATGCAGACGGGCATCGAGCGGGTGCGGATTGAGACGCCGTATCCCGAAGATCACGTGAACGCATACCTCATTTTAGGCGATCCACTCACGCTGGTGGACTCAGGGCTGCCATTTCCCAAGTCCCTTGTGCAGCTCGAGGAGGGACTCGCGCGGCACGGGGTGCGGTTCGCAGACATCGAACAGATTGTCGTGACGCATATGCATCTGGATCACATCGGAGGCGTTTCCGCTGTTCAGCGTGCTTCCGGCGCGCGCATCGTCGTCTCCGAGGCGGCGCGCCGCATCGTCGAGCTCGGGGAAGAAGAACACCGGCGGTTCGACGCGTTTTACGCGGCATTTGCCCGCGAGGCCGGATCGGACGTCCGTTGGGAGTCGCGCATCTGGATGCAAAAGTACGATTGGCGCGACGTCGTCTACGTTCGCGATGGCGATGTGGTCCGCGCGGGCGGGCGCGACTGGAGAGTGATGTACGTACCCGGCCACAGCCGCACCGACATCTTTATGGTGGATCCCGCCGGTCACGCCATCGCGGGCGATCACCTGCTGCCCACCATCTCGGCGAACGCGTTTGTCGAGCCGCCGGTCGATCCGTCCGCCCCTCGCCCTAAGCCCCTGCTCGATTACCGTGCATCGATGGCGCGCACTCGCGCCCTGGATCTCGTCCAGGTGTATCCCGGTCACGGGGATCCGTTTGCGGACCATCGGGCGCTCATCGACAGGCGATTCGCCGAGCACGAGTCGCGCTGCGCGCAGATCCGCGAAGCGTTGGCGGAGGGCGCGACGACCGTGGCGGAGATCACCCGCCGTCTCTTCCCGAAGCTGGAGGGCCCCCTGGTCATGCTGGGGCTGTCTGAGGTGCAGGGCCACCTCGATTTGATGGAGAGCCGCGGCGAGGTAACGTCGGTGATGGACGGAGAGGTCAGGCGGTGGACTCGCGTGGCGGCGTCAGCTGGGTGAGGGAACCTCAGATAGGTGTTCAGGCATCGGTGGTGGCGACAATTGCGTGGTTCGCGGCGCGAATCGACGGAGTATGGATAAGTTAGGCATCTCGCAGCATGACGGATTCCAGTGCAAGCGAAAGCGACCTATTCCTCGAATCGAGGTGATCGTGTGAAACGCAGGTTGCTCTTTTTTTCATGTTGTGCACAGGGCTCCTGACGGTCTGCGGCGGACCCATACAGACTCACGCCGCCCCGCCTCAGCAGCAGGTGTCCCTTCGAATGGCCGTGATTCAAAACGTCGCTCCCCAGTGACAAATCCCTTGCCGGGCATTCTGCATTCGGTTCAGTGGCAGTTCTCGGACGGCTCAAAGGGCTATCCCGTGGCGAGCGATGTGGTGAATCAGTTTCGAATTCAGAATGTTGAAGTTGTGCGTGTAAGGATCCCTCGCGTCTCGAAGACCCAAGGGGTTCTGGTGGTCGGTAACAAAAATGGCGTGCGGAAGACGGACGCCCTGTTCTTATTGCCTTCGTCCGAGGGCCAGAGTAAAGATCTGGACGGCGCGTCGCTCTCCAAGGCGCAGACCACAGGGCCCGTCTCTGTGCCAGATGTCGGCGACGTGGACATCTACACGAGCGCCGATAAGATGGTTTGCTTTATCATGTCAAACCGCGAGCCATCGCTTCGAGAGGGCGTGTCCAGTGTTCGACTGGCGTCTGGCGTGCAGGCGGAGTTCCAGAGCGCCCAAGGTGTGAACAGCTTGTGGTATCCGTATGGTTCCCGCACCTTCCTCGTGGCGGGCAACGCGGACCGCAGTCAACTCGTGTCCGTTGCCAACAACTACACACCCAATCGAGTCTTCTTCTCCCTCGAAGGTCTTCAGGGCGACGGACATGGGAGCGTTGGGACTTGACTCAGGCCCTTCTTGACGCAGAACGCTGGCGGGGAGGAGCACTGGAGGAAGATCAGCTTGATTTGGCGGGGCGAATTCCGGGAGACCGGGGTTCGCCCTTGTTTTCCCGAATTGACGCCCTATGTCGAAACCGATAGAATGGGTGCGTAATCCGAGACTCGTATAATGCCGGGAATATGGCCCGGCAGTCTCTACGAGGCGACCGTAAATCGCCTTGCTACGAGGTCGGGCAGGAACGTCGCATACACGCAGCCGGGTACGCACGCGCTCCGCGCCGGAGGCGCCGTGCCTCGCGTCGTCGTGTGCTTCTTCCGGCTTGGACGGGCCGATCCTCGTGGACGTGCGGGATCGGCCCGTTGTCGTAGCCGTTCCTCGCGACCTTTCCCGCAAAGGAGTGCCAGTCGATGCATGAACTTGTGGCCGTCCTCGACTTCGGAGGCCAGTACAACCAGCTGATTGCACGGCGCATCCGTGAGCTCGGCGTGTACTCCGAGCTTCTGCCCCACACCATCTCCGCCGAAGCGCTGAGAAAGCGCCCGCTGAAGGGCATCGTCTTCTCGGGCGGCCCGAAGAGCGTGTTTGCGGAAGGCGCGCCGGACGTCGATCCCGACGTGTTCGACCTCGACGTCCCCATTCTCGGCATCTGCTATGGCATGCAGCTTCTGGCCAAGCGATTCGAGGCGGACGTGGCGCGCGGCGCCGTGCGCGAGTACGGGCGGGCGTCCATTGAGGTGAAGTCAGGCGCCGATCTGTTTCGCGGACTGCCGGTTCGCCAGGGCGTGTGGATGAGCCACAGCGACGTGGTCACCAAGGTGCCCGAGGGCTTTCGCCTCGACGCCGTCACCGACAATGGCGCCATCGCGGCCATGTCGAAGCCCGACGCACGGCTCTACGCCGTCCAGTTTCACCCTGAGGTCCATCACACGGACCACGGCACGGATCTTCTCCGCAACTTCCTGTTCGATATCTGCGGCTGCCGTGGGGACTGGACGATGACCAACTTCATCGACGAGTCCATCCAAAGCATCCGCGAGCGCGTAGGTGACAGGCGCGTGCTCGTCGCCATCTCGGGCGGGGTCGATTCGTCGGTGGCGGCGGCGCTGGTGCATCGCGCCATCGGCCATCAGCTGACGGCCATGTTCGTCGATCACGGCCTTTTGCGCAAGGGCGAGAGCGACAGCGTGATGCAGAGCCTGCGCGACAAGCTCGGCATCGACGTGGTGCGGGTGGACGCGAAGGAGCGGTTTCTCGGCCGCCTCGAGGGCGTGACAGATCCGGAGCGGAAGCGGAAGATCATCGGCGAGGAGTTCATCCGCGTGTTTGAGGAGGAGTCGGAGCGCCTCGGCCCGTTCGACTACCTCGTGCAGGGCACGCTCTACACGGACATCATCGAGAGCGGGACGCACACGGCGGCCACCATCAAGTCGCACCACAACGTGGGTGGGCTTCCAGAAGACGTACGCTTTGAGATCATCGAGCCGCTGCGCGACCTGTTCAAGGACGAGGTGCGCCGACTGGGCGAAGCGCTGGGACTGGCGCCCGAGATTGTCTGGCGGCAGCCGTTCCCGGGGCCCGGGCTCGCCATCCGCATCATCGGCGACGTGACGGAAGAGAAACTACATCTCGTGCGCGAGTCGGACGCCATCTTGCGCGAGGAAATCGCGAAGGCGGGGCTCGATCGCGAGATCTGGCAGTACTTCACTGTGCTGACCGGGAACCGCACCGTGGGCGTGATGGGCGACGAGCGGACGTACGCCTATACACTCGCCGTCCGCGCGGTCCTGTCGCAGGAGGGCATGACGGCGGACTTCGCCCGCATTCCCTGGGACGTCTTGGCGGCGATCTCGACGCGCATCGTCAACGAGGTCCCGGGCATCAACCGCGTCGTGTACGACATCACGTCGAAGCCGCCCGCGACCATCGAGTGGGAGTGACTCGCCTGCGGGCGAGTCTGTACCCGCGCGATCGAACGTTCAATTGGAATTCACAATGAACGTTCGGATGCCCGGCCGTTTCGTGTTACCATGGGCGTGTCGGGTACGCTCGTGAGAGAGATGCGCGCCGCGCAAGCGCGCCAAGAGGGCCCCAGGGATCGGGGCGACAATCGGTTCCTACGAGGAGGATGTGGCGTGATCGACCGGTACAGCCGGCCTGAGATGGCGAGCCTGTGGACACTCGAAGAAAAGATGCGGTGGTGGCTGGAAGTCGAAATCCTCGCCGTGGAGGCGTGGGCGGAACTCGGCGTCATCCCGAAGGAAGACGCGCGGCTCATCCGCGAGCGCGCGCGCTTCGACGTGAACCGGGTGCTCGAGATCGAGCAGGAGACGCGCCACGACGTGGTGGCGTTCACCCGTGCGGTCTCCGAGTCGCTCGGCCCGGAACGGAAGTGGGTGCACTACGGGCTGACGTCGACGGACGTGGTGGACACCGCGCTCATGGCGCAGCTGCGCCGGCCCATCGAGATCATCCGCGAGGACGTGGAGCAACTCCTGGCGACGCTCGAAGCGCTCGCGAAAAAGCACAAGTACACCGTCATGATGGGCCGCACGCACGGCGTGCACGCGGAACCCACCACGTTCGGTCTCAAGTGCCTGCTCTGGTACGCCGAATTGGAGCGCGATCTCGAGCGGTTCGACGCGGCGAGCGAGCGCATGCGCTACGGCAAGATCTCCGGTGCCGTGGGCACGTACGCGAACGTCGATCCGCGAGTGGAGGAATACGTCTGCTCGAGGCTCGGATTGAAGCCCGCGCCCATCAGCACGCAGACGTTGCAGCGGGATCGGCACGCGGAATTCATCTTCACCCTGGCGCTCCTCGGCACCACGCTCGACAAGATTGCGACCGAGATCCGGGCGCTGCAGAAGTCCGAGGTGCGCGAGGTGGAGGAGCCGTTCTACAAGGGGCAGAAAGGATCTTCCGCCATGCCGCACAAGCGAAACCCGGTGTCGTGCGAGCAGATCTCCGGGCTCTCGCGCGTGCTGCGCGGCTACGTCGTGCCCGCGCTCGAAGACGTGCCGCTCTGGCACGAGCGCGACATCAGCCACTCGTCCGTGGAGCGCATCGTGCTGCCGGACGCGACGATTCTCATCGACTACATGCTGAACCGCATGAACCGCATCTTGACCGATCTGCACGTCTACCCCGAGAACATGCGCCGCAACATGGATCGGACGCACGGGCTCGTGTTCTCGCAGCGCGTCATGACCGCGCTTGTGGACAAGGGCCTGTCGCGCGAGGAGGCGTACGACACCGTCCAGCCCCTCGCGATGCAGGCGTGGGAAGAGGCGAGATCGTTCAAGGACCTCGTCCTCGCGTCCCATAGCGTCAGGGCGCACCTTTCGCCCGAGGAGATTGAGGAGCTGTTCGATCCGTCCTGGCATTTGAAGCACGTCGACACCATCTTTCACCGCTTTGGCATGTGAGCCGCGCTCACGACGCTCGCACGAAAGGATGGGCGAAATGGCCGAGGAAACGCTGCTCTACGAAGGCAAGGCGAAAAAGGTGTTTGCGACGTCCGACCCCGGCGTGGTGCGCATCCTGTACAAAGACGACGCCACCGCGTTCAACGGGGAGAAGCGCGGCACCATTGTCGGCAAGGGCGCCATCAACAACCAGATGAGCAACCTCCTGTTCCGCTACCTCGAGGAGCACGGTGTGCCGACACACTTCGTGGAAGAAATCTCTGAACGAGAGACCCTGGTGCGCAAGGTGGAGATCATCCCGCTCGAGGTCGTCGTCCGCAACCTCGCGGCCGGCAGCTTCTCCAAGCGGTTTGGCATCGAAGAGGGCACGGTGCTGGAGCGGCCTTTGGTCGAGTTCTACTACAAGAACGACGCGCTCGGCGATCCGCTCGTGACGGACGATCACGCTCTCATTCTGCACCTGGCCACGGCGGACGACCTCGAGGAACTTCGGCGCCTCGCGCTCGCCGTGAACCATCTTCTTGTCCGGCGCTTCCGCGAGGCCGGGCTCATCCTCGTCGACTTCAAGCTGGAGTTCGGGCGGCTTCCGTCGGGCGAGATCGTCCTGGCGGACGAAATCTCCCCGGACACATGCCGGCTTTGGGATGAACGAACGAGGGAGAAACTGGATAAAGACAGGTTCCGGCGCGATCTCGGCGGCGTCGAACAGGCGTATCAAGAGGTGTGGGCGCGGCTCAAAGGAGGCGTGGCGCGTTGAAGCAGTTTGAGGTCGAGGTCAAGGTGTGGTTGAAGCCGTCCGTCTTCGATCCGCAGGGGCACGCGGTGCACGGCGCCCTCGTGTCGCTCGGCTTTGAAGGCGCGGGCGAGGTGCGCATCGGCAAGTTCATTCAGATGACGCTCGAGGCGGAAGACGAACAGGCGGCGGCGCGCCAGGTGGACGAGATGTGCCAGAAGGTGCTCGCCAACCCCGTCATGGAGACGTACGCGTTCGAAATCAAGGAGCGAGGCCAATGAGGTGGGCGGTGGTGGTGTTTCCCGGGTCCAATTGCGATCGCGACGCCGAGCAGGCCATCCGCCTGGTGACGGGGGATGCGGTCGATCTCGTCTGGCACGACGCGGAGGATCTCAGCGCCTACGACGCGATTGTGTTGCCGGGCGGGTTCTCCTACGGAGATTATCTCCGCACGGGTGCCATCGCGCGGTTCTCGCCCGTGGTGCGCGCGGTCGCGCGCGAGGCCGAGCGCGGCAAGCCGGTCATCGGCATCTGCAACGGGTTTCAGATCTTGACGGAGGCGGGGCTATTGCCGGGGGCGCTCCTCGCCAACCATCATCTTCAGTTTCGCTGCGAGATCGCGAAACTTCGCGTGGAGACGAACGATTCCCCGTTCACGCGCCTGTATCAGCCCGGGGAGGTCATTCGCATTCCCATCGCGCACGGCGAAGGCCGCTATCACGCGGAGCACGAGGTCTTGGACGAGCTTCGCCGCGACGGCCGCGTGGCGTTCCGCTACGTCGAGAATCCGAACGGATCCGTGGACGACATCGCGGGCATCTTGAACGCCAGGCGGAACGTGCTTGGCCTCATGCCGCACCCCGAGCGGGCCGTGATCGACTGGATGGGTTCGGAGGACGGCATTCGCATGTTTCAATCGATTCACGCGCACGTCGAGGAGGGCCTAACGCATGCGTGAGCCAACGCCAGAAGAGATCCGGGATGGCGCCATCTACCGAAGCCTGGGGCTCTCGGACAGCGAGTACGAGCGGGTGGTGGAGAAGCTCGGCCGGCTGCCGAACTACGTCGAGGCGGGCATCTTCGGCGTGCTCTGGTCGGAGCACTGCAGCTACAAGAGCTCCAAGGTGCACCTGCGCAGGTTCCCGACGACGGGCCTGCAGGTGCTGCAGGGCCCCGGGGAAAACGCGGGCGTGGTGGACATCGGCGACGGTTGGGCCGTCGCGTTCAAGATGGAGAGCCACAATCACCCCTCCGCCGTCGAGCCGTACCAGGGCGCGGCGACGGGCGTCGGCGGCATCCTGCGCGACATCTTCACCATGGGCGCCCGGCCCATCGCGTTTCTCGACAGCCTGCGCTTCGGGCCGCTGGACGACGCGCGCACGCGGTATTTGTTCACGCAGGTGGTGGCTGGCATTGGCGGATATGGGAACTGCGTAGGCATCCCCACGGTGGGGGGCGAGGTGCAGTTTTCGCCGACGTACCGCCAGAACCCGCTGGTGAACGCGATGTGCGTCGGTATCCTGCGGGCAGACCGCATCGTCCGCGGGGAGGCCAAGGGCGTCGGCAACCCGGTCTTCGTCGTCGGCGCGCGCACGGGCCGCGACGGCATCCACGGCGCCACGTTCGCATCGGCCGAGGATCCGGAGGAGAAGGAGCGCTCGGCGGTGCAGGTGGGCGATCCCTTCCTCGGCAAGCTCCTGATGGAGGCGTGCCTCGAGCTCATCGCCACCGGCGCGGTTGTCGGCATTCAGGACATGGGCGCGGCCGGACTGACCTCGTCGTCCGCGGAGATGGCGAGCCGAGCGGGCGGCGGCATCGAGCTCGTGCTGGATCGCGTCCCGGTGCGGGAGACGGGCATGACCCCGTACGAGATGATGCTGTCCGAGTCGCAGGAGCGCATGCTCGTCGTGCTCGAGCGCGGCAAGGAGGAGGTGGCGTTCGCCATCTTTCGCCGTTATGGCCTCGAGGTGGCCGACGTGGGCCGCGTCACGGACGACGGCATGCTGCGCCTCTTGTGGCACGGGGAAGTGGTCGCGGAAATCCCAGTCCGCGCGCTCGTCGATGAGGCGCCGGTGTACGAGCGGCCGGTTGGCCCGCCCGTATCGCCGAAGCGGGCGTCCATTCCCGAGCCGAGCTATCTCGCGGGGGCCTGGCTCGACGTCATGCGCCATCCGAACGTCGCCGACAAGTCGTGGGTGTACCGCCAGTACGACACGATGGTGCGTGCGCAGACCGTGTTGGGTCCCGGCATGGACGCAGCGCTCGTCAAGGTGCCGGATCTCGACAAGGCGGTGGCCATGGCGACCGACGGCAACGCGCGCTACGTCCGGTTGAATCCGAAAAAGGGCGGCGCCATCGCGGTGGCGGAAGCCGCGCGCAACGTCGCCGCGGTGGGCGCCAGGCCGCTCGCCATCACCAACTGCCTCAACTTCGGCAATCCCGAAAAGCCCGCGGTCATGCGCCAGTTGTCCGACGCCATCGACGGCATGGCCGAGGCGTGTCGGGCGCTCGACACGCCCGTGGTCAGCGGCAACGTGTCGCTCTACAACGAGTCGCGCGGTCAGGACATCGATCCGACGCCCATCGTCGGCTGCGTCGGCGTGCTGGACGGCATTTCCCGCCGCATGCCGTCTGTGCCGCGCGAGGCGCGTGGGCTGAAGCTCGTCCTCCTCGGGCGCGAGGACGATGATCTCGACGGATCGCTCTTCGCTGAACTAGCGTGTGGCGAGCCGGTGGGCGACGCACCGTATCTCGATCTCGCCGCGGAGCGCCGCCTGCACCAACTCCTGCAGCGCATCGCCGCGGAGCGCGCCGCCGCGGCCGTACATGATGTGTCCGAAGGCGGCCTGGCCGTCGCCATCGCGGAAATGGCCATCGGAGCAGGGTGCGGCGCGTCGCTCATCGCGCCCGACGGCGTGCAGCCAGCCGGCTGGCTGTTTTCCGAAGCGCAGGGGCGCGCCATCGCCGCCGTTTCCCCGGATGCGCTCGATGCGCTCCTCCATCTCGCTCGCGCGCTCGACGTCCCGGCGCGCGTCGCAGGGGAATTCACTGATGCGCCGTATCTCGAAGTCTCATTTGCGGGCGATCTCGTCCGCGTTTCGCTCGCCGACTTGGAGGAGGCCTATCGCACTGCCATTCCAAGCCTCCTTCGCCAGGATGCTGTCGACTCGCGCGCAACGCTTTGACCAAAAAGGAGAGACCAGGCGTGGATAGCGTGGAAAAGCAGGCGACTTACGGCGATAAGCCGCGCGAAGAGTGTGGCGTCTTTGGCATCTTTGGTCACCCGCGGGCGGCAGCGCTGACGTACTACGGGCTCGTCGCGCTTCAGCACCGCGGACAAGAGGCGGCTGGCATCACTTCCACCGACGGATCACGCATGTACAGCCACAAGGGCCTCGGGCTTTTGACCGACGTGTTTCGCGCGGGCGAGCTCGAGGGGCTCCATGGCCACGCCGCCATCGGCCACGTACGCTACTCGACGGCCGGATCGAACACCATTCAGAACGCGCAGCCCATCGCGCTCGCGACGCACGCGCGCAATTTCGCCATTGCGCACAACGGCAACCTCGTCAACGCGCGGTTTCTGCGCATTCAGTTGGAGGAACAGGGGAGCCTGTTCCAGACGACGTCGGACACCGAGGTCATCGCGCACCTCATCGCGAAGGAGGGCGCTGGCGATTTGGCCGATCTCGTCGCCCGCGCGGTGCAGAAGATCGAGGGCGGCTTCGCGCTCGTCATCCTGAGTGATGACGAGCTCATCGCCGTGCGCGATCCGTTCGGCCTGCGCCCGATGGTGCTCGGGCGGCTCGGGGACGCGCACGTGGTGGCGTCCGAATCCTGCGCCTTCGAGACGGTGGGCGCCACGCTCGTGCGCGACGTGGAGCCGGGCGAGCTGCTGCACATCACGCACCACGGCGTGCGCTCCGTCCGCTTCGCTCCCCGCCGCGCAAGGCGCATGTGCACGTTCGAACACGTGTACTTCGCGCGGCCGGACAGCGACGTGGACGGCTGGAACGTGCACAGCGTGCGAAAACAGCTCGGGCGCATCCTGGCCGAGCGGCATCCTGCGCCGGGCGACATCGTGATTGGCGTGCCGGATTCGAGCGTGTCGGCGGCGGCGGGATACGCCGAGCAGAGCGGGCTTCCGCTCGAGACGGGGCTCATCAAAAACAAGTACATCGCCCGCACGTTCATCCAGCCTTCGCAGGAGCTGCGCGATCTCGGCGTGCGGCTGAAGCTGAACGCCGTGCGCTCGGTGGTCGAAGGCAAGCGCGTCGTCCTCATCGACGATTCCATCGTCCGGGGCACCACGTCGCGGCGCATTGTGCGGCTGCTGCGCGGCGCGGGGGCGCTCGAGGTGCACGTCCGCATCTCGAGCCCGCCGTACGTCAGCCCGTGCCACTACGGGATCGACACGGCGAAGGAGGACGAACTCATCGCGGCGCGCCATTCCATTGAAGAGATCCGGCGCGCCATTGAGGCGGATTCGCTGGAGTTTCTCACGGTGGATGAACTCATGCAGGCGTTCGGCTTTCCGCCGGGATCGCCCGTGCCGTTCTGCAACGCGTGCTTTACGCGCCGCTATCCGACGAGTTTGATCGATCAGACGCTGAACGAGGGCATGGAGCCCATCCGCATAGGAGGGTGAACGTTGGATCTGTACAAGCAAGCGGGCGTCGACATCGACGCGGGAAACGAGGCGGCGAAGCGGTACGCGGGACTGGCCAAGGCGACCCTTCGGCCCGAGGTGCTGGCGGCCATCGGTGGTTTTGCCAGCGGGTTCGCGCTCGATCTCGCCCGATTCCCGGAACCCGTCCTGGTTTCCGGCACCGACGGCGTCGGCACGAAGCTGAAGATCGCCATCGCCGCGGGGCGGCACGACACCATCGGCATTGACTGCGTGGCGATGTGCGTGAACGACATCCTGACGGTGGGCGCGGAGCCGCTCTTCTTCCTCGATTATCTGGCCGTCGGCAAGCTCGACGTCGGCGTGGCCGAGGCCGTGGTGTCAGGCGTGGCGGAGGGCTGCCGCCAGGCGGGCGCCGCGCTCGTGGGCGGCGAAACGGCCGAGATGCCCGGCATGTACGGCGATGGGGAGTACGATCTCGCCGGCTTCGCTGTGGGCTGCGTCAATCGCGGGGAGATGGTGGACGGATCGGCCGTGCGGGAGGGCGACGTGCTCCTCGGGCTCGCGTCAAACGGCGTGCACTCGAACGGCTACTCCCTCGTGCGCAAACTCGTGGCCGAGCACGGCCTTCGGCTGACCGATCCGTTCCCCGGCGAGGACGCGGATGTGGCCGAGGTGCTTTTGCGCCCCACGCGGATCTACGTCAAGAGCGTGCTCAGGCTCCTGCGCGAAGGCGTGCGGGTGTCCGCGATGGCGCACATCACGGGCGGCGGGATTGTCGACAACCTGCCGCGCGTGATGCCGGAGGGATGCGAGGCGCAGGTGCGGCGCGGATCGTGGCCGATGCAGCCGGTGTTTCAGTGGCTGCTTGAGGCGAGCGGCCTTTCCTTCGAGGAGGCGTCGCGCATCTGGAATCTCGGCATCGGCTACGTCATCGCCCTGCCGGAGGCGGAGGCCGCGCGCGCGGCGGAGCTTCTTCAGGTCGAGGGCGAGGCGGTGTACGACATCGGGCGCGTCGCGCGCGGGGCGCGGGGCGTGAGGTTCATATGAGTAGAGAGCGGGGCAACCGCACAAAGGAGTGGGAACGTGGCGAAACTGGCGCTCGTGAGCGTGTATGACAAGGGCGGGATTGTCCCCTTCTGCGAGGCGCTCAGGGATCTCGGCTTCGATATCCTCTCGACCGGCGGCACTGCGAAATTGCTGGAGCAGTCGGGCATTCCGGTCACGCCCATCGACGAGCACACCGGCTTTCCGGAAATTCTGGACGGCCGCGTGAAGACGCTCCACCCCAAGGTGCACGGCGGCCTGCTCGCGCGCCGCGATGTGCCCGAGCACGTCCGGCAGATCGAGGAGCACGGCATCCGCGCCATCGATCTCGTCGTCGTGAACCTGTACCCTTTCGCGAAGACCATCGAGCGCGAGGGCGTGGCGGACGAAGAGGCCATCGAGATGATCGACATCGGCGGCCCGGCCATGTTGAGAAGCGCCGCCAAAAATCACGAATTCGTGCTGCCCGTCATCGACCCCGCGGATTACGATCGCGTCCTTCAAGCGCTGCGCCAAGGAGAGGTGCCGCGGGCGCTTCGCCGCGAGCTCGCCGCGAAGGTGTTCCGGACCATTTCGCGCTACGACGCGCTCATCGCCGACTACCTGGCGGGTCATCTCGACGTAAGCGCCGAGGTGGCGGGCGACTGGCCGCAGGTGTTCCACGTGACGGGCGTCGCGAAGCAGGACCTGCGCTACGGGGAGAATCCGCACCAGCGCGCCCAGTTTTACATGGAGCCGAACGCCACCAAAGCCACCATCGCGCGCGCGGAGCAGCTTCAGGGCAAGGAACTCTCCTATAACAACATTCAGGACGCCGACAGCGCGCTTCAGATCCTGCGCGCGTTCGACGACTTCCGCGAGCCCGTCGCGGTGGCGGTGAAACACATGAATCCGTGCGGCATTGGCCGGGGCGAGACCCTTGAGCAGGCGTTCGAGCGGGCGTACGAGGCGGATCCCGTCTCCATCTTCGGCGGCATTGTTGCGCTGAACCGCGAGGTGGACCGCGGGCTGGCGGAACGGCTCGCCGGCATCTTCCTCGAGATTGTCATCGCGCCGTCGTTCAGCGAGGGGGCGCGCGAGGTCCTCGCCAAGAAGAAGAACCTGCGCCTTCTCTCGGTCGACATGTCGCAGCCCTTGTGGCGCCCCGGCGACGTGACGTTCCGGCGCGTGACGGGCGGCTTCCTGGCGCAGACGGTCGATCTCGCCACGCCCATCGATCCGCGCAGTTGGCGCGTCGTGACGAAGCGGGCGCCCACGGACGCCGAATATGAGGCGCTTCGCTTCGCGTGGCGCGCGGTGCAGTTCGTCAAGTCGAACGCCATCGTCGTGGCAGAGCGGGATAAGACGCTCGGCATCGGCGCGGGGCAGATGAACCGCGTCGGCGCGGCCGAGATCGCCCTCAAGCAAGCGGGGACGCGGGCGAAGGGCGCGGTGTTGGCGTCGGACGCGTTCTTCCCGATGCGAGACACCGTCGACGCCGCGGCGCGCGCGGGCATTGCCGCCATCGTCCAGCCGGGGGGTTCCATCCGCGACGAGGACAGCATCGCCGCCGCGGATGAGGCCGGGATCGCGATGGTGTTCACCGGCGAACGGCATTTCTTGCATTGAAACCTGCGCTGAATCAAGGGGGAGAATCCATGGCAAACGAAGTGCGGCGCCCGCGCGTGCTCGTCGTCGGCCAGGGCGCTCGCGAGCACGCCATCGTCTGGAAGCTGGCGCAGAGCGCGAGCCGGCCCGAGCTGTACGCGGCGCCAGGGAACCCGGGCATGGCGGCGTTGGCTGAGCTTGTGCCCGTCGCCGCGTCCGATCACGGCGCTTTGATCCGATTCTGTCAGGACACGGGTATCGATCTCGTCGTGGTGGGCCCCGAGCAGCCGCTGGCCGAGGGCATGGCGGACGCGCTCGCCGTGGCGGGCATCCCGGTCTTTGGCCCGAGCCGCGAGGCGGCGCAGCTCGAGGCGTCCAAGGCGTTTTCCAAGCGCGTCATGGAGGAGGCGGGCGTGCCGACCGCGCGCCATCGGGCGTTTTCGGACGTGGAGGAGGCGCGCGCGTACGTCCGCGCGCAGGGCGCGCCCATTGTCGTCAAGGCGGACGGGCTCGCGGCGGGAAAGGGCGTGGTGGTGGCAGAAACCGTGACAGAAGCGGAGGCCGCGCTCGAGGAGATGCTCGTCCGCGGGCGGTTCGGCACGTCCGGCCGGCGTGTCGTGATCGAGGAATTCATGCAGGGCGTGGAGCTATCGCTCATGTACTTCGTGGACGCGCACAACGCCGTGCCGATGCTCCCCGCGCGCGACTTCAAGCGCCTGTTGGACGGCGATCGCGGCCCGAACACGGGCGGCATGGGAGCATTCTCGCCTGTGCCCCGCGTGACCGAGGACGTGATCGACCGCGTCACCCGAGAGATTGTGCGGCCGACGCTCGCGCGCCTGCGCGAGATGGGCGTGGTGTACCGCGGCGTGCTGTACGCCGGGCTCATGCTGACCGATGAGGGGCCGAAGGTGGTGGAGTTCAACTGCCGCTTCGGCGATCCGGAGACCGAGGTGGTCCTGCCGCTTTTCGCGGGCGATCTGTTCGAGGTCATGTGGGCGGTAGCGCACGATCGCCTCGATCCCGCCATGGTTTCGTGGCGCCAGGACGCGGCGGTGTGCGTGGTGATGGCGAGCGCGGGGTATCCGGCTTCGTCGGAGACGGGGGTGCCCATCGAGCTGCCGGGTGAAATCCCGGAGGGCGTGACGGTGTTTCATGCGGGGACGCGCTTCGGCGACGGCGGGCGCCTCGAGACCTCAGGCGGCCGGGTGCTCACCATCACCGCGGTCGATCAGAATATCCCAGGCGCTATCGACCGCGCCTACACGGCGGTTTCGTCAATCCACTTTAACGGAGCGCAGTATCGCCGCGATATCGCACATAATTGGCAATCCTAGCAATGTGCGCTATCCTTATCTGCGGAGCAGCGGTCGGCCCCCTGCCGGCCGCCTGTCTGCGGAGGAGGGATCGCGTTGTACGCCATCATGATGCTCTGTGCGGCCGCGATGTACGGCATCGTCTCGCCCGTGTTGCGCATCGCGTACGCGGCTGGGCTCGATCCGGCCACGGCGACCGACGCTCAGTACGCCATCGCTGCGGTGTGTCTTTGGCTCGTCGCGATCTTCCGGCATCGCGGTAAGCGGATCAACCGCCGCCAGTGGATGCTCATCGTGCTCATCGGCCTCATGAATGCGCTGTTTTGCTACACCTATTACCGTGCGCTCGCCGTGCTTCCCGCTTCCCTCGCCATCGTGTTCATGTTCCAGTTCGTGTGGATGGCGACGCTCATCGACGCGGTCTGGCACCGCCGCTGGCCTGGTCCTGCGAAGTGGCTCGGACTTCTCCTCATCCTCGGCGGCACCGTCCTCGCGGTGGGCGCAACCGGCGCATCATGGAAGAACGTGCCCGTGGGCGCCGCCCTGCTCGGCCTCGGCGCCGCGCTCGCCTATGCCATCAATCTGACTGTCTCCGCGCAGAACGATCCCGCCGTCTCTCCCGAGCTCCGCTCCGCACTGGTCGTCACAGTCGCCGGCATCGCGGTGCTCTCGGTGTTTCCTCCCGGTGCGTTTGTGCGTCATCTCGCTGCTAGTCCATCGACCACCCTGTTCTGGGGCTTTTGGATCGCGCTCCTGAGCCAGGTGCTGCCTACGCTCTTTGCCCTCATCGCCATCCCGCACATCGGCGGGCGCATGGCGGCCGTGCTCGGCACGCTGGAGTTGCCCGTGGCCGTCGTCGGCGCGTGGCTCATGAATGGCGATCACGTCTCGCCCCTTCGCTGGCTCGGCGTGCTCCTCATCCTCGCCGGCATGGTGATAAGCGAGGCGATGAGTAGGGAAAAAGGGCCGACGGCCGAAGCGGCAAGTGCGCAACAACTCGGTATGCGTTGGCGCCGCAGCCGGGCGGTGAAGTGGCGAGAGGCGCCAAAGCGCTGAAGGCCATAACTGGCGGCTCGAAGCGGAGATTCGCGGCCAACTGCGGCGTTCGTTGTGCAGAAAGGCCGAAATCAACGAGACGGCGGGATTCCATAAAATGTGTGGCCATTTTGTGTTGACATGGGGCCATCATCGGTGTTAATATCATTCTCGCCGCCCGCGAGGCGGCAGGAAATCCGCGCGGTGGCGCGGGAATCGCTCCTTGAAAACTAAACACACGAGACCACCAAGCCCGTAAGTCCTTGTGACCGAACGGTCAGGATAAAGCACTTGGATTGAGAGTTTGATCCTGGCTCAGGACGAACGCTGGCGGCGTGCCTAATACATGCAAGTCGAGCGGACCTCTTTTGAGGTCAGCGGCGGACGGGTGAGGAACACGTGGGTAATCTGCCTTTCAGACCGGAATAACGCCCGGAAACGGGCGCTAATGCCGGATACGCCCGCGAGGAGGCATCTTCTTGCGGGGAAAGGCCCGATTGGGCCGCTGAGAGAGGAGCCCGCGGCGCATTAGCTAGTTGGCGGGGTAACGGCCCACCAAGGCGACGATGCGTAGCCGACCTGAGAGGGTGACCGGCCACACTGGGACTGAGACACGGCCCAGACTCCTACGGGAGGCAGCAGTAGGGAATCTTCCGCAATGGGCGCAAGCCTGACGGAGCAACGCCGCGTGAGCGAAGAAGGCCTTCGGGTTGTAAAGCTCTGTTGCTCGGGGAGAGCGGCATGGGGAGTGGAAAGCCCCCATGCGAGACGGTACCGAGTGAGGAAGCCCCGGCTAACTACGTGCCAGCAGCCGCGGTAAAACGTAGGGGGCGAGCGTTGTCCGGAATCACTGGGCGTAAAGGGTGCGTAGGCGGTCGAGCAAGTCTGGAGTGAAAGTCCATGGCTCAACCATGGGATGGCTCTGGAAACTGCTTGACTTGAGTGCTGGAGAGGCAAGGGGAATTCCACGTGTAGCGGTGAAATGCGTAGAGATGTGGAGGAATACCAGTGGCGAAGGCGCCTTGCTGGACAGTGACTGACGCTGAGGCACGAAAGCGTGGGGAGCAAACAGGATTAGATACCCTGGTAGTCCACGCCGTAAACGATGAGTGCTAGGTGTTGGGGGGACACACCCCAGTGCCGAAGGAAACCCAATAAGCACTCCGCCTGGGGAGTACGGTCGCAAGACTGAAACTCAAAGGAATTGACGGGGGCCCGCACAAGCAGTGGAGCATGTGGTTTAATTCGAAGCAACGCGAAGAACCTTACCAGGGCTTGACATCCCTCTGACGGGTGCAGAGATGCACCTTCCCTTCGGGGCAGAGGAGACAGGTGGTGCATGGTTGTCGTCAGCTCGTGTCGTGAGATGTTGGGTTCAGTCCCGCAACGAGCGCAACCCTTGACCTGTGTTACCAGCGCGTTGAGGCGGGGACTCACAGGTGACTGCCGGCGTAAGTCGGAGGAAGGCGGGGATGACGTCAAATCATCATGCCCCTGATGTCCTGGGCTACACACGTGCTACAATGGGCGGTACAAAGGGAGGCGAAGCCGCGAGGCGGAGCGAAAACCCAAAAAAGACCGCTCGTAGTTCGGATTGCAGGCTGCAACTCGCCTGCATGAAGCCGGAATTGCTAGTAATCGCGGATCAGCATGCCGCGGTGAATACGTTCCCGGGCCTTGTACACACCGCCCGTCACACCACGAGAGTTCGGCAACACCCGAAGTCGGTGAGGTAACCCCGAAAGGGGAGCCAGCCGCCGAAGTGGGTCGATGATTGGGGTGAAGTCGTAACAAGGTAGCCGTACCGGAAGGTGCGGCTGGATCACCTCCTTTCTAGGGAGAAGGACGGGGCTTGCGGGTTTGGGGGTTGGGTGTGTTTAGTTTTGAGGGAGCGAGAGCTCTCTCGGAGGACCTTGGCAAGTGCATAGGGAGAAAGGCAAGGTGAAGCTAGGAAGGGCACACGGTGGATGCCTAGGCGCCAAGAGCCGAAGAAGGACGGGGCGAACGCCGAAATGCCACGGGGAGCCGTAAGCGGGCTGAGATCCGTGGATGTCCGAATGGGGGAACCCGCTGGCGGGAAGCGCCAGCAGCTTAAGGCCGAAAGGCGTTAAGCGGGGAACCGGGGGAAGTGAAACATCTCAGTACCCCGAGGAAGAGAAAGCAAACGCGATTCCGTGAGTAGTGGCGAGCGAAAGCGGAGGAGCCTAAACCGCATGCGTGGGAAAGGCTGCAGCCGTTGCGCATGCGGGGTAGAGGGGCTGTTTGCGGCGAGCTGCAGGGTAGCCAGCCCGAGTGAGTGCGTAGGAGAACGGTCTGGGAAGGCCGGCCAGAGACGGTGAGAGCCCGGTATCCGAAACGCGCGCACGAGGGTGGAAACAGACCCCGAGTACTGCGGGACACGAGGAATCCCGTAGGAATCTGGGAGGACCACCTCCTAAGGCTAAATACTCCTTGGCGACCGATAGTGAACGAGTACCGTGAGGGAAAGGTGAAAAGGACCGCGGGAGCGGAGTGAAAGAGAACCTGAAACCGTGTGCCTACAAGCAGTCGGAGCACCGAAAGGTGTGACGGCGTGCCTTTTGTAGAATGAACCGGCGAGTGATGCGGGCGAGCGAGGTAAAGGCGGAGGAGCCTAAGCCGAAGCGAAAGCGAGTCTGAAGAGGGCGTGAGTTCGTCCGCATCGACCCGAAACCGGGTGATCTACCCCTGGTCAGGGTGAAGTGCGGGTAACACCGCATGGAGGCCCGAACCCACTGGCGTTGAAAAGCCAGGGGATGAACTGGGGGTAGGGGTGAAATGCCAATCGAACCCGGTGATAGCTGGTTCTCCCCGAAATAGCTTGAGGGCTAGCGTCAGGGGATGAGTTGTGGAGGTAGAGCGCTGATGGGGTGCGGGGCCCGCGAGGGCTACCAAGCTTCGTCAAACTGCGAATGCCACAATGTCGAGGAACCTGGCAGTGAGACTGCGAGCGATAAGGTCCGTAGTCGAGAGGGAAACAGCCCAGACCCGCAGCTAAGGTCCCGAAGTTCCGGTTGAGTGGGGAACGATGTGGCGCTGCGAAGACAACCAGGATGTTGGCTTAGAAGCAGCCATCATTGAAAGAGTGCGTAATAGCTCACTGGTCGAGTGGCGCTGCGCGGAATGGAACGGGGCTAACCGGACACCGAAGCTCGGGATGGCGACATGGTAGGGGAGCGTTCCATGTGCGGGGAAGCTGAGCCGGAAGGCAAGGTGGAGCGCATGGAAGTGAGAATGCCGGTATGAGTAGCGAAAGAGGGGTGAGAATCCCCTCCGCCGAAAGCCCAAGGTTTCCTGGGGAAGGCTCGTCCGCCCAGGGTCAGTCGGGACCTAAGGCGAGGCCGAAAGGCGTAGCCGAAGGAGAACAGGTTGACATTCCTGTACCACCGTAGGCGCTTGAGCAAGGGGTGACGCAGGAGGACAGGGGAAGCGGCCGGATGGAAGAGGCGTCCAAGCAGCGAGCTGGGGTGTAGTGAAATTGCGNACCCTGGAAAGCGTGAGCNGTGATGGGAGGGAAGGACAGTACCGAAGTCCCGACGTTCACACTGCCGAGAAAAAGCCTCTAGCGAGCCGAAGGTGCCCGTACCGGAAACCGACACAGGTGGGCGCGTGGAGAACACGAAGGCGCGCGGGAGAACTCTCGTTAAGGAACTCGGCAAAATGGCCCCGTAACTTCGGGAGAAGGGGCGCTCTTCCTGGAGGAAGAGCCGCAGTGAAAAGGCCCAAGCGACTGTTTAGCAAAACACAGGTCTCTGCGAAGCCGAAAGGCGACGTATAGGGGCTGACGCCTGCCCGGTGCTGGAAGGTTAAGAGGAGGGCTTAGGGGGTGTACCCCCGAAGGTCCGAATCGAAGCCCCAGTAAACGGCGGCCGTAACTATAACGGTCCTAAGGTAGCGAAATTCCTTGTCGGGTAAGTTCCGACCCGCACGAAAGGCGTAACGACTTGGGCGCTGTCTCAACGAGAGACCCGGTGAAATTGTAGTACCTGTGAAGATGCAGGTTACCCGCGGTTAGACGGAAGACCCGTGGAGCTTGACTGTAGCCTGATATGGGACAACGGTGTTCCATGTACAGGATAGGTGGGAGACGGAGAAGCTTGGGCGCCAGCCTGAGTGGAGTCGGCGTTGGGATACCACCCTTGGGACACGGTTGTTCTAACCGGCCTTGTGAGGACGCGAGGCGGGACAGTGTCAGGCGGACAGTTTGACTGGGGCGGTCGCCTCCTAAAGGGTAACGGAGGCGCCCAAAGGTTCCCTCAGCGCGGATGGAAATCGCGCGTAGCGTGCAAAAGGCAAAAAGGGAGCTTGACTGCGAGACGGACAGGTCGAGCAGGGACGAAAGTCGGGCTTAGTGACCCCGGTGGTTCCGAGTGGAAGGGCCATCGCTCAACGGATAAAAGCTACCCCGGGGATAACAGGCTGATCTCCCCCAAGAGTTCACATCGACGGGGAGGTTTGGCACCTCGATGTCGGCTCATCGCATCCTGGGGCTGAAGTCGGTCCCAAGGGTTGGGCTGTTCGCCCATTAAAGCGGTACGCGAGCTGGGTTCAGAACGTCGTGAGACAGTTCGGTCCCTATCTGCCGCGGGCGCAGGATACGTGAGAGGGGTTGTCCCTAGTACGAGAGGACCGGGATGAACCGACCGCTGGTGTACCAGTTGTCCCGCCAGGGGCACCGCTGGGTAGCCAAGTCGGGAAGGGATAAGCGCTGAAAGCATCTAAGCGCGAAGCCCGCCTCAAGATGACGTATCCCATTCCGTGAAGGAAGTAAGACCCCTCGAAGACGACGAGGTGGATCGGTCTGGCGTGGAAGCGCAGTGATGCGTGGAGCGGACAGATACGAATCGGTCGAGGGCTTCACCTGAACACTCCCTATGCACAAAGGCAAGGGCCAAACGCAACCGGTCTGGTGACCATAGCGGAGGGGCAACACCCGTACCCATACCGAACACGGACGTGAAGACCTCCAGCGCCGAGAATACTGGGAGGGCAGCCTCCTGGGAAGGTAGGTCGTTGCCAGGCGAGTGACAAAGGTCAGGCACATCAGCCTGGCCTTTTTCATGCGCTCTCTGACAATTACGTTCGGCTATCATTGTTTTCGACGGCGAGCTGTGGTATGAATATAAGGACGACCATTTCACAGGATGGCCGACGAAGCAAAACAAGTGGATGAATGCTGCGCCTTATACGTTCAAGGCGGCTGCCATCATCATGGATCACCTCAAATCAGTGTCCTGAAACATGCCTGTAAGTATCAAGCCACGGAGCCACATCAGAGGGGCCCGTGGCTTTTCTCGTATGGCTTGCAACATCTCTAGTGTTGCGATATACCTCTGAAATGACCACAATGACTCGCAGGTGTTTCTACGCTGTCGGAACAAGAGGGGTTCCCGCATGATTCAGACTTGCACGCTATACCGCCTCTCTCTGCCGTTGAAGTTTCCAATGCAGACGGCTCACGGCCATGTTCGCGAGAAGCAGGCTATCCTTGTGCAGCTAAAGGATGCCGACGGGATTGAGGGTTGGGCTGAATGTGTGGCGCTCGCGGAGCCGACCTACACGGAGGAGTGCACGGACACCGCTTGGGTTATCCTGATCCATCACCTCGTGCCCAGATTCGCGAGATGGCTTCGCGGCACTGCTCAGGACGTTAATCCCAGAACCGTTTACACGGCTTTTCAAGATGTGTATGGCAATCGAATGAGTGTGGCTGCACTGGAGATGGCGGTTTGGGATTGGTACGCGTCGAGGACCGGACAACCTCTGGCCAGCCTGCTCGGAGGTGGCCGAGATCGCGTGGAAGTCGGCGCGACGTTCGGGCTGTCGGAATCGCTGGATGCGCTTATCCAGTCCGTCGACAGCGCGGTAGAACAGGGATTCCGCAGAGTGAAGCTTAAGATTGCGCCAGGGCGGGATCGCGCCCCCATCGAAGCGGTCCGCCTGCGTTATCCGGACCTGGCCATTGCAGCCGACGCAAATGGGAGTTATCAACCAGGCGATGTTCCCATGCTTCAGCGGCTGGACTCATATCATCTTCAATTCCTAGAAGAGCCCCTGTCAGAAGACGACTGGTTCGACCTGGCCGACCTCCAGGCCTCGTTGCGGACCCCGATTTGCCTCGATGAAAGTGTCCGTTCCGCTCGAGAGTTGGAGCTCGCGTCACGGCTCGGTGCGGCTCGTGTGTTGAACGTCAAGCCTGGGCGGTTGGGTGGCTTTGGAGCGACGTTGCAGGCCCTTGACGTGGCGGGTGACGCAGGCATGTCCGCCTGGGTTGGAGGGATGTATGAAACCGGCGTGGGGCGCCTGCACGGGCTCATCACCGCTTCGCTACCTCTGATGCGCTATGCGACCGATCTCGGCCCGAGTGACCGATATTTCGAGCGGGACGTCCTGAAGGAGCCCATTGCGTTCGTCGAACCTGGGGTGATCCAGGTCCCGCAATGCGCCGGCGTGGCGGATTGGGTCGACCGCGATGCCGTGCGCCGGTTTTCGACAGCGATCTGGACGGTTGACCTGAGAACGCTCTGAGTCAAGTTCGCATGTTGGACACTATTTGCCAACAGGATTTTCGGCGTACGGTGTCGAAGTGGGTCAGTATGTGTCGTGGGGGTCGAATGTGCATCGGGGCAAAAAGGTCACACGTGAACAGACGAGAGAGAAGAACATGGTCACTACATCATGGGATGAGGGGTAGATCTGCACAGTGATTGAAATGCAGGACGTCTGGAAGGAGTATCCCAACGGGACCCAGGCCCTGAATGGCATTTCGGTTCGAATTCAGAAAGGCGAGTTTGTGTACATCGTCGGCCCGAGTGGAGCCGGAAAATCGACCTTCATCAAGTTGATGTACCGCGAGGAGCGACCAACGCGCGGGCACATCTTCATCAATGGATTCAACATTGAGAAGTTGAAAGATCGCAAAATTCCCTTGTTGCGCCGGACTATCGGCGTGGTGTTTCAGGACTTCAAGCTGCTTCCCAAGCTGACGGCGGCGGAGAACGTCGCATTTGCGCTCGAGGTCATCGGCGCGCCGCCCAAGTACATTCGCAAACGAGTTCGGGAAGTTCTCGAACAAGTGGGCTTGGAAGACAAGATGAACATGTATCCGCATCAGCTGTCGGGCGGCGAGCAGCAGCGAGTGGCCGTCGCGAGGTCGCTTGCCAACAATCCAGCTGTGCTCATCGCGGACGAGCCCACAGGCAATCTGGATCCGGAGACATCGTGGGACGTGATGCGCCTTTTTCAGCGGATCAACGATCTCGGCACGACCATCGTGATGGCGACACACAACCGGGAGATTGTCAACACGATGCGTAAGCGTGTCATCGCGATTGAGAACGGCGTGATCGTGCGAGACGAGGAGAAAGGGTATTACGGCTATGATGACTAGATGGCTGCGGCACGTGCGCGAGGGGTGCAAGAATGTCATCCGCAACGGTTGGATGTCGTTTGCGGCGCTGAGCGCCGTGATTGTGACGTTGGCGGTGCTCGGTTTTTCTCTGATTCTCACTTTCAATGTTGAACAGATGTCAAACAGCGTGACGGGGCAGCTCGAGTTCAGCGCGTTCTTGAACGTGAACGCTTCTGAGAAGCAGGGTGAGCAGGTGGCGCAGGAGATTCGCGCCCTGCCGGGCGTGGCGTCCGTGCAGGTGATTTCCAAGAATGAAGGGCTTCAGCAAATGAAACAAGAGCTGGGGCAGGAATTGAGCGACGTCCTGAACGCCTTCAAGCAAAACCCGCTCCCGATTCAGATTGTCGTGAAGCCGCAAGATCCGCATCAGATTGATCGACTAGCTAAAGAGGTGAGCGAGATTCCGGGTGTCGCGGCCGTGCGGGATCCGCACAAGCTCGCGGCTGCCATCTTCCGTACCTTGGCGGTTGTGAGGGATATTGGCATCGTGTTCGTGGTGGGGCTCGTCATCACTTCCATGTTCCTCATCTCGAACACCATCCGCATGACCATCTTTCACCGCCGCAGAGAGATCGAGATCATGAAGCTGGTCGGCGCGACCAATTGGTTCATTCGCTGGCCGTTTATCATCGAGGGCATGATCATCGGGCTCGTCGGCAGCGTGATCCCGGTTGCGCTTCTCGTGTATGGCTACCGTTCGCTCTATGCGAAGGCAAAGGGTGTGTTCAGCGGGTTGGCATTTCCGCTTGTCCAGGCGAGTCAGATCGAGGTCAAGCTTGCGGTGATTCTGATCGCCATGGGACTTTTGATCGGCATGTGGGGAGGCGTCATCACCGTCCGGCGCTTTCTCCGCGTGTAGCATGGCCTTCACTGCGGGCTAGAGAAAGGGATACGCTTCCATGCATGTGACGGCGAATGGCTGGTGGGCGCTCGTTGGCCTGTTGCTGCTGAGCTTTGTGCTGAACCCTTATCACTACGTGGCGACAAGCTTCGTGATTTGGGATCTGGTGAGAAACGTGCGCCGAGAGCGGGCTTGGTTTGGCGTGCGCGTCACGCGAATCGGCAAGACGCTTCTCCTGCGCTACGGCAGGGCGGTCGTCGTGGGACTCGTGGCGAGCTGCGCATTGCTTGCGGCTGGGGCTCAGGTGACGATCTCGTCCGCGCTGTACGTGTTCGTCGTGTCGATTGTGCTCGGCGTGATCCGATCACGGCTGGCCGCGGCGCCCATCGCCATCTCCGTGTCCGTTCTGCTTTCTTGGCTTGCGCGCGCCTATCACGGCGCTGTGCCAGCGGGACTTTTGCCTGTTTGGCGGGCCATCGTGGACATGCCGCAGGGGGATTGGCTCGCCATCGCTGCCATTGCCGCGCTGTCCGAGGCCGTACTCGGCCTGTGGGGGACGCGCGATGCCATCCTGCCGGCGCTCGTCACCTCCCGGCGAGGCCGGCGGATGGGGGCGATGAAACTCCAGTTCGGCTATGTGGTGCCTGTGGCGGTGTGGGTGACACCGTTCGCGCATTCAGAGTTGGCGTTCATCTCGGGCTGGCACCCGTGGCACGTGGTTTTGGGGCAGCCGCTTGCATGGTTTGCCGTGCCGCTCGCGCTTGGCTGGCACGCACTGCTCACCTCGCTGCGCGTGGAGCGGGCGCTCCACTACCTGCGCTGGTTCGACGTCATTCGCGGGCTCGTCTTAGCTGCGGGCTTCGCGGGTGTTTACATTTGGGGCCAACAGGCCGCAGTTTATGCGGCGGGTGCAACAATCGTTCTGACGGAGCTGTTCCGGATTGCGGTAAGGCGAATGGATCGAGCCCTGGAACCTCACTTTGCTCCGGACAGCGAGGGACTACGCGTGTTGTACGTGATCCGCGGTTCGCTTGCAGAGCGGCTCGGCATTCGTCCCGGGGAACTCATCACGCACGTCAATCAAGCGCCTGTTCACACGGAGTACGATTTCCACTTCGCGCTGGAACAAAATCCGGCGTATGCGCGCTTTCAAATCACGGACCGACGCGGCGAACCCCGCTTGGTATCGAGTCCTGTGTTCGAGGGAGAGCGCCACAACCTCGGCCTCATTTTTGTCCTGCCCGGAGAAGAGCCGGCACTTCGACTGAAGCGGCCGTTTGGCTTTCTCGAGACACTGTATCTGCGCATACCTGGCGGCGCGAGGCGTGATGAGACATCTCGCTCATAGAAGGAGGCGTTCGCATGGATTTCGCAACGGTACTCGGGTTGCTCCTCGGCATTGGCGGTCTTCTCGGGGGCTACATCCTCGACAAAGGAAACATCGCCGCGCTCATTCAACCTTCTGCCATGATGATTGTGTTCGGTGGCACACTTGGGGCGACGATGCTGTCGAGCCCTCTAAAGGTCTTTCTGTCTCTGCCGAAGTACCTGCGGATCGCCTTCTTCGCGCCCAAGCGAGATCCACGCGCGCAGATCGATCAGTTAGTCGATCTCGCCGTCATGGCCCGCCGAGAGGGCATTCTCGCGCTAGAAGACCATGTGAACTCGTTCGACGACGCATTCATGCGCAACGGTGTCCGGCTGATTGTGGACGGGATCGACCCGGAACTGGTGAAGGACATGTTGCAGACAGAGCTCGCGCACATCGAGGAGCGGCACGAGGTGGGGATCACCATGTTCGAGGCCGCCGGCGGATTCGCGCCGACCATGGGCATCATCGGCACGGTGATGGGGCTTGTGCACGTGCTCGGCAGTCTGACGGACGTGAGTTCGCTCGGGCCTGAGATTGCGACAGCTTTTATTGCCACACTCTATGGCGTCGCGAGCGCAAACATCTTTTGGCTCCCCGTCGCCAACAAGTTGAGGGCGAGATCGCAGGAGGAGATGCTCGAGCGGGAAATGACCCTCGAGGGCATCCTGTCCATTCAGGCTGGCGAGAACCCGAACGTGTTGAGGCAAAAGCTGCTCTCGTTCCTGGCGGCGTCGGATCGCGTGGAGAAGAAGGCGGGGGTTCAGAGTGGAGCGGCGCAGCAAGAAGCCTAAGCACAAGCAGAACCACGAGCGTTGGCTGGTGACGTATTCCGATCTCATCACGCTCTTGCTCGTGTTTTTCGTCGTGATGTTCGCGATGTCGACCATCGACAAGACGCGCTTCGCAACGCTGGCCGAATCGCTGTATCAGGCACTGCATCCCGGCCAGCAGATCCCGCTGAACATGGGAACGACGGCGCTGCTCGAAAGCGGCGATCAGAACAATGGCCAACAGTTCCCAGACAACCTGCAGAACCCTAACAACCCAACCAACGCGACGACGCAGAACCAGCAGTCGAACGAGGACCTCACGGACGCGAAGCAGCTCGATTTGTTATATCGGGAAATTCAGCAATATATCGCGAACCATCATCTGACGGGCGAAGTGCAGGTCGTGGATGAGGCGCGCGGCGTGCAGATCACCATGCGGGACGTGGCGCTCTTCAACACGGGACAGGCCGTCCTTTTGCCCAAGGCCAAGGCCATTATCGAAGGGCTCATTCCGTTCTTCAAGCAGATCTCCAACGACATCGTGGTAGAAGGTTACACGGACACGCAGCCCATCAACACGCCCATCTACCCGTCCAACTGGGAGCTTTCCGCCGCGCGCGCCATGAGCGTGGTGCGCTTCTTGGCCGATCACGGCATCAACCCCACGCGCCTGGCCGGCATGGGTTACGGTCAGTATCATCCGGTGGCGTCGAACGCCACGCCGGCAGGTCGCCAGGCCAACCGCCGCGTGAACATCGTGATCCTGCGCAAGATCTACGCGCCTGGCACCGCCCCCGCGCTCCCCACCAACTGAGCTGCGAGTTGCGACGAATGTCTATGCAGAAGCTCTTCTTCTCCGCGTGGACGCCTCTGTTGGCTAGAGGCCCTTTCGCGCGAACAAGGGAAGGACGGGCCGAGTCCGCTTTGCACCCGTCGCTTCCGTTTTTTATAATGAGTAGGTGATCTCACGCAATCAGATCGCGAGTTTTGGAGGGAACGTTTGTTCCCTTTTTCTCGTTCGGTGTGATAGAGTGAGGCTGTGTCCATCTCCGTCCGCGGATGAGCCAAGGAGCAAGGAGGGCGAGTCATGTCCCAATTACCTGGCAAGTTTGAGCTTGTGACGGACATGAAACCTCAGGGCGATCAGCCTCAGGCGATTGAGGCGCTCGTCGATGGGGTGTACAGCGGCCTCCGTCACCAGACGTTGCTTGGCGTGACGGGATCGGGGAAGACGTTCACCATGGCTAACATCATCGCGGAGGTCAACCGCCCGACGCTGGTCATCGCGCACAACAAGACGCTCGCCGCGCAGTTGGCGGCCGAGTTTCGCGCGTTCTTTCCCAACAACGCCGTGGAGTATTTCGTCAGCTACTACGACTACTATCAGCCGGAGGCGTACATCCCGTCGACGGACACGTATATCGAGAAAGACGCGAAAATCAATGACGAGATCGACAAGTTGCGCCACTCCGCCACGGCTGCGATTCTGGAGCGGAACGACGTGCTGGTGGTCGCGAGCGTATCCGCCATCTACGGCCTCGGCAATCCTGAAGAGTATCGGCATCACGTGCTTTCGCTGCGGGTGGGTGCCGTGATGGACCGCAACCAGGTGCTTCGCAAGCTGGTGGATATGCAATATACCCGCAACGACATCAACTTTACGCGCGGCACGTTCCGCGTGCGGGGGGACGTCGTCGAAATTTTTCCGGCCTCCCGCGACGAAAATGCGATTCGCGTCGAATTTTTTGGCGACGAGATCGACCGAATCTCGGAGATCAACGTGCTGACCGGAGAAGTGGTGGCGCGGAGGTCGCACTTCAGCGTCTTTCCCGCGTCGCACTATGTCACATCGCGCGAGCGATTGGAGAGGGCCATCGAGCGGATTCGCGCAGAGTTGGAGGAGCGGCTCGCGGAACTGCGCGCTCAGGGCAAGCTGCTGGAAGCGCAGCGGCTTGAGCAGCGGACCAACTACGACATCGAAATGATGCTCGAAATGGGCTTTTGCTCCGGGATCGAGAACTATTCGCGGCACCTCGAGGGCCGTGAAGCCGGAGAGCCTCCATACACGCTCCTCGATTACTTTCCGCCGGGCTTTCTCACGTTCATCGACGAGTCTCACGTCACCATCCCGCAGCTACGCGGCATGTACAACGGCGACCGGAGCCGCAAGCTGACGCTTATCGAGCACGGGTTCCGGCTGCCTTCGGCCGCGGACAACCGCCCGCTCAAGTTCGAGGAGTTCGAGCGGGCCGTGGGGCAGTGTATCTACGTCAGCGCCACACCCGGGCCCTACGAGCAGCGGCATCAGCAGCGCATTGTCGAGCAGATTATCCGCCCGACAGGGCTCGTGGATCCGGAGATCCACGTGCGGCCCGTCAAAGGGCAGATTGACGATCTCGTCGGCGAGATCCGCGAGCGCATCCGGCGCGACGAGCGGGTCCTCGTGACCACATTGACAAAGAAGATGGCGGAGGACCTGACCGATTATCTGAAAGAGCTCGGCATCAAGGTCCGCTACCTCCATTCGGACATCAAGACCATCGAGCGCATGGTGATCTTGCGCGACCTTCGGCGCGGCGTGTTCGACGTGCTGGTGGGGATCAACCTCCTGCGAGAGGGGCTGGATCTGCCGGAGGTGTCGCTTGTCGCCATCTTGGACGCGGATAAGGAAGGGTTTCTCCGGTCACACACGTCGCTCATTCAGACCATCGGTCGCGCGGCGCGCAACGCGAACGGCACGGTCATCATGTATGCCGACACCATCACCGAGTCGATGCGCATTGCTATCGAGGAGACGGAGCGCAGGAGGCAAAAGCAGATGGCGTACAATCGAGAACACGGCATCATCCCGCAGACCGTTCGCAAGGCGGTGCGGGACGTGATTGAGTCCACCAAGGTGGCGGAGTCGGAGGAGGACTACGTGGCCGTGGCGGAAAAGGCGCAAAAGCTGTCGGGCCGCGAGCGCAAGGAACTTATTGCGAAGCTGGAGCAGGAAATGAAGGCGGCCGCGAAAGCGCTCGAGTTCGAGCGAGCCGCAGAGCTGCGCGATATGATCATGGAACTCATGGACGCGTCGTGAGGCGCAAAGGAAGAAGGAAGACGGCATGCCACAGGATTATATCCACGTGCGCGGGGCTCGCGTGCACAATTTGAAAAATATCGACGTCAAGATCCCGCGCGACAAATTCGTCGTGATCACCGGCCTCAGCGGATCCGGCAAATCGTCGCTCGCCTTTGACACCATCTACGCCGAGGGACAACGGCGGTACGTCGAGTCGCTCTCGGCTTACGCCCGCCAGTTCCTGGGCCAGATGGACAAGCCGGACGTCGACGCCATCGACGGCTTGTCGCCTGCGATTTCGATTGATCAAAAGACGACCAGCCGGAATCCGCGATCGACGGTCGGCACGGTGACCGAGATCTACGACTATCTCCGGCTTCTGTTCGCGCGGGTGGGGCAGCCCTTCTGCCCCCATTGCGGCATCCCGATTCAGTCCCAGACCATCGAGCAGATGGTCGATCGCGTCCTTCAATTGCCCGAGCGCACCAGGCTCCAGGTGCTGGCGCCGGTGGTCCGAGGGCGCAAGGGCGAGCATCAGCGGGTATTCGAGCAGATGCGGAAGCAGGGCTTCGTCCGGGTGCGCGTCGACGGCGAAGTGCGCGATCTCGACGAGGACATCCAGCTCGAAAAGAATCGCAAGCACACCATCGAGGTGGTCGTCGACCGCCTCGTCGTGCGCGATGACATCGCGAGCCGGTTGGCGGATTCGCTGGAGACGGCACTCGCCCTGTCCGGCGGCATTGTCGTGATCGACGTCATCGACGGCGAGGAAATGCTGTTCAGTCAGAACGCCGCATGCCCGCACTGCGGTTTTCAGGTGGACGAGTTGGCGCCGCGCATGTTCTCGTTTAATAGCCCGTTCGGCGCCTGCGAGACGTGCACGGGCCTCGGCGTCAACCTGGAAGTGGACGAGCAGCTCGTCATCCCGAATCCGTCGCTGACCATTGAGGAAGGGGCCATTGCGCCCTGGAGCGGATCCTTCTCGAACTACTATCCGGAACTGCTGCGGGCCGCATGCAGAGCATTCGGCATTCCGACGGACGTGCCTATCGCGGAACTGCCCGAGGAGGCCGTACAGCTCCTCCTACGCGGAAACGGCCAGCTCATTCGCTTCTCGTATGAGAACGACTTCGGCCAGCACAAGACCGCTCACATTCCATTCGAGGGCGTGATTCCCAATCTGGAACGCCGATACCGCGAGTCGACGTCCGAGTCCATCCGCGAATTCATCGAGTCCTTCATGAGCGCGAAGCCGTGCCCCGCGTGCCACGGCCGGCGTCTCAAACCGCAAAGTCTGGCCGTCCGCGTGGGCGGGAAAAACATCGCCGAGGTCACGGAGATGACGGTCGGCGAGGCGCTCGCGTTTTTCCGGGGGCTCGAGCTCTCCGAGAAGGAGATGCACATCGCTCGCCAGATTTTGAAAGAGATTGAGAGCAGGCTCGGATTTTTGCGGGATGTGGGCCTCGATTACCTGACCTTGGCGAGATCGGCCGGCACGCTGTCGGGCGGGGAAGCGCAGCGGATTCGGCTCGCGACGCAACTCGGCTCTTCCCTCATGGGTGTGCTGTACATCCTCGACGAACCGAGCATCGGCCTCCACCAGCGGGACAACGAGCGCCTCATCCGAACGCTCGAGCACATGCGCGATCTCGGCAACACGCTGATTGTGGTGGAGCACGACGAGGACACCATGCTCGCCGCGGATCACATCATCGACATGGGCCCGGGCGCGGGCATTCACGGCGGCGAGGTGGTGGCGCAGGGGACGCCGGCCGAGATCATGGAAAATCCCGCTTCGCTCACGGGGCAGTATTTGTCCGGGCGGCGCTTCATTCCCGTTCCAGAGGAGCGGCGAAAGCCAGATGGGCGCTGGCTCGAGGTGCGCGGCGCGCGAGAGAACAATCTGAAGAACTTCGACGTCCGCATTCCCATTGGGCTCTTCACGTGCGTCACCGGCGTTTCCGGCTCGGGCAAGTCCACGCTTGTGAACGAGATCATCCATAAGGCGCTGGCGCGGGATCTGAACCGCGCGCGCGTCAAGCCGGGCGATCACGACGTCATCTTAGGGCTCGAACACCTGGACAAGGTGGTCGACATCGACCAGTCGCCGATTGGGCGCACGCCGCGATCGAACCCAGCTACGTACACGGGCGTGTTCGACGACATCCGCGACTTGTTTGCCGCGACGAACGAGGCGAAGATGCGCGGCTACAAGAAGGGGCGCTTCTCATTCAACGTGCGCGGCGGCCGGTGCGAGGCGTGCAAGGGCGACGGGATCATCAAAATTGAGATGCATTTCCTTCCCGATGTATACGTGCCCTGCGAGGTGTGTAAGGGCAAGCGGTACAACCGCGAGACACTCGAGGTCACCTTCAAGGGCAAGAACATCGCGGATGTGCTCGACATGACAGTGGAGGACGCATGCGCGTTCTTCGAAAATATTCCGCGGATCCGCCGCCGCTTGCAGACGCTGGTGGACGTAGGGCTTGGGTACATCAAACTCGGCCAGCCGGCGACGACGCTCTCGGGCGGCGAGGCGCAGCGCGTGAAGCTGGCATCCGAGCTGCATCGCCGGTCGAACGGGCGCACGCTGTACATTCTGGACGAGCCGACGACGGGGCTGCACGTGGCGGACATCGAGCGGCTCTTGACGGTCCTTCACCGCCTGGTCGAGAATGGGGATACGGTGCTCGTGATTGAGCACAACCTGGACGTCATCAAGACGGCGGACTATCTCATCGATCTCGGCCCGGAGGGCGGCAGCCGCGGCGGTCAGGTCGTGGCGGCCGGTGCGCCTGAGGAGGTCTGCCGCAATCCCCAGTCGCACACGGGGCGGTTCCTCCGTCCCATTTTGGAGCGGGATCGCGCCCGAATGGCCGCGCGCCGAGCAGTGGATCTCGAGGCGGCCTGCGACTGAGCGCCGGGAAGGGAGGAAGGGGCCGTGGCCAATCCGCGGGGAGTGAGTGTCAGGCAACTGGTGCGCGATCTCGATCTGCACGTGTTCAACCAGGACGCGGATCTGGACCGCATGATCTACACGCGAGACATCAATCGCCCAGGGCTGGCGCTGGCAGGCTACCTGCGCTATCACCCTGCGGAACGCGTGCAGATCCTGGGAAGAACCGAGCTGTCGTTTTGCGAGGTCTCAACGAGAAGGAACGGGCTCTGCGGGCGTTTGCGTTTTGTTCATATCAGCAGACGCCGTGCATCATCATCACGCGCGGCGACACGCCGCCGCCGGTACTCTTGGAGGAGGCTGCCTCTCGCCGCATCCCGGTGCTCGGCACGCCCATGGTGACAACGCGGCTGACCGCACGCATCTCCAATTACCTCGAGGACAAGCTGGCTCCGGAGACTTTACAGCACGGCGTGCTCGTCGACGTATACGGCATCGGGATTCTCATCATCGGTTCCAGTGGGATCGGCAAAAGCGAGACGGGGCTTGAGCTCATCAAGCGCGGTCACCGGCTCGTCGCGGACGACGCGGTGGTGATTCGGCAGATCTCCGACGACTACCTCGTCGGCAGCGCGCCGCCGTTACTGCAGAATCTCATCGAAATCCGCGGCCTTGGCGTCCTGAACGCCATGACCCTGTTTGGCGCCGGGGCCGTGCGGACGCACAAGCGCATCTCGATGGTCGTGCATCTCGAGGCGTGGCGAGATAACCACGCGTACGACCGCCTCGGCATTGAGACGGAGACCATGAAGATCCTGGACATCGAGCTGCCGAAGGTGACGGTGCCCGTGCGGCCCGGTCGTAACCTCGCCGTGATTGTCGAGGTCGCGGCCATGAACTTCCGCCTGAAGGGCATGGGGCTCGACGCGGCGAAGCAGTTTGCAGCGGAATTGGAGCAGATGATCGCTGCGCAATCGGAGGGAAGCGCTTGAGTGCGGCCAATAGACGCTCAGGAGGCAAACCGTCTACGGCGCAGGCAAGGTGAAAAGCAAAAGCGGCGGACATTTCCGCCGCTTTTACATTTCCTCCGGCGCCTCGATGCCGAGAAGGTAGAGGGATTTCGCGAGCGCTTCGCGCACCGCACGCGTGAGGGCCAGTCTGGATGTGCGCGCCGGCTCGTCCGCCTGCAGGATGGGGTGATCGTGATAAAAGCGGTTGAACGCGTGACACATCTGAAGGGCGTATCGGGCAATCACGGACGGATCGTACGTGTCGACCGCGCGCTCCAAGGACTCGTTGGCCTGCGCGAGCAGGAAGATGAGCGCCCACTCCGCGTCATCCGGCTCGTAGCCTGGGTCCCATGCGACCCGATCCACCTCCGCCTTGCGCAGCACGCTCGACGCGCGGGCGTGGGTGTACTGGACGTAAGGCCCGGTCTCGCCGTCGAAATTGAGCACGTCCTCATACCGGAAGTCCACCTCGTGAACCCGGTACGTCTTGAGATCGTTGAAGATCACGGCTCCCACGCCGATCTGGCGGGCGATCGCGTCCTTATTTTCGAGCCCAGGGTTTTTCTCGTCGATGATGGCGCGAGCTTCTTCGATGGCCTTCTGCAGGACGTCTTCTAGGTAGACGACGTGCCCGCGCCGGGTCGACAGCCGCTGGCCGTTGAATTTCATCAGCCCAAATTGGACGTGCACGCAGTTTTTCGCGTAGTCGCGCCCCATGAGCTCAAGCACCTTGAACACCTGTTCAAAGTGCAGCTTCTGTTCCGCGCCCACAACATACAGCAGCGTGTCGGCGCCGAACGCGTGATGCCGGTAGTCCGCCGCGGCGAGATCGCGCGTGGCGTAGATGGACGTGCCGTCTGACTTGACGATGATGCAGGGCGGCATACCGTACGCGGACAAATCGACCACTTCCGCGCCCTGGTCTTCGACCAACAGCCCCTTGTCCCGCAGTTCCTGCACAATGGCATCCATCTTGTCGTTGTAAAAGCTCTCGCCGATGTAATGCTCGAACTCCACGCCCAAGAGGTCGTACACCTGTTTGAACGCGCGCAGGCTCTCGTCGATAAACCAGCGCCAGAGGCGCGTCGCCTCCGGATCGCCCTCCTCCAGCTTCTTAAACCACAGCCGCCCCTCGTCTTCGAGTTCGGGCGACGACTCCGCCTCCTGGTGAAACCGGACGTAGAGGCGGAACAACTCCTTGACCGGGTCCTTGCGGACTTCATCCTCATTGCCCCACTTGAGGTACGCCGCGATGACCTTGCCGAACTGCGTGCCCCAGTCGCCCAGGTGGTTGACGCCTTCCACCCTCCACCCGTCTTCGCGCATCATGCGCTTGAGCGCGTGGCCGATGATGGTGGAACGCAGATGTCCGACGCCAAACGGCTTGGCGATATTGGGAGACGAGTAGTCGATCACGGCCGTCCGCCCACGGCCTCGCTCCTCTGAGAACAGATTGTGCACGGATGCGATGGCCTGTCCTATCACGCGTTCCGCGAATGGGGACCGCGCCAGCCGGATGTTCAGAAACCCCTTCTCGGCCTGTGCGCTTTCCACGCCGTCGACGTGCCGTACGCGCTCGGCGAGCTCGTCCGCAATCTGCACCGGGTTCTTGCGCATCTCCCGCGCAAACGGAAAGCAGGGTAGGGCGAGATCGCCAAGCGCCGGATTCGGCGGATATTCGAGCATGCGGGCGATCTCGTCGACCGGCCGCGCGACGACGTCTGCAATCGCATGTGCGATGGCACGTTTGATGGATCTCACGTTCATCCCCCTGTACAGTCCTCCAAAAGCGTCTATTCATTATAGCATGTACAAATATCTTGAGGAACTTCGCCATTTCTGGCCCGCTGTGCTATACTTTTTCCACCAGTTGCGGGCGCGAGCAGCGCGTTCGCCCGATCTCGCCATGAAGTGCGTGTGCCGTTGAATGGTCGCAAAGGAGGCGCTGCACAAGGTGCAAATGGACAAACGTCGCCATCGCTACAACAAGGTGGAACGACCCGAGAACGTCATCGCGATGAAGCTGGACGCGTCCTACTTCTTCGAGCGAGGCATGCGCTTCTTGCAGCGGAATGATCTGGCGCGCGCGGTAAAAGCGTTTCAAAGAACCGTGGAGTACGAGCCCGACAATCCCGTTCATTACTGCAACCTCGCGGGCGTGCTCGCGGAGCTCGGCGATTTTGAAGCTTCCAATGAACTGTTGCACTACGTGCTTGAGCATATGGATCCGCACATGTCGGAATGCTGGTTTTATCTCGCCAACAACTACGCCAACCTAGGTGACTACGATGCGGCTGAAGAGCATCTCCTTCGCTACTTGGATGTCGATCCCGACGGAGAATACGCCGCCGAGGCGGAAGAGATGCTCTGCATTCTCATCGACGAGTTTGGCGGCGGCCGGGCGCTGGAGCGGCGCAGGCGCGAGGAAGCACGCGTGGAGACGATGCAAGCTATCCAGGATGGGCGCTACTTTCTGGAAAACGGACAGTTTGAAGTCGCCGTGGAGTGGCTGGAGCAGGTGGTGGCGGCCGATCCAGCCCACATTGCGGCTCGGAACAACCTAAGCTTGGCGTACTATTACACGGGCCATTACGACAAAGCGCTGGCGATGGCCGAGAGCGTGCTCGAACGCCAGCCGGACAACCTGCATGCGCTCTGCAACCGCGCGCTTTTGTTGCAACATTTCGGCGATGAGGAGCGGTTGCGGCGGGCGGTGGAGCCGCTGCAAAAGGTCATCCCCCTCCACCCGGACATCGCGATGAAAGTGGCCATCACACTGGGGTTCGTCGGCCGTCATGCCGAAGCGCTCGCGGCGTTTCGGCGGCTCGCGCGCCTCGTCCCGCCGGATCATCCTATGCTGCTGCATGGCCTCGCAGCTGCGCACGCAAATCTCGGGAACCTGACCAGTGCAGAAGTGCTATGGAGGCAATTGTCGCGACACGAGGACTGCGCACGCGTGGCGGACTATCATCTCGAGCGGGTGCGTCAAGCGCGGGCGGCGGGACTTGCGTCGGTGAGCGTCAGCTATCAGCTGGACATCCCGGTCGAGATGCAGCTCGCCGAGGTCCGAGACCGCCTTCAGACGTCGTCTCCGGACGAATGGAAGCGAGATCCTTTGCTTCGGGCATCCTTATACTGGAGTTTGCGCCATGGCGATCGCGAGGTGCGCCAGCGCGTCATTCGCGCGCTCGCGGTGGTCGGCGACGGGGATGCCGAGCAAGCGCTGAGGTCGTTTTTGACTCGATCCGACATCGACGCGTCGCTTCAGGAGCAAACCCTCGTTGCACTTAAGCGGATGGGTGCGAAGGGCCCAGTTCGAATCTGGCGCGCCGCGGGTCCCATTGAGATGCGGCTGGAGGATGTGCGGCAGGACATCATCTTGGATTTGCAACCGCAGTGGCGAGAGGTGTGGGACCTTGCGGCGGAATGGCTCACCGCTCGCGGCCTTCGTGCCCTGGTGGGCCAAGCGCTTCGGTTCTGGCTCACGTACCTGTACGACGACTTGTTCCTCGACCTGCGCAAGCGGATTGTGAAACCCGAAAGTTGGGCAGCCGGTCTGTTGTACGTGGTGTTGCGTTACGCCAACGTGCCTGTTGTGCAGCGAGATCTCGCTGCGCAGTTCCGCGTTTCCGTGTCCTCGCTCAGCAAATGCAGTTCCCGCATGGAGCAGGTGGTGCTTCGGGCAGGATGGCGGGCGCGGCGGAGTCGCGAAGAGTGACGGATGGCGGGAAATGTTCGGCGGTCATCAGAATTTCACGAGGATGTAACACAGATGAAACATGTGCGGTCTACTCTAAAGGCGTAGCACATTTGACCCCCTTTTGATATAGAGGTTCTTGGGCACTCGGATTCCGGGTGCCGCTTTTTTTGTGTAGAACGCATCCCTGGTATACTTTTGGCGGAGCATGCTATGCTGTTCACAAATGGGGTGGGCGCCTTGCAGGTGATTGTCAACTGCTATGCACCGTTTGACGGCGGGTTCGTGATGTTGCGCAAACCGCGCCGCGGATGGTGGTACCTGCCGGGCGGCAAGGTCGAACCAGGCGAGTCGTGGCGACTCGCGGCCATGCGCGAGTTCACCGAAGAAACAGGTTTGGAGCTCGAGGACGCCCATCTTCGCGGAGTGTATGAGATTTACATCGCCGCGGGCAACGAGGAAGGCGAGAAGCGGCGCCTCATCGCCCAGTTCGTCGGGCGAGGGGCCTCGGGAATCCTCCGAACCGTCCATCGAGAAGGCACGCTTGCCATCGTGACGAAGCGGGAACTCCCGCGCCTGCCCATGGACGAAGGAGATCGCCTCATGCTTTTGCATGCCATTGCCGCCGAGGAGCACGGTGATGATAGGGTGTTCTTTGGGAGCTTCTCGTACGACGCGGATCACCGTCTGCTTCGTCATGAAATGGATCCGGAGGGCTATCCACTGGAACCGCTGTTTGCGCGCAGCCAAGAGGGGGATGTGCTGTGACCAACCGCTTGCAGGCGATTGTGCTGACCGGCATGTCAGGCGCGGGTAAGTCCACTGCGATGCAGGCGTTCGAAGATTTCGGTTTTTTCTGCGTCGACAACTTGCCGCCTGCGCTCATGCCGCGGCTCATCGACATGGCCGAGCACGCGTCTGGCAAGCTAAGCAAGATGGCGTTTGGCTGTGATCTGCGCGGTGGTGAACTGTTCGAGCCTCTATTGATGACCGTCCAGGAAATCAAAGAACGCAAGGACGTCACCGTGACGCTCGTGTTTCTCGACGCGGACGACGCGACGCTCGTGAGGCGCTACAAGGCGTCGCGCCGCCGCCACCCGCTTTCGATGGGCGGCAGGTTGCTCGAGAGCATCCAGGCTGAGCGGCAGAAACTCGCGGGCGTGCGGCAGGCGGCCGACGTCGTGATTGACACGTCGAACCTATCCGCCAATCAACTCAAGCAGGAATTGAGCCGCCGGTTTGTCGACCATGCGATGCGCCTTCCGGTCCACGTGGTGTCGTTTGGGTTCAAGTTCGGTGTGCCGCTCGATGCAGACATGGTGTTCGACGTGCGGTTTTTGCCGAATCCCCACTACCTCGATCATCTGCGGCCTTACACCGGAGAAGACGAACCGGTGTACAATTACGTCATGCAGTGGCCGCAGACACAGGCTTTCTTGAAGAAGGCGGAGGATATGCTCGACTTTCTCATCCCGGAATTTCAGCGGGAAGGGAAGAGCCATCTCGTCATCGGCGTGGGTTGTACGGGTGGCAAGCATCGCTCCGTAGCGGTCGCGAAGCACATCGCCGAACATCTTCGAGAGATCGCCGTGGTTGATCTCACGCACCGGGATTTCAGGCGGGAGGACTAGCCCATGCGACAGTGGTGGTTGCTCGCGTGGACCATCGCCTGTTTCGGCATGGGCCTTTTGACGGGCGTTTTACGGCTTTCGCACTGGCCGCACGCCGCCGACATCGGCGTTGCCATCGTGTTGGCGGCTGTGCTTTTGCTCGCGTTTGGCTGGTGGTCGGACATTCGGCGCCAGCGACGGCTGCAACGCTGGCGAGAGCGCAGGCTGAAGATTGTGTGTATCGGCGGCGGAACGGGTTTGTCGACCATTCTTCGCGGTCTGAAGGAATATGACATCGATCTCACTGCGGTCGTCACGGTGGCGGACGATGGAGGGAGTTCCGGCAGACTGCGGCATGACTTTGCCATGCCTCCACCGGGAGACATCCGCAACTGTCTGGTCGCCTTGGCGGACACGGAGCCGCTATTGGAGCGCCTGTTGCAGTTTCGTTTCCCCGCCGGCGAAGGGCTCGAGGGTCACAGCTTCGGGAACCTGTTTCTCGCGGCGATGACGCATATCATGGGCGACTTTGAGTCGGCGATTCGCGAGACAAGCCGCGTGTTGGCGGTTCGAGGAAAAGTGCTGCCGGCTGTGCGCGAGGATGTGCGTCTTCGCGCGTACCTCGAAGACGGCCGCGTAGTCGAGGGGGAATCGCGCATTCCGGAAGCCGGCGGGCGCATCGAGCGACTGGAACTTGTTCCCGCTGACCTCGAACCCCTGCCCGACGTCATCGCAGCCATCGAGTCCGCGGACGCCATCGTCGTGGGACCGGGGAGTTTGTATACGAGTGTGTTGCCCAATCTGTTGGTTCCGGGCATCGCTGAAGCCATTGCGTCGAGCCGAGCCTGCAAGATTTACATATGCAACGTGATGACGCAACGCGGGGAGACAGACGATTTGTCGGCATCGAGCCACGTGCGCGTCATTTATCGCCACGTGGGGCGCCGGCTGTTCGACTACGTGCTGGTGAACGCAGCACCGCTGCCGGAGGAGGCCCTGCGGCGCTACCAGGAGCAGATGAGCTATCCGGTTCGGGTGGACATGGAGGAGCTGCACAAACTCGGGCTCAAGGTCATTGCCCGCGATTTTATTCATTATGCGACTTACGCCCGCCACGACAGCCGAAAGGTCGCGGAACAGATTGTGAGCCTGTTGGGCTACGAGCGGGAAACGAAGCACCTCACGAGATAGGAGAGATAGCCAGATGTCGTTTGCCGCGGAGACCAAAAAGGAATTGACGCAGATCGCCTCGGATCCCGCGGCAACTCGGTACGAGCTGATGGCGGTGTTCGCCCTGAGCGCGTCGTTTCGCCTGAAGGAGGGCGCGGGCGCACTCGTCATCGAAACCGAGAACGTGGCCACGGCCAGGCGCGTCTACACGTCGATCAAGCAGTTGTTGGGCATTCGTCCGGAAGTCGTGGTGCGGCGGAAAATGCGACTCAAGAAGAACCACGTGTACACTTTGCGGTTGAGCCGCATCCAAGCCGAGTTCGCGCTCGCGGAGTTGGGATACGGCGGTGAGATCGCAGAGGGCCCTCTGGCCGTCGCATGGACGCTTCCTCGAAAGGACGAGGCCCGGCGGGCTTTTCTCCGAGGAGCGTTTCTCGCGGGTGGTTCAGTGAACGCACCTGGAAGTTCCTCGTATCATCTGGAAATCTACGCGCATTCGCTCGATCTCGCCGAGTGGCTCATGCGGTTGATGAATCACTACGGACTGAACGCGCGCGTGACGGCTCGGAAGAAAGGCTATATCGTCTACATCAAAGAGGTCGAAAAGATCGTCGAGTTTTTGAGCGTGATCGGCGCAGTGCGGGCGCTTCTCCAATTTGAAGATCGGCGGATTGTGAAAGGGATGCGAAATCAGGTGAATCGCCTGGTGAACTGCGAAACGGCGAACATGAACAAGACCATTTCGGCAGCCATCCGGCAACTGGAGCACATTCGCTGGATCGAGCGTACGATAGGGCTAGAAAGATTGCCCGAGCACCTGCGCGAAGCCGCGATGCTGAGGCTCCAGTACCCGGAGTCGAATCTTCAGGAACTGAGCGCGGCCATCGGAGGGCGAGTTTCCAAGTCGGGGCTGAACCACCGGTTCCGCAAGTTGGAGGAGATCGCCGATCGGTTGCGAGAACGTTCAAAAAAAGGTCATGCAGCTGTCGATAAATCGTCGGAAATGACCCATAAAGAACCGTGAAACCGCTATCTTCCGCGGTGCGTGGGATGATATACTGAAAATCAATCCTGGGGACTTGGTGATGAAAATGTTTGAGAAAGAGACGATTGTCCGCCTGCGCGGCGGTTTGTTTGCGCGCGCGGCCGCCAAGTTCGTTCAAGAGGCGACGCGCTTCAAGTCGGAAGTGTTTGTGGAGAGGGACGGCAAGACGGTCAACGCGAAGAGCATCATGGGTGTCATGAGCCTCGCGATTCCGTCCGGTGAGCGCGTCGTCATTCGGGCGAGCGGCACAGATGAGCAGGCCGCAGTGCAGCAGTTGACGAAGCTCATCGAGTCGGAAGAATTGTTCGTGTGACGTTGTGTTGTCCGCGTTCGTTCTCCTCTTCCGCTCCGGTTCATACAATCCACCGTGGAGAACCGGAGGTGTGACGGATGGCGCGGAAGATGCGTGTCGGAAGCCGGCGGCGTACACCTGTTTGGCTGATCATGGCTGTGGCATTGGCCCTTTTCCTCACGGTGTACGAAGGCTACCGCATAATCATGCCGTTCGTTGCGCGAGATCCCCTTTATCACGAGGTCAACTTCGGCCAGCGCGTGATCGACGACTGGCAGTACGAAGGAGAAAACGAGGAGGGTTACCTCCTCTTTTACAATCCCACGAATGGCGATCGCGCGATGCTTCCGCCTCAGAGCCGATTGTTCGGCGCGGATGGCAAGTGGGTCGTGATCGAACACGCCGACGCGGCATCGCTGACGTATGCGGAACCGCTCGAGGCCGCCCCGTGGTACGTGTATCTCCTGCTGCTGGCCGCGATGGGGGGCAGTGCCTGGTGGGCGGTCAAGCGCGTTCGGACCATGCGCGGCAAACGAATGCGGGTGCGCCCGGTTCCCAGGCGGAGCTCGACCGAGCCTTTCGGAGTTCAGCGCTCAAGGCGGAGATTCAAGCCGCGGCGAAGTTCAAGGCCGTCGTGACGCCCTTCCTCCGGCTTTGTGATTTACGCAACTCATGGTAGTCTATATGAAAAGCGGATCTTATGGACAGGCAGGAGGGGCGTTCGTGGCGCTACGAGAGGGCCGCGTTCAACAAATCCACAAGCGAGAAGAACGCGGAATCGACCGCTCGAATGAGCCTTTCGTCATTGAAAAGCTCGTTCGCAGACCTGGTTTGGTGGTCGTGCAGCGCCCCGCATTCGAACAGGGATACACGAATCACCTGCGCGAGATTTATCCGCAGTGGGGGATTGCGGTTAGCACGTGTATGGACAAGGGTGTCCCCGTCAAGCACCCTCGCCTGCGCTTTGACCATTACGTCGATCTCGTCAAGGTTTGGGAAGATCAGGAATATATTTACGTGGAAGACATGTATGTGGATGTCCTTCTGTACGAGCGGTCGTATTACCATATCATTGATCTCGAGGAGTTCGGCCAAGCCATCTTCTCGAGGCAGATGAGCTTGGCTGAAGCGAGGCGCGTGCTCGACAATACACAGCGGTTTGTGGATAGCTTCAAGCGCAGCCGCCTGTCGTACCAGGTCTGGAAGAACAAATATGGCGTGCACCGACGCTATCCATAGCGCCTCATCGCGGCGCAACTTCAGAGAGGCCCGCATCCCTTAGGGGCGGGCCCAATATGTCTATTCGCGGATTTCGTCCATCATCTGCTGCGCAAGGTCCTGTGCGGCATTCTGCATTTGATTTTTGTTCTGCATCTGACGCACGGCTTCCCAGGCCGCAATGCCTACGCTCGCGCCTATAAGCAGGGCTGTCATGGTTCCCATCCCGTGACTTCGCCGCCGCCAGTTCATTCGGCTTCGCGCCATCCCGCTCATCGCGTTCATCATATTCCACATAGCCAGCCACCTCCCCATGCGGTATTGTTCTCTGCACCGGCGGGCGGTATGAGGTGAACGCGTTCCAAAGGAGGCGCGAACGGGAAGGAGCGCACGCACACCGTGGAAGAAAGCTTGGCAGCTTTCACACATACACTAGAAGCGTGGTACACCCAGGCTAGTCGTGATCTCCCTTGGCGCCGCACGGCTGATCCCTACGCGATTTTGGTCAGCGAAACCATGCTTCAGCAGACGCGGGTTGAGACGGTCATTCCTTACTACGACCGGTTTATGGACCGCTTTCCCACGCCGCTCCATCTCGCGGACGCTGCCATCGATGACGTGCTCAAGATGTGGGAGGGGCTTGGGTATTACCGCCGCGCGCGCAATCTCAAAGCGGCCATGGAGGTGGTTCGAGATCGCCACGGCGGGCGGATTCCGGAGGATCCGGACGAGCTCAGAGCACTTCCTGGAATTGGGCCCTACACGCTCGGGGCCGTTCTCAGCATCGCATTCAACCGGCCTTATCCAGCCGTGGACGGGAATGTGCTTCGCGTCATGTCCAGATATTCTGGCATCGAGGAGCCGGTCGATCTGCCCAAGGTCAAGCGCCAGATTGAGCAGGACGTCGCAAAAGCGTTGAGATATGGGACACCAAGGGTGTTCACCCAGGCTCTCATGGAGCTCGGTGCGCTCGTCTGCACGCCCAAAAAGCCGCGTTGTTCAGTATGTCCCGTTGCCTCAAACTGTGCGGCGCGTGCGCGCGGTTTGACGGAAGCCTTACCCAAGCGGCTCCCCAAGCGAGCCCGCCGCAGGCAGATTGTGGTGGCGCTTTGGCTCACGCGCGGAGACTCGTTTTGGGCTGAGCGGCGCCCTGAGGGAGGGCTCCTTGGCGGTATGTGGCAGTTGCCTGCCGTCGAGATCGACGATTCGTCGGCTTCCTTGGAATGGCATGCGCGAGCCTGTTTGACGGAGCTTCGTTTGGGGCATGCACACAAGGGAGACACCATTCGAGAACCGGAGGCGGTGGTGTTCGAGCGCGTATGTGAGGCTTCGCATGCGTTCACGCACTTGGACTGGACGGTTGTCGTGTTTGCGCCGGTCGGGTATGATCAAGCTGGAGGCCAACTCTTGGAGATTCATCCGAGCCATGAAGGGACGTGGGTGGGTTTCGAGGAGATTTCGAAGTTTGTGTGGCCTAAAGTATATCAGGACGTTTTAAGTCAATTGATCTCGCGAAATCACAAGCAGTTGGCGCTGTTTTAACAGGAACAGGGCATCCCAGTGGAGGTGGTGATGGAATGCAGCAGACGTATACGATTACCCAAAATAAGATTCTGTCGCGTGTGTTTCTCGGGCTTTGTGCCTCGCTCGTCACGGCCGGGGCCGGCGTTGTGGTGGGCACGCGCCTGCCGTATGGTTTGACCCCCATTCTGTGGCTTGTGGAACTCGGGATGATCGTTTATGCGATGTTCCGGCAGTACACACGGGCCATTGGCTATCCGTTCGTGTTCACGTTCACGTTCATCTCGGGCATGACGTTGTCGTACGCGCTCCTGTCGTACGCATCCGTCTTCGGCATGGCCCTAGTCCTGAAGGCGCTGGCCGTGACGGCGGGCGCATTCCTGGTGGCTTCGTTTGTCGCATCCCGCACGTCCATGGATTTCTCGTTCCTCGGCGGGTTTCTGATGATCGGCACGCTGGCGCTGCTTCTGATGGGCTTGGTGGCCATGTTTACGGGCTTTTCTTCCGCAGCAAGCCTGATCTACGCGTATCTCGGCGTGGCCATCTTCATCGGGTACGTGCTGTTTGACGTGAATCGCCTAGCGCAGTATGGCGTCGCGGAGCAGCACGTGCCGTGGATGGTTTTGTCGCTGTACCTCGATTTCATCAACCTGTTCCTGTTCATCCTGCGGCTTATGGGTATCATGAGCGGCGGGAATGATCGCCGATAAGCGGCGCATCAAGATGGGGCGCTTACGCGCCCCGCTTTTTTTGTGCGCTGGGCTGGCGGGGAAAGGCGGAAGTGGCATTTCGAGTCCTGGGCGTCCTATAATACGGGACGAGAGTCTGTACGAGCGGAAGGCGGCCAGGCCGCAACCGATGGCACAGGAGGACAGCCGATGGAATATCGTCCACAGGAAATCGAAAAGAAATGGAAAGCTCGGTGGCGTGAGCAGAACGCTCACAGGGCCGACGGGAAGAGCGGAAAACCGAAGTATTACTGCCTCGACATGTTCCCGTACCCGTCCGGGAGCGGCCTACACGTGGGGCATTGGCGCGGATACACGATTTCGGACGTCTGGAGTCGCTACAAGAAGCTGCACGGCTACGAGATTCTTCACCCCATGGGCTGGGATGCGTTTGGCCTGCCGGCCGAGAATTACGCCATCCAAAACGGTATCCACCCGCGGATTGCGACGGAACGGAACATCGCGAACTTCAAGCGGCAGCTTGAAGAAATCGGCGCGATGTACGACTGGGACCGCGAGGTGAACACGACTGATCCGTCATTTTACAAATGGACGCAGTATTTCTTTGTCAAAATGTTTGAGCGGGGCCTCGCCTATCGCAAAAAGATGCCCATCAACTGGTGTCCTAGCTGCAAAACCGGTCTCGCCAACGAAGAGGTGGTAGACGGCTGCTGTGAACGCTGCGGGGCGCCGGTCACGCGCCGCGAGATGGAGCAGTGGATGCTCAAGATCACGGATTACGCGGACCGCCTGCTGAACGATTTGGACAAGCTCGACTGGCCGGAGCACGTGAAGCGCATGCAGCGCGCGTGGATTGGCCGCAGCGAGGGGGCGCGTATTCGCTTCCGCCTGGTCGATCACGACGGCGAGATCGAGGTGTTCTCGACCCGCCCCGATACCATCTACGGCGCCACGTATATGGTGCTGGCGCCCGAGCACCCGCTCGTGCCTCAGATCACGGCGCCGGATCGCAAGGCGGAGGTCGAGGCCTATATCGAACAGGCGCTTCGCAAGTCGAACGTCGAGCGCCAGGTGGTGGACAAAACGAAGACCGGCGTATTCACCGGCGCCTATGTCCAGCATCCACTGCTCGACAAGCGCCTGCCGGTGTGGATCGCCGACTACGTGCTCATGGACTACGGCACGGGCGCCATCATGGCAGTGCCGGCGCACGACGATCGCGACTTTGAATTCGCGGAGCAGTTTGGGCTCGAAATCGTCGAGGTGGTGCGCCCGCTGGATGGCGTGACAGAGCTTCCCTTCACCGGAGACGGCGTGTTGGTGAACTCCGGACCGCTCGACGGACTCCCGGTTGAAGAGGCGAAGAAGCGGGCCATCGAGCTCATGGCGGCAAAGGGCCAAGCGGAGCCGGCGGTCTCCTATCGCCTGCGCGACTGGGTGTTCGCCCGCCAGCGCTATTGGGGCGAGCCGATCCCCATCGTTTATTGCGAGGTATGCGGCACGGTACCCGTTCCGGAAGATCAGTTGCCGGTACTTCTGCCCGACGTGGAGCGATATGAGCCCACCGGCACCGGTGAGTCGCCGCTTGCCGCCATCGAGTCGTTCGTCAACACCACCTGTCCAAAGTGCGGCGGCCCCGCCAAGCGCGAGACCGACACGATGCCGCAGTGGGCCGGATCGTGCTGGTACTTCCTGCGCTATGCAGATCCGCACAACGATCAGGAGCCGTTTTCGCGCGAAGCGGTGAATTACTGGCTGCCCGTCGACATGTATATCGGCGGCGTGGAGCACGCGGTGCTTCACCTGCTGTATTCCCGTTTTTACGTGAAATTCATCTACGATCTCGGCCTGATTGACTTCGACGAACCGTTCCAGCGCCTGTTCACGCAGGGCATGATCACGCTGAATGGCGCGAAGATGTCGAAGTCCAAGGGCAACGTCGTCAACCCCGATGACATCATCGCTCGGCACGGCGTGGACGCACTGCGCATGTACGAGATGTTCGTCGGTCCGCCGGAGGAAGACGCCGAGTGGAGCACCAATGGGCTTGAGGGCGTCGCGCGCTTCCTGGCCCGCGTGTATCGGCTGTACGCACAGCACGTGGACAAACTCGTGCCGGAACGCCCGTCGTTAACCAAGCTTCGCCATCGTTTCGTCGCGACGCTCACCGAGCGCATGGAGAGTTTCCGCCTCAATACGGCGGTGAGCGCGTTCATGGAGTACGTGAACAACCTTCAGCAAGAGGCCAAGGAGGGTCTGGACCGGGCCACGCTGGAGACGCTCGCCGTCGCCATCGCGCCGTTTACCCCGCATCTTGGCGAGGAACTTTGGGAGATGCTCGGGCACACGGACTCGGTCTTCGAGCAGTCCTGGCCGACCTACGACGAGGCGTGGCTGCGGGACGATGAGGTCGAGATCGCCGTTCAGGTCAATGGTCGCGTCCGCGGGCGCTTGACCCTTCCGGCCGACACGAGCGCAGAGGAGGCCGTCGCGCGAGCGAAGGCGCTGCCCGACATCCGCGAGTGGATCGAGGGGAAGCAGGTCGTCAAAGAGGTATACGTCCCCGGGCGGATTGTCAACCTGGTCGTGAAGTAACAGCGTCGGGTGAATCCGCTTGATCCGGAGGGGATGCGACCATGTGCGAAGGTTCCAGCAAACTGTACATGGAGATCTCGGAGGAGATTCGCAGGCAGATCGAAGAGGGCGTGTTTCGGCCGGGCGATCGCCTGCCGACGCTTCGGGAGCTCGCGGACCGGTTTGGCGTGAGCCGCGCCACGGTCCGCGAGGCGTTGAGCGCGCTGCGCGGCCAGGGGCTCGTCGAATTTCGCCACGGGACGGGCACGTACGTCCGGACGGCTTCGGTGGAGATGTGGATGCAGCCGCTCGACGCCGCGATTCTTCTCAGTTACGACAACGTGCGCGATCTCGTCGAGCTCCAGACGGCTGTGCTGGCGCAGATCGCGTATCGGGCAGCCGCAAAGCGCATGGAATCCGACTATTCCGCACTGTCGCACGCACTGTTCGAGCTTGAGGCTTCGCCGCGCCGTGGAGAGCACCGCATCGCGAGTGAATTGAAGTTCTTTAGCGTCCTGGCCGAACTCGCCGGAAACCGTTTGCTCGAAAATGCGCTTCGCGTGTTGCAGGAGGCCCTTCGGTCCAGCCTTCGACTCCTGAACCCGAAATGGGATCTGGGTGTCCGGGCATGTCGGAGGGTCTACGATGCGGTTCAGACAGGGCGACCGGCGGACGCTCGCGACGCTGTGTATGCATACGGGGAAGCCATCTTGCGAGCTGTGGCGGAGAAAAAGGGAAGCGGGCAATCGGCTATGATGTGAGGTTCCTTTGCCGAGCCTTCTGTGATATACTGACGATGTAAGCGCTATCAACTCGGCTTCATCGAAAATGTGAGGATAAACGAGGATCAAATAGATAAGCGTGGTCTGCTGGATGGTGTGTGGTGAGGGTCCATGAAGCGGAGAAGCAAGGAGACTCAGCGGACAAATGAAAGGTTGGTTTACGTGGGACACAAGCTGTTGATGATCGCCTGCTCCGACGAAGACCGATGGTTCGTGGACCGTGCGCTCGCTGCAGGCCTTGACATCCGTCTGCTCGTCTGTTTCGAGGATGTTCAGCATAAGATGCGAACCTGGTATCCGGATCGGCTGCTCGTCGTGCCTGCGCACAAAGCGAGCGTGACAGCGGCCGTGCGCGCCGAAGGTTTCGCAGCCGCGCTCGTGTGCGAACTTGAAGATCCCATTCGGACCGCGCTCGTGGTGCAGGCACTCCGAGACGCCAGCGTTCCGCGCGTGATGGTGCTTTCGCGCCACCCGGCGCGCACCCAGCTCTACCTGAGGTCGGGTGCCCATGATGTGTTGTGCGCGGAAGACCGAGAGCATCTGTGGGCTGCCTTCTTGAACGGGATGAGCGTTCAGGAGCCCGCTTCGTGATCCATGTCCTGAAAGTCAATGAAGGGTTCTGCTTCGCCGCCGCGGTGTGCGACGGCGAAATTTTTTGGTTCTGGCTGCCCTGTCCGGTCCATCTTGTCGAGCGCGCGACGCGAGTGTGGTATGATGAGAGCGTGCAACGGGACCCTCTTTTCTCACGAGATGGGAGGCATCGGATTCCGCATGTCCGTCCAGATCCGGATCATGTTTTTCCTCATTGCCCTTTTCACGATGGGCGGCTTGGCGGCTGGCGCTGTGTTGATGGCGCAGGGACACCATGGATGGCTGTCTGCGTTGTGTTATGTCGTCGCTCTGTTGCTCGCCGGAGTGGGTTTCATGCTCCGCCGGCGCTTCGTGAAACCGATAGCGACGGAAAGCCAACATTGAAGGAGAGCTGCCATTGCGACGTATGGCACGAGACGCTCAAATGCGCCGCTACCTTTGGCGAGTGCTCGAAATTGTGATTCTGCTCGCGTTCATCGCAGCTTTCATTCTGGCGCTCGCGTCGCTGATGCAGTACATTTTGCCGTTTGTCATCGGCTGGGTCTTTGCCATCCTCCTGATTCCAGTGGTCCGATGGCTGGAGCGCCGTGGTTTGGGGCGGCTGACGTCCGTGCTGTTGGTGCTCGGCGTGAGCGTGCTTCTCATTGTGGCCATTTCGGCGGGCATCATCATCGGCGCGTTGCGTGAGGCCACGTCCTTCGTCGCGCGCAGCCAGGTGTTCTTCCGCGTACAGCTCGCTCAGATCGAGGGCGAGATCGAGAGCAGCGAATCGCTTTATGGACAACTTCCTCCTCAGGTGGCAAATGCCATCCAGTCGGCGCTCACGCAGTTCGCACATGGCCTGGAGGGGAGCGTTCACAAGATCATCACCGGCCTCATTGGGATAGTCACCCATCTCCCCGACACCCTGTTCATCGCTGTGATCTCGGTTGTCACCGCATTTTTCATCTTGCAACGGCGCGAGCGCATGCTGGCCCGCTTCTACCGAATGATGCCCCCTGGGTGGGCGCCGAAGCTGAACGCCGTGTTTGAGGATATGGAGCGCGCGTTCCTCGGCACCATTCGCGTTCAGTTCATCCTGATGTGCCTGTCGATGTTCCTCGCGATGATTGGGATGTTCGTGCTCGGCTTTCCGTACGCCATCTTGCTCGGCATCCTGTTTGGCTTCGCAGGGCTCGTGCCTATCGTCGGCTCGGCCATCCTCACCGTCCCGTGGGCCATCGTGGCGCTCATCACAGGCCACGTGGCTGTGGCCATCAAGGTGCTGGCTCTGCAGGTGGTCATCTCCATCATTCGCCACGCTGTCGAACCGAAGATTCTTGCGGACAGCGTAGGGCTGGATACGCTCGCCACGCTGTTCGGCCTGTACGTGGGCTTTAAGGTCATGGGATTCATCGGTCTGTTCATCGGCCCCATTCTCCTCATCGGCGCAAAGGGCCTGCTTCGGACGCGGCTCTTCAGTGACTTTCTTCCCGCTGAGGCGGGTGGGGAACCTGCTCCAGATCCCGGAGGGGACGAGGCGTGAGGCTCATCAGCGTGAGGCCGGACGGCGCCTTGCACCGCGTGTGGTCGGCGGCGGAGCCGGGGCGGTTTGGCGGTTGGTGGATCCCGCCTGGAACGCCGGTGGAGGATGACGGGGGCACGTGGAGTTCACCCTATCCGGTCGCTGCCCTGGCTTGGCCCCATGTGTGGTTTCAGGTGTTTATCCTGCTGAAGCCAGATAGAACGGATTACTACGTCAACATCTGCACGCCTCCTTGCCTCGGCACGGATGTGGTGTGGATTGATCTCGATCTGGACGTGCGCGTAGAATCCGGGCGCGCGTGGGTGGCCGATGAGGATGAGTTTCAGGACAGGAGCCGTATGTATCCACCAGCCTGGCGCACTGCGGCGCAACAGGCGGTTGTGGGCGTGCAACGCGCGGTAAAATTCGGCGCGCACCCGTTTCGGCCGTCGTTCGCCGACGCGCTGCGCGCCGAGTGGATCCTGCGATCACGTCCCGGCGGAACGGTTCTCCGCTAGCAGCTTGCGCGCCCGTTCCATGATGGCAAACAGCGTGCGCGAATCTTCCTCAAGTTGCTCCGGCGACAGCGGCACTTCCGGTCCGCCTTCACGCAATTGAGATTCGAGGGCGCGCACCCGCGCTTCGAGTTCGGACTTTTCCCTTTCAATGGCCGAGACGTACTCGCGCAACCGCTGATACTGTTCGTCGTACGTCTGTAAAAATCGAATGACCTCCTGCATGGACGCCGTGGGGGCGGCGCTCGCGTTGTGAGGCTGCGTTTTCATCTGAAATGCTTTGCGCTCGGCTTTTGCCGCCTCGATCTCGTCCCGATATCGCTTGCGAATCACGCCGTTCCAGCGATATCCGCACGCCGCAGCCGTACGGCCGAGCTGTTCAGCCGCTTCCTCGAACGCCTTCAGTTGCGTGCTGCCCGTGCGAATGTGGCGAAGCACCAACTGCGCGAGGCGCTCATCATCCTCGGGCGTCCACGCATCCGAGCGCACAGGGCTTTTCTCGACGGATGCCAAGGTGATTCCTCCCTTGTCTCAGTACTATACTTATGGCCATGGCGTAGAAGTTTCATACGCATCCTACCTGTCGCTTTGCTACATGGTATGATTGAAATCTGATTTCGTGACTGAAGAGACAAGGTGTTGCAGCGCGTTCTTCTCCTGAGTCTCTCTCATAGAAGCGGATGATGCAGATGAACCTGGAACAGCTGTTGGACGAGTGGCGGCGCGATCCGCAGTTTCGAGAACAGGTCTCGGCTTGGCGCGTGGTGCCCGCGCGCATCGGGCGCTATGCTGACTTTCCTGTCGAACTTCACCCAGAATTGCGTGCATCCCTCGCTGTGCGCGGGATCGAGCGCCTTTACGCGCATCAGCGGGAGGCGTGGGATCTCATTCAGGCTGGCCGAGATGTCGTGATTGCGACGCCGACTGCGAGCGGCAAGACGCTGTGCTACAACTTGCCCGTGCTCCAGTCCATCCTGCGCGATCCCGGCGTGCGCGCGCTCTACGTGTTCCCCACCAAGGCGCTCGCGCAGGATCAAGTGGCGGAATTGCACGATCTCGTCCGAAACCTGAAGACGTCGGTGCACACGTTCACGTATGACGGGGACACGCCCATCCACGCGCGCCAGAAGATTCGGGAGGCGGGCCACATCGTGGTGACCAATCCCGACATGCTGCACGCCGCCATCCTGCCGCACCACACGAAGTGGCTGCGGCTGTTCAAAAACTTGCGCTACGTCGTGATCGACGAGGCGCACATCTACCGCGGGGTGTTTGGCAGCCACGTGGCGAACGTCATTCGCCGGCTCCTGCGCATCGCGGCGTTCTACGGCGCGCGCCCGCAGTTCATCTTCTGTTCTGCGACCATCGCCAATCCGGGCGAACTCACGTCTCGGCTCCTGGGGAGGGAGACGGCGGTCGTCTCCGAATCGGGCGCGCCGGAAGGCGAGAAGCACGTGATTCTGTACAACCCGCCTGTGGTCGATCCGTCGCTCGGCCTGCGCCAGTCGGCGCTGCGGGCGGCGAGGCGGCTCGGTGCGCGCTTACTTCAACATGAAATTCCGACCATCCTCTTTGCGCGCACGCGCAACCAGGTCGAGCTTTTGGCGTCCTATCTGCGGCGCGATGCGCGGGATCGCGTCCGATCCCGCATCGTCAGCTACCGCGGCGGCTATCTGCCGAACGAGCGCCGCGCGATTGAACGGGGCCTGCGAGAAGGCCAGGTCTTAGGCGTCGTCAGCACCAACGCGCTCGAGCTCGGCGTCGACATTGGCTCCTTGCAGGCGGCCATCACGGTTGGCTATCCGGGCTCCGTGGCTTCCACCAGGCAGCAGATGGGCCGCGCCGGGCGCCGCAAGGGGATCTCTGCGGCCATTTTTGTCGCCACGAGTTCCGCGCTGGACCAGTGGATGGTGCGCCACCCGGAAGCCCTACTGGACGCGTCGCCTGAGGCGGCGCGCATCTACCCGGACAACCTCCTCATCCTGATGGACCATCTCAAATGCGCGGCCTACGAGTTGCCGTTTTCCGCGGACGAGCAGTTTGGCGTCGAGACGACGGTGGAGCTCCTCGACTACTTGGTGGACACGCGCGTTTTGCACCGCGCCGCGGACGGTCGCTACTTTTACATGGCGGACGACATGCCGGCGCACGCCGTGTCCCTGCGCAGCGCCGCGCAGGAAAATGTCGTGATCGTCGATCAGTCCGCGCATCCACCGACGGTCATCGGCGAGATGGACCGGTTCAGCGCGCTGACGATGCTACACGAGGAGGCCATCTACCTGCATCAGTCGCAGATGTATCAGGTGGAAAAGCTGGACCTCGAGAACGGGAAGGCGTTTGTGCGCCCTGTGGATTGCGACTATTACACGGATGCGGAACTCGCTGTGCACTTGCAGGTGCTTGAAGAGAACCACTTGACCGAAGAGGGGCCGCTTTGCCATTACACGGGCGATCTCGCCGTGCACGCAACGCCGACCTTGTTTAAGAAGATCAAGCTCGAAACGCACGAGAACGTCGGCTGGGGCAAGATTTATCTCCCGGAGGCCGAGTTGCACACGTCGGGCTACTGGGTGACGTTTGACCGATCCCGCTGGTCCGCCTCGGACGACGAGTGGGAGGCGGCGCTCAAAGGCTTGGGGCACGTGCTCAAACAGGCCGTGGCGCTGCACGCGATGTGCGCGGCGTCCGACGTGCACGTCGCTGTCGAAGTGCGCGATCCGCAGTACGCACGGCCGTCCGTGTACGTGTACGACGCATACCCAGGCGGGGTGGGCATCGCGGAGCGCGTGTACCGCGACCATGATCAGATCTTTGCGACGGCCTTCGACATGTTGCAGGGCTGTCCGTGCGAGTGCGGATGCCCGAGCTGCGTCGGGCCGCCGACGAGCGGGGAGCCGCTCAAACGGTGGGTGGAGTCGCTTCTCGGCTCCGTCGTCGGGGCGAGCGCACCGCGGGGGGCGTGACCATGGGACGGAGCTTGTTGGACAAGCTGAAAGACCTGGAGCGAACCATCGGCGTGCGCAGGTCGAACGGCGAAGATGCGCCAGCGGACGAGGCGCGCGCGGCTTCATCCTCACCGCAGGAGCCTCACATTGAGAACCATCGCGAGGGCGAACTCGCCGAGGCCGGATTCCAAAAGCTCTCCACCCCGCATGGGCCGGTGTGGGTTCGCGACACGGGCTTCGATCTCTGCACATCCTACGGAGACCGCCCGTTCGCCGATTTCCTTTTCTGCGATCTCGCCCGCCTGAGCCGACTGGCGAAGGCCGACGTGGCGCCGGAGCGGATGATGTTTTACGACGTCGAGGCCACGGGGCTCGGGCACGGCGGAGGCACGGTGCCGTTTCTGCACGCCGTCGGCTATTTCGCCGACGATGAGTTCCGCGTGGCCCAGTACTTCGTGCCGGATTACGCGGCGGAGGCCGCGGTGGTGCGGCTTCTGGCCGACCGCTTCGAGCGAGAAGGCAGCGTGATGGTCACGTACAACGGGAAGTCGTACGACTGGCCGCTGTTCGTGAATCGATGCGTGCTTTATGGGCTGATCCCTCCCGAGCCCGCGCACCTGGATCTGCTCCACCCTGCGCGCAGGCTGTGGAAGCGCGTGGTGGGGCGCATGAAGCTGGCGGATGTTGAAGCCTTGCTAGGCGTGAAGCGGGATAACGATCTGCCCGGCAGCGAGGCGCCACTTCGCTATTTCGCGTATGTTCAGGGCGCGCCGCTCGCGTCCATGGAAGACGTGTTTGCCCACAACCTCCGCGACGTCTGCACGTTGGCGCGCCTGGCGCTCGAGATTGCGGAAGCGCTGGAGGAGAGGCGCTCGTGGCCCCACGCGGCCCCGCACGTCGGGCTCGCGACGTGGTTTGATGCGTGGAGGGAATGGGAATCGGCCGACGCACAGTTTCGCAGGGCCGTCGAGCAGGAGGACGCGGACTGGCGGGCCCGGTGGCTGTTCAGCTTGTTTTTGAAGCGCCGCGGCCGGTGGGAAGAAGCGTGTGAGATCTGGTTGGAGCTCGCGAGAGACTTTCCGGACCGTCCCGAGCCGCTCGTGGAGGCCGCGAAGTACTTCGAGCATCACCGGCGCGATCTCGCCAAGGCGCTGGAATCTGCGGAGGCGGCGCAGGCGCGGGTAGCTGACGGAACCCGTGAACACGGTGAGATTGCGCGGCGACTCGAGCGGATTCGCCGCAAGCTCGAGCGGCAATCGGCTTGCCAGGCTGACGCGCGTCGTCTACTGTAGAGGGAGCATACTCGTGGGGAAGGTGCGGGCGGTGTTTGCAGGGTGGACTGCAGAAGATTTTGATGCGATGACGGAGCCGGGCCTCGGTCCGCGGATGGAGCGGATTCGGGCCCGGATTCAACCGAAGTTCATCCAATTGGCCGAACACTTTGAGCCTTGGCTGGCGGAGAAGCTTGGCGTGCCAATGCACACGCATGTGGCGAAGCACGCGCGCCGCACCGTCAATCCGCCTGAGAGCACGTGGGTCGCGTTCAGCTCGGATCCGCGGGGCTACAAGAAGCATCCGCATTTCCAGATCGGTCTCTTTGCCACGCACGTGTTTGCGGTGTTCGGTTACATTGACGAGGGCGTCGATAAGGCGGCGGTTGGCGCGCGCGTGGCCGCGGAGAGCGAGGACATGTTTGCCATGCTGCCGGGGGATTTCGCCGTGATCGAAGATCACACCTCGCCGGATTTCAAGCTGGTGCGCCATCTCGGCGTGGATGGATTGCGCCGCGTTGGGGAGCGGTTGGCTGCGGTGAAGAAGGCGGAGATGCTCGTGGGGCGCACGATGCTCCGCGACGAAGCGGTGCGCATGACGGGCGAGGACTTCGTGCGGTGGGTGGAAGAGACGTTCACGCCCGCGTGCGCGCTGTACAAAACGGCTCGTTCCATCGCCCAGGACTAGCGGGGTGTCGATGTGCGGATACACTTGCTTCACATGAACGACCTCCACAGTCGGCTTGAAAATCACATGCGCATTGGGGCGAAGATCCGCGCGCTGCGAGCCGAGTTCGATCGAAAGGGTGAAGCGTCGCTCACGTTCGATCTCGGCGACGTGCTGGATCGCGTGCGGCCGGAGACCGAGGCGACGTGCGGCCTGCTGAATGCGGAGCTCATGCGCGCGCTCGGCGTGGACGGTTGGGTCTTTGGCAACAACGAGGGTCTCACCATCCCGGTGGAGCGATGGGAGGAACTCGTCAGCCGGTCCGGCGCCATCGCGTTTGGCACGAACCTGCGGCGCTCAAACGGCGGCGCGTTCCCGTTCTTTCGCGATACGCACGTGTACGAGGTGGGCGGGATGCGCATTGGCGCGTTCGGCCTGACGCCCAACTACGACTTGCCTTATCACATGCTCGGCGTCGAGGTCTTGGATCCGCTCGAGGCCGCTCGAAGAGCGGTGGAACAGCTCGTGGCGCAGCGGGTGGATGCCATCGTATGCCTGTCCCACATGGGGCTGCGCTTTGACCGGGCGTTGGCGAGCGATCTCCCTCAGATCACCTGCGTCCTCGGCGGACACACCCACGAGACCATGTACGAGGCGGAATACGTCGGCCACACGGCCGTCTTTCAGCCCGGAAAGCACGGATTTTCCTTCGGGCACACGGTCCTCGAGCGCTCGGGCGGGCGCGTCGCGGCCCGCTCGGAACGGATCCCTGTGGAGCCCTGGGAGCCCCTGGACGCTCGCATGATGCAGGTGTACGCAAAGGAACGAGCGCTCGTGGAGCGGAAGCTGGGGCGTGCCGTGGCGGACTTGTCGGATCGGCTGCAGCTCCAATATGAGGACGAATGCACGTTCGCCAATCTGCTCACGGACATCCTGTACGACGCATTCGAGGGAGATCTCGCCCTCATGATGGCGGGAGCGCTCAACGCGAGCCTGTTGCCCGGCGCCATTACCATGGAGCACGTGCTCGGCGCGTGCCCGACGCCCACTCGGCCCATCGTCGTGACCATGCGCGGGGCGGACATCCTCGAGGCCATCGATCTCGCCCTGAAACCCGAAATCCACAATCGCCAGGGAATCGGCTTCGGGTTTCGCGGCGGCAGAATTGGCGTGCTCGCCATTTCCGGGGCGCTGGCCGAGATCGAGTACCGGCCCGATGGGAGGCGCGTGCGCCGCGTCGTGATGGGCGGGCGGTCGATGGAGCCGGACCGCGACTACCGCGTCATCACCTGCGAGTATCTGTGGCTGTCCCCCGTGTTTCCGCCGTTCCGCCGCGCGCGAGACGTGACCTACCAGCGCCCGTTGGTGCGCGAGCTTCTCATTGAGCACATCGGCGATCCCGGCCGCCTCGAACGGGCCCGGCTTCCGCGCTATGAGGTCGTGGATCCGGTGGAAAGGAGGGCGTAGGGCGGATGGCCGAGCTCGATCGCGAAACGTCGGTGCGCGTTGTGGAACGGCTTCTCGAGGCCTACCCGGACGCGCGCTGCCAGCTTCATTTCACAACGCCGTTTGAACTGCTCGTGGCGACCATGCTGTCGGCGCAGTGCACGGACGAGCGCGTCAACATGGTTACCCCAAGGCTGTTCGCGAAGTACCGCGGGCCCGAAGCGTTTGCAAAGGCGAGCCCCGACGAGGTCGCGGAAGACATCCGCGAAGTGGGGTTATTTCGGTCCAAGTCCAAGCATATCGTGGAGACATCGCGCATCCTCGTCGACGTGTATGGCGGCGAGGTGCCGAACAGCCGAGATCGCCTGATGGAACTGCCTGGCGTCGGGCGGAAGACGGCCAACGTCGTGATCTCGAACGCCTACGGCGTGCCGGCGTTTGCTGTGGACACGCACGTGCAGCGCGTGACCAATCGCATCGGCTTGGCGCATTCGAGCGATCCGCTGAAGACCGAGCAGCAGGTGTGCGCGAAGCTGCCGCCTGAACTGTGGACCAAGGCGCACCACGCGCTCATCCTGCACGGCAGGCGGGTATGCACCGCGCGCAAGCCGAAGTGCCACATCTGTCCGGTGGCAGATTTGTGTCAGTACGCGCGCAGTCAGGCACAGCCAAAGGCGGAGCAAGGGTGACGGAGGGAGGCAGTCCGATGTGGAAGCGGCTTTTCATTGTGCTCGCGGCGTTCGATCTGCTCGCCGTGATCGCGGGGCTCCTCATGTGGAACAGCCTTCCCCAATCCGGCCATACCCCCTCGCCGACCGTCCCTGTGCCCGCGAACGCGCCTACGGTCCAAGTCGATATCGGGGCGGATGCGATCAACGCCTACCTCGCGTACGCCATCGCGCACGATCCCGAAGTCGGCCGCGTGCTCGAAGCCGCGAGTGTCCAATTTGGCGACACGTGGGTGTGCGACTTCGCCGTCAAGGTGTTCGATCGCGCTCTGCCCATGCAGTTCGTTGTGACCCCCATCGTGCAAAACGGGAATCTCATTCTTCACGTGGACAGCGCGCAACTTTCATTTATTCCCATACCCCGATCCGTCGTGTTGTCCGTGCTCGATCGCGCTTCACTGCCAAGCTGGGTCGAGATTGACGACTCGTCCCAGAACATCGCTTTGAACTTTACCGAGCGACCCGCCGAGCCGTTTGCCCTCCGCGTTGTGCAGTACTCGCCTGCCACGCAGAAACTCTCCCTGAATCTCGCCATCCCGCCCCAAACCCTCTCTCAACATGCGCCGTGACTTCCCGTGACGTCGGATAACTTCCGCCGCCTGGAGCAAGCTAAATGCGCGAGGAACCTGTTCGCATGGGAGGTTGCTCCAGTGAACGTGGGAGTTGGAGGCGCGCTGAAACGGCTCTTGACCGTCGACGACACCGTGCTGAACGACGATTTCTCCTTGTCGAGCGACGACGATGACCCGGGTGCTGACAACTACGGCGACGAGCCCGAAGAGGAATCGGTCAACTTTACGACGGCAGAAAACAAGATGGACACAGCTAAAAAGCCCGTCTCGATGCGTTCCTTTCTGCGGCGCGCCGGGCGGGAATACGAGGAGGCCGTCGAAAAGGCGCACGCCGGTCAGCAGGACAACATCGAGCTCGATCTCGACGACATGAAGCGCCGCCTTTCCCGCTTCTTTCATCTGCCACAAAACAAGGATATCGTGATCCGCGAGTTTGCGGTGGGGGTTGAGGGCCGCTCGCCGTGGCGCGGGATGGTCGTCTATGTCGACGGCTTGGTGGACAAGAACGTCATCAACTGGGCCATCCTCGAGCCCCTGATGGTGTGGTCGCACCTAGCGGACGATCCGAAGCGAGCGCTGACGTACGTGGTCGACCACCTCGTTCCCGGGCACCAGACGCAACTCATCGAGAAGTGGTCGGAGGTCGTGTTCAATGTCCTGGCCGGATCGAGCGTTGTGTTCTTGGACCGATGCGACGCGGCGCTCGTCGTCGAGTCGAAGGGATGGGAGCACCGAAGCGTCAGCACGCCCAAGATGGAGAACGTGGTCCGGGGATCGCAGGACGCGTTCACGGAAAACTTCCGCACCAATACGGGCCTGGTGCGCATGCGTCTGCGCTCGGAGCATTTGGTGACCGAAATTCACGCCGTCGGCAACCTTGCGAAGACCGATGTCGCCATCATGTACATTCATGGCGTGACGAATCCGAAGCTCGTCAAGGAAGTGCGCCGCCGCATCGCGGACATTGACGTCGACTACGTGCTCGACGCGGGGATGCTGGAGCAATTCATCGAAGATCGGCCGAGCATGATGATCCCGCAGGTGCTCGTGACGGAGCGGCCGGATCGCGTGGCGGCGATGCTGGCGGAAGGATATGTGGCAATCTTCGTGGGGCATAGCCCAGTCGCCATCATCGTGCCAGTGGTGCTGTGGTCCCTCATGCACACCTCCGAAGACACCAACCTGCGAATCATCCCGGGGACGTTCATCCGCGCCATACGCTGGGTGGCTCTGCTCACTGCCTTGCTGCTGCCGGGGCTGTACATTGCGGTGACCAATTATCACTCGGAAATGTTGCCGACGGACCTGATGTTGGCCATCGCGGGAAGCCGGGAACAGGTTCCATTTCCGGTGGTGGTCGAAGTGTTGTTGATGGAGTTTGCCATTGAGCTCATCCGCGAAGCAGGAATCAGGATACCATCGGTTATAGGGCCAACCATTGGTATAGTTGGAGCTTTGATCATAGGACAGTCGGCCGTCCAGGCCGGGATCGTCAGTCCGCTGCTCGTCATCGTCGTGGCGACGACGGCGCTCGCCTCGTTCACGGTGCCGAACTATGAGCTGAGCATGGCTGTTCGCATCCTTCGGTTCGCGTTCTTGATCGCAGGGGCAGTGTTGGGGTTTTACGGGATCGCCATTCTCTTTGTCGTGTACGTCGTGAGGCTGTCCATGCTGAAATCGTTCGGCGTGCCGTTCCTGTCGCCCGTGGCGCCCATCAGCGGCGCGGCCCGAGACGTCTTGGTGCGCGGCCCCATTTGGGGCATGAACAAAAGGCCAGCGTTTTTGAACACGCTTCGGAGTTGGCGTCAAAACCCGATGACGAGACCTTGGTCGGCCGCGACGCGAAGACAAGCAGGAGAGGGGGACAGCAACGCATGAGCCAGTCTGGCATGAGAGACGCGAAGGTTCCGGCTGCTGAAATGACCGCGATGCTCATCATTTTTGTGGCCACCAACGCGTTTCTCACGTACCCGCGCTACATCAGCTTCAACGCGTACGAGGCGGCGTGGATGGAGCCCATCTTTTCCGGGGCTTTGACCTTGGCACTGTTCTACCTAGTCGAATGGATCATGAGAAAGCACTTCCAAAATCTTGACATCGTCGAGATCGCCAAAGAGGTGTTCGGGAGATTCGGGGCCATCTGCATCGCCCTTCTGTTTGCGATGTACTTCCTGTGTTCGACCGCCGCAGTAATGCGGGAGTTCACGGAAAACGTAGTGAGTACCGTGCTTCCGTCAACACCATTGCTGCTCGTCGGAGCGGTGTTTATGTTCGCGGTGGGGTACATTGCGTACGCCGGAATCGAGGGCATTTGCCGCACGGCGTTCATTTTCTTGCCCATCCTCCTCGTAGGGCTGGTCGGCGTGTGTCTGATGACGGTGAACTGGTGGCGCCCATACCTGCTGCTTCCTCTGTGGGGAACGGGGCCTGTGCGCGTCATCATGGGCGCGATGCAGTACAGTTCCATCTTCGCCAATGTGCTGCTATTGACCATCATTTTTCCGCACGTCAACAATCCGCGCAAGATGCGCCGCATTGGCGCCGTGAGCATCATCGTGTCGACGTTGCTGCTCGTCTTTCTCGTGCTATCGTATCACATGGTCTTTCCGGCGGCCGAGACCGGAAAGACGTCCTTCGCGTTGTACCGCTTGGCTCGCATGATCCACATGGGGCCCTTCTTTCAACGGCTTGAGAGCATCTTCATCTTCCTGTGGGTGACGGCGGCCACGGTTCGCATGGCGGTCACCATGTGGGGCTCTGCGTATCTCTTGTCGAAGGCGTTCAGTTGGCCCACGTATCGCCCCGCTGTGCCCGCCATTGTGCTGTTGTCGTTTTCGCTCGGCATGTGGCCGCAGAACTGGATGGACGTCATTGAATTAGATGGTACGTACTTGCTCAAATGGGGATGGATTGTCGTGTTTGCTATCCCTGTTGCTGTGCTTCTCAGTGGGTGGGTCAAGCGATCTCGTCGGAGAACCAGGAGGGTGCGCCATGTTTAAATATCTGTTTGCGATGATCATCCCGGTCTGCATTTTCATTTACACGCTCTCGTTCATGCGCTGGGCGGGGAGAAAGAGCGGCGCCGTGGCCTCCGTGTCAGCCGGTGCCTTGGCGGTGATCTCGCTCGTGGTGTCGGGCGCCACGCTGTGGCGGGTGTTGACCTGAAAGGCGCAGCCCGAGATGTCGGGGGGGGGGTATCACCAGTTGTATGAAAATCACGACATTAATGTTGTGAGAATCGACATGTTCGGGCGCTCGAGATGGATCCGCTGTAAGCCGCCGCTGCTTGGGAGTGGCGGCTTAGCGGCACTTGGAACGAATCTTGCTCACCTCCCTGACGTTGAAAGCGCTATCTAAGGCGAGGTGAGCAGGGTGTTTGGAGAGTTCAAAGTCCCGGAGGCTGTGTACGCCGGGCGCGGGGCGCTGCAGATGCTGCCGCAAGCGTCGTCCAGCCTGGGGAAGCGGGCCCTCATCGTGACGGATCAGGTGATGGAACGGCTCGGCTACGTGGAACAGATGCAGAGGATGTTGGCCGAGGCGGGCGTTCAAGCCGACGTGTTCGCGGAGGTGAACACGGAGCCGACCGACGTGCACGTAGAGACCGGCGTGCGCGCGTTCTTGCAGCACGGCTGCGACCACCTCATCGCGCTCGGCGGGGGCAGCGCCATCGACGCCGCGAAGGGAATTTCCGTCATGGCGGTGCACGAGGGATACATCGGCGACTATATGGGCGGCCGCAGGACGTTCGACAAGGCGCCGTACCCCGTGATCGCGATCCCGACGACTGCCGGCACGGGATCCGAGGTCACCAGTGTAACGGTTATCACCAATACCAAGGACGACGTCAAGATGATGATCCGGCAACCCGCGCTATTGCCCAAGGTCGCGATCGTGGACCCCCAGCTCACCGTCTCGTCGCCTCCCCATGTCACCGCTTCGAGCGGCGTGGACGCGCTGTGCCACGCAATTGAGGCGTTTATCTCGAGAAGAAGCCATCCGCTGACGGACGCGCTGGCCACGGACGCTGCGAAGAAGATTGTGACCTACTTGGAGCGAGCGTACAACGACGGACAGGACCTGGAGGCGCGCGAGGGGATGGCGATCGCGGCGCTGGAAGCTGGCATGGCCTTCACGAATTCATCCGTGTGCCTCGTGCATGGCATGTCCCGCCCCATCGGCGCCTTGTTTCACGTACCACATGGTTTTGCCAATGCCATGCTCCTTCCGACTGTGCTGGAGTTCCGACTTGATGACTACGCGCCGAGGCTGGCGCTGCTCGCGCGGGCCCTGAATCCAGAACTGTCCGGTGCGTCGGACGGCGAAGCCGCGGCGTGGGTCGTGAGGCGAGTGAAAACGCTTGCCGAGAGGCTCCAGATCCCAAATCTCAAGACTTGGGGAATTGAAAGGGATGCCTTCGAGCGCGCGCTGGATAAGATGGCGAACGATGCCCTCGCGAGTGGCAGCCCAGCGAACCACCCGGTCGTGCCCTCGCACGAGGAGATCGTCCAGCTGTACCGGCAGGCCTATGACGCCACTTGGGATGCAGCGCCGATGGAATCGCTTACAAAATGAGGGGGAAGGGAAGATGCATAGGACGTCGTCCGCGAGTGTAGCCGGGCGCCTGCGCAATTGGATCGGCTACGCGTGGCGAGACGCGGAAGCCAGCGAATACCTCGACGTCTTCGATCCAGCGACCGCGGAGGTCATCGCTCAGGTGCCGCTGTCGACACAACAAGACGTGGAAATGGCTGTGGCGGCGGCTGCGGAAGCGTTTCGGGAATGGAGCAAGACCCCTGTACCTCGCCGCGCGCGAATCTTCTTTCGCTATCAGCAACTGCTCGTCGATCATTGGGACGAACTCGCCCGACTGATCGTCCGCGAGAACGGCAAGAGCTACAAGGACGCCTACGGGGAGGTGCAGCGCGCGATCGAAAACGTCGAGTTTGCCGCGAGCGCGCCAACGCTCCTCATGGGAGAACAATTGGCCAATATCGCGACATCCTTGGACTCGGGCATGTACCGGTACCCACTTGGCGTGGTGGCAGGCATCACGCCGTTCAACTTTCCGATGATGGTCCCTTGCTGGATGTTTCCTCTGGCTATCGTCTGCGGGAACACGTTCGTGTTGAAGCCTTCCGAGCGGACGCCGCTTTTGGCCCAGCGGTTGGCCGAGCTGCTCGAGGAGGCGGGCCTGCCCTCCGGGGTCTTCAACATTGTGCACGGCGCCCGAGAGGTCGTTCAAGGCCTGATCGAACATCCGACGGTTCGCGCCATCTCGTTCTTCGGATCGCAGCCGGTGGTCGCGTACGTGTACCGCGAAGCGGCAGCCCACGGCAAGCGCGTGCAGGCGCTGGCAGGCGCCAAGAATCACACCATCGTGATGCCGGACGCGGATCTGGACGAAGCCATCCCCCAGATCATCTCGGCCGCGTTCGACTCGGCGGGCGAGCGCTGCATGGCCTGTTCCGTCGTCGTGGCAGTAGGTTCCATCGCAGATCGCCTCGTCGAAGGCCTGAAGTCCGCTGCCGATCAGATCCGCATCGGCAACGGCCTAGGAGCGTGTCCGAGTAATCAAATTTACTTGCATATACATGCGGAGTGCTGAGTAAAAACAGTGATGATATACAGTTCCATGAGCATTTTATACAGGAAAATCGAATACTCGGACACGCTCCTAGACGAAGATGTCCTGCTTGGTCCCGTCATCCGGGCAGAACATCGAGATCGGACGTTGCAGTACATCGATCTCGGCATCCAGGAGGGCGCGGTCCTTGTGCGCGACGGACGCCAGGATCGCGTGGATGAAAACGGGTACTTCGTCGGACCCACGATTTTCGATCACGTCCGCCCTTCCATGAAGATCTGGCAAGACGAGATCTTTGCGCCCGTGCTGTCGGTCGTGTGGATGGGCACGCTGGACGAGGCCATCGCGTTGGCCAACCAGTCCCGGTTTGTGAACGGAGCCTGCATCTTCACGAACAGCGCGTCCGCCATTCGCAAGTTCCGCGAGGAAATCGACGCGGGAATGCTTGGAGTCAACATCGGTGTTCCTGCTCCCATGGCGTTCTTCCCCTTCTCGGGGTGGAAGGATTCCTTCTACGGCGATCTGCACGCCAACGGCAAGGACGGCGTGGCGTTTTACACGCGCCGAAAGATGATCACGGCAAGAGTATGAAGGAGGTCGATATTCATGGCGGATCGCAAAGTCGCAGACAACCCGCTCGCGAGGTTGGAGCGCATTCCGATCTGGCCTCACGGGGCCGGCCTACTCATCGTGTTGGGGCTCGGCTATTTCTTCGCATTTTTCGATATCACCAACATTTCCTATGGCATTCCCGTGATCACGAAGCAATTTCACGTTTCCTCTGGGCTCGCGTCGACGGCTGTCTCCACGAGCCTTGTGGGCTACATCGTGGGCGCCGTGATTGTGAGCGTGGTGAGCGACTACTTCGGCCGCCGGGGCGCGCTCATCACGGGCATCGTGTTGTACACGGCCGGTTCGCTTGCCACGGGGTTCAGTCCCTCGGTCGGTTGGCTCATCGGATGGCGCCTGGTGGTCGGCATGGGCATTGGAACGATGATCGCGCAGGTTTCCACCTACATGGGGGAAATCTCGCCCGCCGTGCTCAGGGGGCGTTTCACCGGGCTCGCCAATTTGTTCGCCTTCTCCGGCCTTGCGGCGGTTCCGTTTGTCTCCATGTGGCTGGTTCCGCACTATGCGTGGGGGTGGCGAGCGCTGCTGTTCATCGGTGCGCTCGGCGGCCTGACGATGCTGTTTTTGACGCGCAGCCTGATCGAGTCGCCTCGGTGGCTGATGATCCACGGCCGCTACGAGGAAGCCAAGCGCCTGGTCGACGAGATCGAGCGGCGCGCCATTGCCAAGATGGGCACGTCGGAACTTCCTCCGCTCATCGATGTTCCTTGGGAGGAAGAGGCGCGCGGTTTTCCTATCACGACGCTTCTCAAGCCTCCGTATCTGTGGCGCATGATCATCCTTCTCCTGTACTGGTTTTTGTGGTATGTGGGTGACTACGCCTACCTGGGTATGGCGCCGACCGTTTTGGTTCAGTCGGGATTTGGGCTCGGAAATAGCATCGGTTTCTCCGCAATATCAGGCGTCGGGTTCGTGGTTGGGGCACTCTACGTTCTGTTATTCGGTGACAAAATTGAACGCAAGTATTCTCTCATTGCAAGCGGAGTCATTGGGTCTGTCGCGGTCATCCTTGCCGGGTTGATGCCCTCGTCGGTCATGGTCGTGATCGCCGGATTCTTCTTCACGACGACCATCGCCATGTTGTCGATTTTGGGTTACATTATCACTGCAGAGCATTTTCCGACGCGGGCGCGGAGCTCGGGCCTGGCCATCTGTGACGGCATCGGCCACTTGGGAGGCGCAATTGCCCCTGCCGTGACGTTAAGCGCTTTCAATACGTTCAAAATCACCGGCGCCTTCTCGCTCATGGGTGTCATGACGCTTGCGTCGCTCATTTTCGTCGCGATGACCACGCGCGCGACGAGAAAGAGCCTCGAATCGGTGAATGACGCGCTCACGCAGCGCACATCGGTCACGATGTAGTGTAAGCGCCTTCTCGCCGGCGGGGCGGAGGTTGGCAAGGGGGGCGTGACATGCACGAACTGGCGGCATCGGGCGACGTCCTGCGCCTCATCCTTGACTCGATGTACGAGGGGATCGTGCTCGTCGACGCGAAGGGCCACATTGTGGAAATCAACCAGGCGTATCTCAAACTGTTGAATATGGAACGAGACAGGGTGATCGGCCGTCACGTGACGGAGGTCATCGAGAACACGAGGTTGCATCGGGTCGTCGAGACCGGCATCCCGGAGCGAGGACAACTGCAGCGGATTCGTCAGCACGACATGGTAGTGCACCGCATCCCGATCTGGCAAGGCGGCAAGGTCGTCGGCGCGGTCGGCGTCCTCATCTTTGAAAGCATCCGGGATCTCTACGAGATCATCGAAAGGTTGCAGGAACACGCGCCCCAGGTACCTTCGGCGCGCCCGGAGACCGAGCGAGGATCGGAAGCTCACCAGGTGAGGCGGGCCTATCGGATCGACGATTTTCTTGGGCAAAGTCGGGCCGTCTTGGACCTCCGCAGGATGGCGCGAAAGGCGGCCCAGACGCCCGTGACTGTGCTCATCACCGGGGAGAGCGGGACCGGCAAAGAGGTGTTGGCGCAAGGCGTTCATTTTGAAAGCAACAGGGCGAACGGCCCGTTTATCAGTGTCAATTGCGCAGCCATTCCCGACAGCCTTCTGGAAGCGGAGCTTTTCGGCTACGATGAGGGCGCGTTCACCGGGGCCAAGCGGGGTGGCAAGCCTGGTCAGATCGAGCTCGCGCACATGGGAACACTGTTTTTGGATGAGATCGGCGACATGCCACTATCGATGCAGGCCAAGCTTCTGCGAGTTTTGGAAGACCGGCAGGTGCAGCGAGTCGGGGGAACCGTCAAGCGTGAGGTCAACCTGCGCTTGATCTCGGCCACCAATCGCGATCTCGAGCGAATGGTGGAGGAGGGGCGGTTTCGCGAGGATCTGTACTATCGGCTGAACATCATCCGGCTGCACATCCCGCCTCTCAGGGAGCGGAAGGAGGACATTCCGCTCCTTCTTGCGCACTATCTGGACGTGACCTGTGAACGGCTGGGCAAACCCCGCATGCACCTGTCGTCCGAGGTGGTGGAACGGCTTCTTGCCTATGACTGGCCCGGCAACGTACGCGAACTGGTCCACATGGTCGAAGTGCTTGTGAGCCTATGCGATTCGGCCTACGTCAGGCTGGACGATTTTCCGCCTCATCTGCACAAGCTCTTGCAAGAGCGCTCCTCCCGATCGCCCGCGATCACTCCATCCCGAAGCCCTGCGTGCGACGCGGTTCCCGGTCCCGCAGTTGGATCGCCGGGAGCCGGTGCAAGGGAGCGAATGATGCAGGTCGAACGGGAACTCATCGAGGCGGCTTTGCGGGAGACGGGGGGCAACAAGTCCTTGGCCGCCAAGCGATTGGGTGTCCACCGCTCGACGCTGTATGACAAGATGAAAAAATTAGGAATCTCGTGAGCCCGGCGGCTCTGGGTGCCGTGCCACAGGGAAATGAAAGGCGCGATCGAGCATGAGGAGGTCGTTCTCATGGACGACATTTGGACGGTGGATGGGGAAGATCTGCGGAAGTTGCCCTACGAGGCGATGTATGCCAAGTTTCGGTGGCCCACGCCGGATCGGCTGAATATCGCCGAGTGGGCGTGTCGCAGGCATGCGCGGGTGTGCCCGAATGCGCCCGCTATTTGGTATGACGTCGACGGTGGGTCGGCGGAAATGTGGACCTTCGGCCATCTGTGGCGCACCACAAGCAGGTTGGCCTGGGCTCTGAGAGACCTTGGGGTTCCAACCGGGGGACGGGTGGCCATCCTTCTCCCGCAGTCTCCCCAGCTCGCGGCGGCCCACCTCGCCTCGTACGCTATCGGGGCGATCGCGGTACCCCTGTTCACGCTGTTCGGAACGGACGCGCTTCGCTACCGGCTCCAGGATAGCGGCGCCACAGTCGTGGTCACGGGCAGCGAACAGGCGAATCAGATCATGGATATCCGGGCCGATCTTCCAGACCTCGAGCACGTCATCGTCACAGACGCCCGCGTTCCAGGCACGCAGTTTTGGGATGATGTCCTCGCCCTCGCGTCGTCTGCTGAATACCACCCGATGGACGCTTCGCCCGACGATCCGGCTGTCCTCATCTACACCTCCGGCACAACCGGGTCCGCGAAGGGGGCGCTTCACGACCATCGCATCTTGCTCGGCCACCTGCCTGGCGTCAGTCTGCCGCACGATTTCGCGCCGCAGCCGGGTGACGTCTTCTGGACGCCCGCGGATTGGGCATGGATTGGCGGGCTGTACGACGTGTTGCTGCCAGCCCTGTGTTGGGGTGTCCCGGTGGTGGCGCATCGCATGCGCAAGTTCGATCCCGAACGTGCCTTCGCCCTAATGGAGCGGTGGCGCGTTCGCAACGCCTTCATGCCTCCCACGTCCCTCAAGATGATGCGCCATATCACCGACCCCAGAAGCCGATGGCATCTACACCTGCGCACGTTGGCGACGGGCGGCGAACCGCTCGGCGCGGAACTTCTCTCGTGGGCTCGCGAGGCGTTAGGCCTCTCGATTCACGAGTTCTACGGCCAGACGGAGTGCAATCTGGTTGTCGCCAACTGCAGCGCATGTTTCCCGCCGAAGCCGGGTTCCATGGGACGACCGGTGCCAGGCCACGATGTGGCCGTGATCGACGAAAACGGCCACGTGGTATCTCCTGGCGTGATCGGCGAGATCGCCGTTCGCCGTCCGGATCCGGTGATGTTCATCGGCTATTGGAACCGCCCTGAGGAGACCGCCGCGAAGTTCGTCGGGGACTGGCTGAAGACGGGCGATCTCGGCCGCATGGACGAGGAAGGCTATCTGTGGTTCGTGGGGCGCGCGGACGACGTCATCACGTCGGCGGGCTACCGGATCGGCCCGGTGGAGATCGAGGAGGCGGCGCTTCAACATTCGGCCGTGGTCATGGCGGCGGCCGTTGGCACGCCCGATCCTGTTCGCGGCGAGGTGGTGAAGCTCTTTGTGAAACTCCGTGAGGGCGTGCCCGCGAACGAGTGCCTCACCGCGGAGCTTCAGAACTGGGTCAAGGAGCGGGTGGGCGCGCACAGCTATCCGCGGGAGATCGAGTTCGTCGACGAACTTCCCCTCACGCCGTCGGGCAAGGTGCGCCGGCGAGCGCTGCGCGAACGGGAATACGCGCAAAAGGGCGTCCCGCTGCCCGGTAAGCGCGGCTGAGGCGAACTTCCCCCACGCCTGGAGCATCTCCGCGATTTCGGACCGGCCGATTGCGCCAAGGTCCGCTGTCGACTATGCTGGTCCTTACGAGAGCCCGAGAGGGCGAAGGAGGACGGCCATGAGCGACGAGACGGTGATTCTCTACACAGATGGAGCGTGTTCAGGCAACCCGGGGCCAGGCGGATGGGCGGCCATTCTGCAGTGGAATGGGCACGTCAAGGAGCTCTCGGGCGGCGAGCGCGAGACGACGAACCAGCGCATGGAGCTGAAGGCGGTGATCGAGGGGCTCAAGGCCCTGAAGCGGCCGTGCGACGTGATCGTCCATTCCGACTCGGCCTACGTGGTCAACTGCTTCAAGCAGCGTTGGTACGTGAATTGGCGCAAGAACGGGTGGATCAACAGCAAAGGGGAGCCGGTTCAGAATCGCGATCTGTGGGAGCAGCTGCTTGAGGCCATCGACGGCCACCGCGTCCGCTTCGAGAAGGTGAAGGGCCACGCTGGCGTGAAGTGGAACGAGCGATGCGACGAGCTGGCGCGGAGCGCGATCCCGAGGTGACCGGTCGCGACAAGCTCACGCTCGCGGACATCCGGCCGTTGGCGGAAGAGGTGGGGCTTCCGGAAATCGCGGCGACCGACGCGTCTCCGTTTGACGAACTCGCCAGCCCACTCGCGGACTACGAGGCGCGCGGGCGCACGGGCTTCGAGTGGGCCGATGCGGCGGAGCGGATGGATCCGCGCTTTTGGCTGCCCGAGGCGAAGTCCATCCTGACGGCGGCGCTCCCTTATCTCACTGAAGAGGGCGCGCGGCGGATGCGGGAACACCCGCGATCCGAGATCCGCGGCCAAACCTCGTGTTACGTGTATGGCGAAGACTATCACCGCGTGCTCTCCGATCGCCTGACCGCGCTGGCGGGGCGCATCGGGAACCTCGTCGGGCGCGAGATCCGGTACCGGGTGGCGGTCGACACCTCTCCGCTCGTCGATCGCCGCGTCGCCGAGCGCAGCGGGCTTGGCTGGATCGGCAAAAACGGCATGCTGTTCAGCCCACGGTACGGATCGTATGTCTTCCTCGGGGCGCTGCTCATCGACGTCGAGATCGAAGACGCGTTGCACCTCCCCCCGGCCATCGGCAAGCACTGCGGCGACTGCGATCTCTGCATGCGTGCGTGCCCCACGCAGGCCTTCGTCGCGCCGGGCGAACTGAAGGCGACCGCCTGCTTGTCGTACGTGACGCAGATGAAGGGGATCATTCCTCGCGCTTATCGCAAACCGCTCGGTCGGCGCGTGTGGGGCTGCGACGTGTGCCAGCAGGTGTGCCCGCTGAATCGAGATCGTGCCCACGCTGAGGATCCCGCGTTCACTCCTGATGCCGAAGCCGCGTATCCCGATCTCGTCAGGCTGCTCGGGATGTCGAATCGCCAGTTCTTGCGCGCCTACGGCCGATCCGCCATGGCCTGGCGCGGCGTACGAACGCTGCAGCGAAACGCACTTGTTGCGCTTGGCAATCTGCGCCGTCCGGAGGCCGTGCCTATTGTGGCGCGATATCTGGCGTCGGATCGGGCGGAGTTGCGCGCGAGTGCCGCGTGGGCGCTGGGCGAGATCGGCGGCGCGGATGCGCTTCGCGCGCTTCAGGCCGCTCTCGCAGCGGAGCAGGATCCGGACGTGCAGAAGGAGATAGAGGATGCCATCGCGAATGCTTCCCGAGGAGGGCACGATGGGAGCGAGGAACGTGAGCAACCAGGATTGGGTCATCGCGACGGTGAGCACGCCGGTGGGGGGCATGTGGCTCGTCGCTGACGCGGAAGGTGTCGTGGAAGCTGGCTGGGCGAGGCTCGAGCCACCGCCTGTGCGGGAGGCGCGCGCGAGCGCAAGACCTGAAACGCTGGCGGTCGCCGAACGCGCAGTGGAAGAACTGGCACTTTACTTTGCCGGCCGATTGCAGTCGTTCACGGTGCCGCTCGTCCCCCGAGGAACGCCGTTTCAAATGGCGGTGTGGGCGTCGCTCCGCGCCATTCCGTTCGGCGCGCGGGTGTCGTATCGAGATATTGCGAACGCCGTGGGCCGTCCGCGGGCGGTGCGCGCAGTGGGGCAGGCGAATCGCGCGAATCCGCTGCCCGTCTTCATCCCGTGTCACCGCGTGGTGGGGGCCGATGGACGCCTGGTTGGGTACGCGGGAGATGCCGTAGATCTCAAGTCGTGGTTGCTCCATCACGAGGCGCGCGTCCTCCGCGCCCTGGCCGTTCCGTGACCGTCATTCGCCGAGGCGCTCCACCTGCTGCCGCATGCTCGCGAGGAATGCCTGGCGCTTCTCCGCTTGCAACGCGTACTGCTGAAGCGCGTCGAGCTGGCTTGGTTCGGCCCCGAAGTGGTACCGCGCGTGCGCGACTCGCCAAGGCAGGTAGGGAAAGCGCAGGATGGCCTCGACAGCGCGATACTCGGATTTCGGAATCGTGCGAACGGCGTCAAAGTGCAGAAAACACGCGTAGGCCAAATGTCCGTTCCAATTGCCGCGTTCAAGACTGCGCCGCAAAAGGTGCGCCATATCAAGCACTCGGGGCGCAGGGCGTGCGAGTTCAAAATCGATCAACACCACTTGGTGTTGCGCCGTGTACAGGCAGTTTGACGGAATGACGTCGAGGTGGCACCAACCGCCGGAAGAGCGCTCCGCCTCCAGGTACGCGATCACGTCGCGATCTTCGAATAGGGCCAGGCTTTCGGAAGCGTCGCGGTGCAGTTCATCCCGCATCGAGAGTAACAGTTGGTCAAATGCGTCCTTTTCCCTTTTCCGGTCGGCTCGAAAGCACATCTGACGCAGATCGCGCCATCGCGCTTGAAACAGGCCGAACACGTCGTCCGCCGCCTCGTCTGGCTTCCAATCCGTTCGAAAGCTCCGCGTGGCCTCGTGAAACTGGGCCAGGGTGTACGCGGTCTGGGCCACGTGTTCGGGCAGACCGAAGTTGGCGGGTTGTCCAGACACCCACTCTGTGACGTAATACGTAAAGTCCCCATGGCGCACGTATGGGGCCTTGGACGACGTGGTAACGAACCGAGCGAATTTGGTGAAGCCCTGTTCTTGGGCGTGGCGGAGACACTGAGCCATCGTGCGGCAGTGATCCGGCGCGATGGAGGAGCGCTTGGCGGCGTAGCGTCGCCCCTTGCCGTCTGTCCAAACCTCGATGTTTCCCTCCGTGTGCCGCTGTTCAATGGCGAGATCGTACTTGGATACCACGGCCTGCGGGATGAGCGGCACCTGGCTCCGCGGGCTAGTTCGTGCACCATGGTCGGCGGTTCGCCTAGAACCTCGCATTTCGTCCGCTTCACGCGGTGGCCGTACAGTCGCGGTGGCCGCAGGAGGAGTTGCCTCGGGCGCTCGACGGCCTCCCGACTCGGATGGCGGCGCGTCCGGCGATGGCTGTGAGGATAGAAATGCGGGGGGAGCAAGCAGTTCCGCGAGCAGATGCTGCACCCATTCGGGCATGTTGGATTTCTGGCTTCTCATCGGCGGTTTCCCTCCGCCAAAGCCTATGCCACGGAAGCGGGATTCGGGCGGGCGATGGCCCAACGCGGCGAAAAACAGGGGCCAGGTCGAACGGAGCTGGCAGTGTTCGAGGGCTCGCCGCCGCCCCGCCTCCGCTGCCGGGGCACGGACCGAGCGGGCGGAGCGGCAGCGCCTTTTTGCGCGGAAGAGATTCAAACGGCGTCGCCGAACGTACTCCACACTTCGAGTTTGGTGCGAACTCTCCGGATGACTTCGTCCGTAAACTCGGTGGTCGTCGCGTGGCCGCCGAGATCGGCCGTGCGAATCCCATCGACGATGGATTCGAGCGTGGCCTCGTAGATGGCCCGCGATACCGTGTGGGCGTCCTTGTCCTGGATGTAGTTCAACAGGGCAGCGCCAGCCAGGATCATGGCCATCGGGTTGGCCATGTTTTTCCTGTAGAGATTGGGTGCCGTTCCGTGAGGCGCTTCGGCCATCACGACCTTGGGCTCGAACGACTCGTCGAGCGACAGAAGCAGCGATTCCGATCCGGCGATGGTGCCGAACATCTGGAGGACGAGATCGGACAGGCAGTCGCCGTCGCGGTTCAGCGCCGGGATGACCAGGGCTTCACCCGCGCGCGCCAGGAGGAGCGCATAGGTGGCGTCGATGAGCTGAGGCTCGTAGCGCACGTCGGGATATTCCTTGGCCGCGGCATCCATTTCTTCCTTCAGCATACCTTCGTACACAGGGCTCACGGTGTATTTGGGTCCGCCAAACACCTTCGCGTGCATGCGGCGCGCGTGCTGGAACGCGTACTTGGCCACGCCTCGACACACGGATCGCGAAATCTTCTCCGTGCGGTACGCCACTTCGTCGCCATTCTCCAGTTGTTCGCGCCATTCCTTGGCTCCGTACGCGTCGTCCACCGCCATGCGGATGACGGAAATCGGGGAGTAGACGCCCACCGGCGGCGCGATTCCCGGGATGCGCCGCCCTGTGCGGACAATCACCGTGCCGTTGATTTCTTTGCGCAGGATGGCGTTTGGACTACCGACGTCGCCCTTTTCTTCCGGCGTGATGGTCGCGGCCTTGAGCCCGAGGCCGGTCTCCCGCATAGCTTCCGCGGCCTCGTGCACCACGGCGTTTTGCGTGCGGCGGCGATTTTCGAGGCTCAAGTCAAACTTGCGAATCTCAATCTCGTACCCCGTGACATCGGGCGACAGCACGCGGAGCGCTTCCTCCAGAAGCTCCTGTCCCGTCTGGTCTCCCTCCATCACGATGATGGTTGGTTTCCCCATCTTCGTCACCTCATCTGTTGGCTTGATGATCTGTCGTGGCTTATTCGGCCAACTGCTTCGACAGCTCCTCGGCGGCCCGCTTCAGTGGCGCGATCATGTCCCTCATCTTGTCCTCCGTCATGCGCTCCACCGGTCCCGATACGGCAATCGCGTACAGGCACGTTCCATCCCGGTTCAAGACGGGAGCCGCAATCGCAGCCGCGCCCGCGTCGCGCTCTTGCCGCGAGAGCGCGTAGCCCTCGCGGCGGATGGCCTCGAGCTGTTGGCGCAGATCGACTTGCCGGACGCCATTCGGCAGCCGGTCGGGATGGCATGCCGCCTCGATCACGGCCGAATTCGAGAAGGCGAGCAGGACCTTGCCCGAGGCGCCGATGGTCAGTGGATATCGCTCACCCACGGATGCGACGTTGCGAATCGGCTGCAGGCTCTCAACTGCCAGAATCCGAATGCGCTCCAGGCCGTTGCGCACGTACAGACTGACCGTCTCGTTCGTCTCGTCGCGCAACCGGCGCAGAATGGGCTTGGCCGCGTCGGACCACCGATCATGCAGGGCCAGATTGGCCCCGAGGCCGTAGAGGCTCCATCCGAGCACATACCGATCCGACTCCGGTTCGCGGCGAACAAACCCCTTTTGCTGGAGCGCCAGGAGCAGGCGGTGAACCGTGCTCTTGTGGAGCCCCGTGGCTCGCGCGATCTCACTCAAACTCCACGCGCGAGGCGAATGTGTGAAGAGCAACAGGATGTCGAGGGCCCGTTCGACGGCCCGTACCGTGGTCTGCCCACTTGGCGTATGCGGCATGTGTAGGACGTCCCTTCCGTTTCAACGTGCAAAACGCGCCCCGCCGAGAAGTATATCATAGTCCGCGCTCATGGGGGCGAATTTGCCGCTGTCACCAGACATGGGCTTTTGTCATACCATGCGGTGAGTGAGGTGACGGCGCATGTCTACCTGCTTAGACGCTCTGCGAAGCTACTTCGATATCCGAGCTCGCGCGTGGCTTCACACCTCCATGGACGGCATGGCCCGGACCGGCGGCCGCATGGGCCTCGAGCGCTTGGTTCGCCTGACGAAACAGAAGAAGCTTCTGTATGAGAAGTTGGGAAAGCGGCTCGCGCGTGTTCACACGCAGGTGCGGATCGAGAAACTGGAGGAGAGCCCCGATGGCTCGACCGTGGACATATGGGCGACGGAGCGCATGTGTTTCACCTATTACGAAGGCGGCACGCCGTGCGTGGAATGCTGCCAGATTCGCCATCAAATGAGGTGGGTGCGCGCCGACGATGGGTGGGAAATGGTGCACGGGCGAGAGTCGGGGATGGGCCACGAGCTTCCTGCCGCTCGAGCGGAGACTTCAGAGCCGGTGCTGCCTAGGTTTCCGCGCGATCCCGACTGGCGCAGCGGCCTGTACGATCGCATCCGGGCGGTTCGTTACGCGGACGCCTGGTGGGATGGTACCCATCCCAGGTATCCCAGGTTTTCCGATGACTGTACCAATTTCGTCTCTCAATGCCTCTTCGCGGGCGGCTTACCCATGTGGGGCGAGCCGGATCGAACGGCCGGGTGGTGGTTTCAGTTCGGGTCGAAACCCGTCTGGAGCTACAGCTGGAGCACCGCGCATGCGCTGTATCTCGTGCTGACGGACGGATTCGGGGCGCGGGTGGTGTCCGATCCGGCCGAACTCCGGATCGGCGATGTCATTTTCTACGATTGGAACGGAGAAGGAACTTACCACCACAGCGCCATTGTGACGGACTTCGACGCCATGGGCGAGCCGCTCGTCAACGCGCACACCATCGATAGCTACCACAGGCCGTGGCTGTACACCGACAGCCCCGCGTGGACGCCGCGGACGAGGTACGCATGGGTCCATCTGCCCGATCGCGTCGAATTGTCGAGGAAGTAGCTCGTGTGCGTTGGCCCGTCCGGATGTCCGTGATAGACTGGGGTGCGGACATTTCGCGAGGAGGTTGGGGCATGCACATCGTGCTGTTCGAGCCCGAGATCCCCGCCAACACGGGAAATGTGGCCCGCACCTGCGCCGTGACCGGCTCAACGCTTCACCTCGTCGGCAAGTTGGGGTTTTCCACGGACGACCGTCAACTCAAGCGGGCGGGACTCGACTACTGGCATCTGCTCGACATCCGGTACCATGATTCGCTCGAAGACCTTTGGGCGCTGTACCCAGACGGCGTGTTTCACTACGTGGAGACCGAGGGTGGGCGGTGGTACACCGAAGTGGCGTATGGGCCGGATGATTTTCTTGTGTTCGGCAAAGAGACCAAAGGCTTGCCCAAGGACGTGATCGAAGCCCACGCCAATCAAGTCGTCCGCATCCCCATGATTGACCACGCGGCCGCGCGGAGCCTCAATTTGTCAAACGCCGTGGCAGTTGTCGTGTTTGAGGCGCTCAGGCAAAACGGGTTTCCTGGCATGGTTTGACGAACGCCGTTCATTGCGCGGGAAATATGTCGAAAAGCCGCCCGAGCGGACGCCCGAGCGGCTTTTCACATGTCTCATCCCTTGATGATGTGAATTGGCTCGCCGAGGCCGACTTCGGCGGCTTCCATGACCATCTCCCCAAGGGTAGGGTGGGCGTGAATAGTGAGCGCGATGTCCTCGAGCGTTGCGCTCATCTCGATGGCGAGGCCCAGCTCCGCGATGATGTTCGACGCCTCGACGCCGACCACCTGCGCGCCGACGAGCACGCCGTTCTCCTTGTTGGCGATGAGCTTGATGAAGCCGTCGGTCGCGTTCAAGGCCGTCGCACGCCCGTTGGCGGCGTACGGGAAGCGGCCAACCGCAACCTGACCGTACTCCTTCTTCGCCTCTTCCTCGGTCAGGCCAACCGACGCCATCTCCGGATCCGAGAAGACGACGGACGGGATGCAGCGGTAGTCGACGATGGACGGTTTGCCCGCGATGACCTCCGCGGCCACCTTACCTTCGTACGACGCCTTGTGGGCGAGCGCCGGGCCAGGCACGATGTCGCCGATGGCGAAGACGTTCGGGTTGGTGGTGCGGCACTGCTGATCCACCTTCACAAGCCCCTTGTCCGTCAGCTCAATGCCCGCGTCCTGCAGGCCAATTTCGTCCGTGTTGGGGCGGCGACCCACTGTCACGAGGACGTAGTCCGCTTCGATGGTCTTCTCGTTCCCGTCTTTGTCCTTGTAGGTGAGCTTGACGCCGTCCTCGGTCTCCTCCACGCCCTGTGCGAGCGCGTTGGTCTCAATTTGCACGTTGTACTTCTTCAGGTTCTTTTCCACAAGGCGGACCATCTGCTTGTCAAAGAGCGCGAGGATGCTGTCCAGACCTTCGATGATGGTCACCTGGCTGCCGAATTTGGCGAACGTCTGGCCGAGCTCGATGCCGATGTATCCGCCGCCCACCACCACCAGCCGCTTCGGGACGTGATCGAGCGAGAGCGCACCCGTCGAGTCAATGACACGCTTGCCAAGCGGCAAATTCTTCAGCTCGATGGGCCGCGAGCCTGTCGCCAGAATGCAATGTTGGAACTGCAGCCGCTGGCTGCCGTTCTCCTGCATGACGCGAACTTCGTTCGGTTTGGTGAAAAATGCCTCACCGTGAATGACGTTGACCTTATTCCCCTTGAGGAGCTGCTGCACGCCGCTCGTCATCTTGTCGACGACCGACTGCTTCCACTCCTGCACCTTCTTGAAATCGAAGGTCGCGGTTGTTTCGATACCTGGGAATGGCGACTCTTTGGCCGCCTCATAGTGATGGGCGGCCGAGATTAGCGCCTTGGAAGGAATGCAACCGCGGTTCAGGCACACGCCGCCCAGTTCGGCCTTGTCCACAATGGTGACCGACTTGCCGAGCTGCGCAGCCCGAATGGCTGCCACATAGCCGCCAGGACCTGCGCCAATGACTAAGACTTCAACCTCTTCCACAATATCACCGACTACCATCCGTCACACCTCCAGGAGCAACAAGCGCGGATTTTCAAGCAAGCGCTTGATGTCGTTGATGAACTGCTGACCGAGCGCGCCATCGATCACGCGGTGGTCGAAGCTCAGCGACAAGGACATCATCTGGCCCACAGCGAATTCGCCGTTCTTGATGATCGGCTTCTCCGTGATCCGGCCGACGCCCAGAATCGCAACTTCAGGGTAATTGATAATGGGGGTGAAGAACAAGCCGCCCGCCGATCCGATATTCGTGATGGAGATGGTGCTGCCCTTCATCTCCTCGGGTTTGAGCTTTCCGGCGCGTCCGCGCGTGGCGAGATCGTTGATTTCTTGGGCAATGGTCCAGATGTTCTTCCGGTCTGCGTGACGCACCACGGGCACGAGCAAGCCGCGCTCGGTGTCGGTCGCAATGCCGATGTGGTAGTAGTGCTTGATGACGAGTTCCTGCTTCTCCTCGTCGTAGGACGCGTTCAGCTGCGGCTTGGTGCGAAGCGCTGCGATGAGCGCCTTTACGATGAACGGCAGATACGTGATCTTGATGCCGCGCTCCTGCGCAATGGGCTTGACCTCGTTGCGCAGTTTCACGAGTTCCGTGACGTCCACCTCATCCATGAGCGTGACGTGCGGCGCCGTGTATTTCGACTTCACCATGGCGCGGGCGATGGCCTGGCGGATCATCGGCATCGGCACGCGTTCTTCATATTCCTCGCCGTATGCCGCTGGTGCCTGTGGCGCCTGGACAGGCCGTTCTTCCGTCTCGGCCGCGTGCTGAGGCGCTTGAGCGCCGGCCTTGGCGCGATCGATATCCTCTTTGGTCACCTTGCCGTGGTTGCCGGTGCCTTTGACTGTGCGGATATCCACGCCTTGTTCGCGAGCGTACTTGCGGACCGCGGGCGTGGCGAGCACCTCGTGCGCGGCAGACTCCTGCGCTTCTGCCTTTGCTGCGTCGAGCGCGGGCTTGGCTGCGGGCGCTTCGTCCGCCTTCGCATTTTGATGTGCGTCCGCCTCGGCCTTTTGCGCGCTCTTGTCAGTCGGCTTTTCGTCCGCTCCAACCTCGGCGGGTGCGTCTCCTTCTACCTCAAACGTCAACAGCACGTCTCCAACCACGCACGTTGTGCCTTCAGGCACCTTGATCTCCTTTACTTTGCCGCTCACCGGCGAGGGAAGCTCCACGAGCGACTTGTCGTTTTCCACTTCCGCAATCGGGTCGTCCTCATTGACCGTGTCGCCCGGTTGGACGAGCCACTTGCTGATCCGGCCTTCGTGCAGGCCTTCGCCAAGCTCAGGTAGGCGAAATTCAACGACGGCCATGGTGTCACCTCCGGGATTATAAGCTCATGACTTTATCAAGCGTCTTGAGGACGTACTCGGGCGTCGGCAACCATTCGTCCTCAATCATACCAAACGGATACACCGTGTCGGGCGGCGTCGCGCGAAGCACGGGCGCCTCGAGGTAATAAATCGCATTTTCATTGATCTGCGCGACGATCTCGGCCGCGGCGCCTGCCGAGCGCTGAGCCTCCTGGACGACGATGGCGCGGTTCGTCTTCTTGATGGACGCCACGATGGTATCGATATCAATCGGGTTCACGGTGCGGAGATCAATGACTTCGGCCTCGAGGCCCTTTGCTTTCGACCATTGTTCCGCGGCCTTGAGCGCCACGTGCACCATGGCCCCATAGGCGATGACGGTCGCATGCTTGCCCTCTCGGACCACATTCGCCACGCCGAGCGGGATGGTGTAATCGTCCTCCGGCACTTCCTGGCGGAATGAACGATACAGCTTCATGTGTTCGAGGAAGATGACTGGATCCGGATCCCGAATGGCCGACAGCAGTAGTCCCTTGGCGTCGTAGGGCGTGCTCGGAATGACAACTTTGATGCCCGGCGTCTGAACAAACAGACCTTCCAGGGAATCCGCGTGCATTTCGGGCGTGTGCACGCCCCCGCCGAAGGGAGAACGGATGGTCACTGGAGCGGTGTAGCGGCCGCCGGTTCGGTATCTCGTGCGCGCCAGCTGACCCGCGATCTGGTCGAACGCCTCGAAGACGAATCCGAAAAACTGAATTTCTGGTACCGGGCGAAACCCTTGAATGGCAAGGCCGTTGGCCAGTCCGATGATGCCACTCTCCGCGAGCGGCGTGTCGAACACGCGGTTGGGGCCGTATTTCTGCTGCAGGCCTTCGGTTGCGCGGAAGACGCCGCCGTTTTTGCCGACGTCTTCGCCGAAGACGAGCACGCGCTCGTCGCGCGCCAGTTCGAGATCGAGGGCGTGCGTGATCGCCTGAATCATCGTCATCTGCGCCATGTCAGTTCGCCTCCTCGCCGGCAAATTCCGCCCGTTGGCGCTTGAGCGTCGGGGTGAGTTCTTCGAACATCGAGTCGATGAGACCCGGGATGGTCATCTTCTCCGCCGCATCCGCCTCCTTCAGGGCGTTGTTGACCGTCTCCTTGGCCTCTTCGATGTAAGCCTCTTCCTCTTCCTGAGACCAAAGGCCCTTTTCCTCGAGGTGCTTGCGGAAGCGGATGAGCGGATCCTTCTTCTCCCACTCCTCCTGCACGTCCTTCGTGCGATAACGGGTCGGATCGTCGCCTGACATCGTGTGAGGGCCGTAGCGGAAGGTCACGGCCTCAATCATGGTTGGGCCCTCGCCGTTGCGCGCGCGCTCAAGGGCTTCGTGCATGACGTGGTACACGGCCAACACGTCCATGCCGTCGACTTGCACGCCGGGGATGCCTGCCGCGATGGCCTTCTGAGCGAGCGTCTGCGCGCGAGTCTGAAGCTCGCGAGGCACGGAAATGGCGTACTGGTTGTTCTGGACAAAGAACACGACGGGGAGATTCATGGCGCCCGCGAAGTTCATGCCTTCGTAAAAGTCGCCCTGGCTCGTGCCGCCGTCGCCCGTGTACGTCACGGCGACGCGCTTTTCACCGCGCAGTTTGAACGCGAGGCCGACGCCCGCCGCCTGGACGATTTGCGCACCGATGATGATCTGAGGCACCATACAGTTGACGCCTTCCGGAACTTTGCCGCCAAGCTGATGTCCGCGGGAGTAAAGGAAGAGCTGATACAGCGGATACCCGTGGAAGTACAACTGCGGGATGTCCCGATAGCCTGGGAGGAGGAAGTCCTCTTTCTTCGTGGCGAACTCGCTGCCGATCATGGACGCTTCCTGGCCGGACACCGGCGCGTAAAATCCCAGGCGTCCCTGCCGGGACAGGCGAATTGCGCGCTGATCCCAGATGCGCGTGAAGACCATGCGCTTCATGAGCTCGCGCAGGTCGTCGTCCGACAAATCCGGGACCAGGTCAGGGTTCACGACGTTCCCGTTCTCGTCCACAATTTGGACGTACGGGATCTCAAAACGAGCAACCACCTGGCTCAACATGGTCACCTCATCTTCGTGTGAGTAATACAGGTCGCTTCACATTATAATACACCCGGGCAGAGACTGCGAAAGTAACAGCCACATTCGAGTGAACTTCTGTTATAGAATAATCTATCGTCGGCCGTAGAACAGCACAATGTAGCGCTTTCATTTTGACGGCCTTCGCGATCTCGCCCTCAACGCTCTGGAGGTGTTTCGCCTTGCAGGCTTCCACCAGAAGAGTGGAGACGCATACCCTGTACAGCCAAGCGCTCGGCGAAGAGCGGGTGCTCAAGGTGTTTGTTCCGCCGGGTGCAAGTGACGAGCCGCTGCCTGTGGTCTATTGTCACGACGGCATCGAGTTCTTCACGCACGGTCGCATCGCGACACAGGCGCACGAGGCGATTCTCGCTGGGAAACTCGCGCCGTGTTACATCGTCGGGATCGCGGTGAACCTGGACCGGCGTCGCGACGATTACGCGTTTGACGGCGCGCGCCACCGCGAGTATCTGCAGTTCGTGGCGGACGAATGCATCCCGTTTCTGGATGAGCGATATCCCATGGACGATGGCCGCCGCTATATGGCCGGCATTTCGCTCGGCGCGGTGGCGACGCTCAGCTTCGTGCTCGAGTATCCACAGTGGTTTCATCGGGTCATGTTGTTTTCCGGCGCCTTCTTCCCGCCGTATCAGCAGCGGGTGGCCGAAGCCATCGATTTGTCGCGCCTGTACGCCTATATGTTCATCGGTGAAGACGAACGGCAGGCGAACACGCCGAGCGGCGTCTTCGACTTTTGGAGTTACAACGAGGCGATGCGAGATATCCTGATGGATCGCGGCGCCGAGGTTTCGTATCACACGGGGCCAGGCAATCACATCTGGGGCGTATGGCAGCGTCACCTGGTGGCTGCGCTTTCGGAAATTGTCCTGGTCTGACCACGAAACGGCTCCTCTTCCCCTTGGCCGCCCGCTCATTCTGCGGTACGGTGGAAAGGTGAAGAAACGGGGTAGGGGGCGAACCAGATGGACGTGATCGTCGAAACGCGATACGGCAAGGTGATGGGGCGAGAAGAGGATGGGATTCGCGTGTTTTTGGGCGTCCCGTACGCGAAGGCGCCGGAGGGCGAACGGAGATTCTTGCCGCCGGAGCCCGTCGAGCCGTGGGCCGGTGTGCTGGATGCGCGCGCACATGGGCCTATCTGCCCGCAGGTGGCCAATCCGCTGAATCCTGTTGACGGTTTCGTGCAGTCCGAAGATTGCCTGCGGTTGAACATCTACGCGCCAGCTGAGGGGACGGGCCACCCTGTGATGGTCTGGATCCACGGCGGCGCGTTCGTGTTTGGATCCGGCCAGTCTCCCTGGTATGACGGGCGCGCGTTCGCGAAGGACGGGGTGGTGCTCGTGAGCATCAACTACCGCCTTGGCCCGCTCGGCTTCCTTCACCTCGCGCACCTCGGCGGCGAAGCCTACGTCAGCTCGGGCAACGCGGGCATTTTGGATCAGATTGCCGCGCTCACGTATGTGCGCGACACCATCGAGGCGTTCGGCGGCGACCCGAACCGGGTGACGGTAGCGGGCGAATCGGCCGGCGCGTGGAGTGTCGGCACGCTTTTGGTGATGGAAGCGGCGCGTGGGTTGTTCCAGCAGGCCATTCTGCAGAGCGGCATTCCGTTTGCGTATCGGACGCCCGAGTTTGCGGAGTGGTGGACCACTCAACTGCTCGATGCGCTCGGCATCAACCAGGCGTCGTGGCACCGCCTCTTCGACGTTCCCGCCGCCGATCTCGTCGCCGTCGCAGCACGCATTCCGGCGCGGGACGGGCTGAACCTGCGCCCGGTCTTGGACGGCGTGATGCTCACGCGGTCGTTCTGGGATGCCCTGCGACACGGGCAGGCCGCGCACGTGCCTACTCTCGCCGGATCGAACCGGGAGGAGTTGATGCTGTGGATAGCTCGCGATCCCGAGTGGCGGACGCTTTCCGACGAGGAACGCATCGCGCGCGTGGATCGGATGTGGGGGCCCCTCGGCGATCGCGCCCGAGACTACTACGTGGATGGCCGCACGGGCGACGAACTGGCCACGTGGCTCGTCCGATTCGCCTCCATGCGGAGTTTCACGTATCCCACCATCCGCGCGGCCGAGATCCAGAGCGAATACGCTCCCGTCTACCTGTACCGATTTGACTACCGGCCGAGTCAGCTCGGCGCGGCGCACGCGCTCGAAATCCCCTTCGTGTTCGGCACGTACGCCCATCCGTCGGCGCGGGTGCTCGTCGGAGACCGGCCGTCGCACGCCGCTGTCTCAGAAGCGATGCACGCGGCTTGGGTCTCCTTCGTCCGCCATGGCAGTCCGCAGGCGCCGCACCTCCCGGAGTGGCCGACCTACGACCCGAAGCGCCGCTCGACCATGATTTTCGACGAAACGTCTCGCGTCGAGGAGGATCCTAATACCGCCGAGCGCGAGCTCTGGTCCGAGATGATGAGCCTGTCCATGTGACCCCGCATCGAGAGGGCGGACTGCACCAACGAGGCCGGTGGCATCCCCACCGGCCTTTTCCATGTCCATGGGCTACGGCGGAATTCGCGAAGGGGAGCGCCCAAACTGGACGGCACGGGTATGTGGAAAAGCTGCTCGCTCATAGGATGAGAAAAAGCCTCCTGTCACTCACCGCTTCAGACGCGAAGGCGTGCATCCGTATCGCAAGGAGGATGGGATCATGGGTTTCCTGGAACGCCTGAGCTCGTATCGCGCGGAGGAGGAAGCACTTCGTTGGCGGGGCACATTCACAGACTATCTGGAACTCGTGCGTCAGAATCCCAACATCGCGAGAACGGCTCACGCTCGCATTTACGATATGATCGTCGCCGCTGGCGTGGAGACGGACGCTGACGGCAAACCGCATTACAAGTTCTTTGAAAAGGAGATCTTTGGGCTCTCGGACACCATCGAGCGGCTCGTCGAGGAGTACTTCCACGCGGCCGCGCGAAGGCTGGACGTGCGTAAACGCATCCTGCTCCTCATGGGTCCGGTGTCGGGCGGGAAGTCGACCATCGTGACGCTTCTCAAGCGGGGGTTGGAGCAATACTCCCGCACGCCCGAGGGAGCCTTGTACGCGATTGCCGGATGCCCGATGCACGAGGAACCGCTGCACCTCATCCCGAACGAACTTCGCGCTGACTTCGAGGCGGAGTTCGGCGTCAAAATTGAAGGCAACTTGTGCCCGAGTTGCCGCCTGAGGGTGGATGAGGAATTCGGCGGCCGGATCGAAGACGTGCCCGTGGAGCGCATTGTCCTGTCGGAGGAGCGCCGCGTCGGCATCGGCACGTTCAGTCCTTCGGATCCCAAGTCACAGGACATCGCCGATCTCACCGGCAGCGTCGACTTTTCCACTATTACCGAGTACGGCTCAGAGTCTGATCCGCGCGCGTACCGGTTTGACGGGGAACTGAACAAGGCCAACCGCGGCTTGATGGAGTTCCAGGAGATGCTGAAGTGTGACGAGAAGTTTCTCTGGCATCTCCTCAGCCTGACGCAGGAGGGCAACTTCAAGGCCGGCAGGTTTGCGCTCATCTCCGCCGACGAGATGATCATCGCCCACACGAACGAGGCCGAATATCGCTCGTTCATCGCCAACAAGAAGAACGAGGCGTTGCAGTCGCGCATGATCGTCATGCCCATTCCGTACAACCTGCGCGTCGACGACGAAGTCAAAATATACGAGAAACTGGTACAACAGAGCGATCTCAAAAACGTTCACATCGCACCGCACGCTCTGCGCACGGCGGCCATCTTCTCCATTCTCACGCGATTGAAGGAGTCGAAGAAGCAAGGCGTCGACCTGATGAAAAAGCTGTACCTGTATAACGGGCAGGCCGTCGAGGGGCTCAAAGACTCCGACGTCAAGGAGCTCAAGGCGGAGTTCCCCGACGAAGGCATGAGCGGGCTGGATCCGCGCTATATCATCAACCGGATCTCGACCGCGCTCATCCGGCGTGACACCCAGTGCATCAACGCACTCGATGTGCTGCGCGCCATTAAGGATGGGCTCGATCAGCATCCGTCCATCACGCCCGAAGACCGCGAGCGGCTGCTGAACTTCGTGGCGATGGCGCGGCGCGAATACGACGAGATGGCGAAGACCGAGGTGCAGAAGGCGTTCGTCTATTCGTTCGAGGAGTCGGCGAAAACGCTGCTCGAAAATTACCTGGACAACGTGGAGGCGTACTGCAACTGGCAAAAGATCAAGGATCCGCTCACCGGCGAGGAGATGGACCCCGACGAGAAGCTAATGCGCTCCATCGAGGAGCAGATCGGCGTCTCTGAGAACGCCAAGCGCGCGTTCCGCGAGGAGATCCTCATCCGGATTTCGACCTATGCGCGCCGCGGCAAGAAGTTTGACTATCACTCCCACGAGCGCCTGCGGGAGGCCATCGAGAAGAAGCTGTTCGCCGATCTCAAGGACGTTGTGAAGATCACGACTTCCACGAAGACGCCCGACGAACAGCAGCTCAAGAAGATCAACGAGGTGACGCGCCGTCTGATCGACGAACACGGGTATTGCCCCGTGTGTGCCAATGAGCTCCTGCGCTACACCGGAAGTCTGCTCAACCGCTGACAGGAGGGAGAGACCGTGGTCGAATTCACTCTGCAACGCGAAGACTGGTCACTCCACCGCAAAGGGCACATCGATCAAGAGCGCCATCGCGAAAAGGTGCGTGAGGCGATTCGCGAACATCTCGCCGATCTCGTCAGCGATGAGAGCCTGATCATGTCGGACGGGAAGCAGATCATCAAGATCCCCATCCGCTCGCTCGAAGAGTACCGTATCCGGTACAACTTTCAGAAAGGCAAACACGTCGGCACGGGATCCGGGGATACGGCCGTGGGCGATCTCGTCGCCCGCGGCAAGCCGGACACCGATGGACAACCCGGGCCGGGTCAGGGCGAGGGCGCCGGCTCCGAGCCGGGCGTCGACTACGCCGAGGCGGAGGTGACGCTGGACGACATCCAGCAGGAGCTGTTCCGCGAACTCGAACTTCCCGATCTCGCCGAAAAGGACGAGGCGGACATGGTGGTGGATACCGTCGAGTTTCGCGACGTTCGCAAGAAGGGCATCACGGCCAACATTGACAAGAAACGGACTTTGCTTCAGGCCCTTCGCCATGCGAAGAAGGACGATCGCGTCGTCATTACGCCGGACGATCTGCGCTACAAGACGTGGGAGACCATCGTTAAGCCGGACTCGAACGCGGTCATTCTCGCGATGATGGACCTGTCGGGATCGATGGGCCTGTTCGAGAAGTACTGTGCGCGAACCTTCTTCTTTTGGATGACGCGGTTTCTGCGGACGAAGTACGCCAACGTCCAGATTCGGTACATCGCTCACCACACGGAGGCGCATGAGGTCGACGAGGAGTATTTTTTCACCAAGGGTGAGAGCGGGGGTACCATCTGTTCGTCCGCGTATCAGTATGCGCTCGACATGGTGAACCGGGAGTATCCGCCCGAGCGGTACAACATCTATCCCATCCACTTTTCGGACGGCGACAACCTGACGTCGGACAATGAAAAATGCGTGCAATTGGTGAAGGAACTCTCCAGCGTCTCGCGCATGTTTGGGTACGCAGAGGTGAACCAGTACTCGCGTTCGTCGACGTTGATGAGTGCATACGGGAAGCTTCAGATTCCCCGGTTTCGCACGTACGTGATACGAGACAAATCCGAGATCTACGGTGCGCTTCGTCACTTCTTTTCCCAGCAGCAAGGGGTGAAGAGCGCATGAACCATCGCGAGTTGGAAGAGCTCGAGCGCGCCATTGAGCGGATGATGGATCTGGCTCGGGCGTTCGGGCTCGACATCTACCCCATGCGGTTTGAGGTGTGTCCGGCCGATGTGCTGTACACCTTTGGAGCGTACGGAATGCCAACCAGATTCCACCATTGGTCTTTTGGAAAGACATTCCATAAAATGAAACTCGAATACGATCTCGGTCTGAGTCGGATCTACGAACTCGTCATCAATTCGAATCCGTGCTACGCCTTTTTGCTCGACGGAAACACGCTCTTACAAAACAAGACGGTGTGTGCACATGTGCTCGGGCATTGCGACTTCTTCAAAAACAATGCGGCGTTCCGACACACGTCCCGAGACATGGTCGAGCGCATGGCGTCGAGCGCCGAGCGAATTTATCGTTACGAACTTGAATACGGCAGGCGCCGCGTGGAGGAGTTGCTGGACGCGGGCCTCGCCATCGCGGAACACGTGGATCCTTCCGAGGAAGGGCGCAATGCGCGCCGCGTCGCCAAGGAGCGCATGTACCGCCAGCGTTTGGGCCAACGAGCAGAGCCGCCCCGTAGGGCGCGGGAGCCAGGACCTTATGACGATTTGTTTGCGCTGGATGGTCCTCTGCCAGAGCCGGAGGAGGAGTCGATTCCTGCGCGCGTGCTCAACAAGGACGTCATGCTGTTTATCATCGAGCACAGCTCCGCCCTCGAGGAATGGGAGCGCGACATCCTCTCGATGTTGCGCGAAGAGATGCTCTATTTCTGGCCTCAGCTGGAGACGAAGATCATGAACGAGGGCTGGGCGACCTACTGGCATCTGCGCATCATGCGGGAGATGGATCTGTCGGACGAAGAGGCCGTGGAGTTCGCCAAGATGCACTCGAGCGTCGTGTTACCTTCTCGAACGAGCATCAATCCTTATCACGTCGGTCTCGCCATCTGGGAGGACATTGAGCGGCGATGGAATGAACCGACGAAAGAGGAGCAGGAGCGGTACGGAAGGCGACCGGGCGAGGGACGGGAAAAGATGTTCGAGGTGCGCGAGATGGAGACGGACGTCTCGTTCTTGCGCAACTACTTGACCAAGGATCTCATTGAAAAACTTGACCTGTACGTGTATCAAAAGGTGGGAAACGACTGGCGTGTGGTGGAGAAAGATTGGGAAAAGGTGCGAGATGCGCTCGTCGCTTCGCGGATCAACGGCGGAATCCCCGTGCTGTACGTGGAGGATGGTGATTATCGCCGAAACGGCGAATTGCTCATTCGTCACGCGTTTGAAGGGATGGAACTGGATCTCCGTCATCTAGAAAAGGTGTTGCCCTACTTTTACCGCCTATGGGGCCGGCCCGTTCACCTGCAGACCGTCGTCGAGGGGCGTGACGTCATCTTCAGCTATGACGGGAAGAAAGTACAGCGATCGTTCTTGAAAGATTGAGGACCATGCCTGAGCGTGCGCTCCACAAGAAGCTTTGACCCAAAGGCAGCCCTGCCACATAGGCGGGGCTGTTTGCGTGCAAACATTGTTTGTTTCTTTATGAAAATTGCATCATTTCTATGCGGCAGGCGATTATGTTCGAGGTCGGAAGTCATCTCACCTGACGGAGGGGGATCCCAGTGAGACTCCGACCTCGTGTGGATGCGTTTCATGCGTTTCTCACTGGACGATTTTTCTTCCGTGTCGGCGACAAGATCTTCTTGGTGGCCCTGCCGTTGATCATTCAGGGCATGGGATACGGGCCGTCGCTCCTGTCCTTTGCCAATGCAGTTCAGTACGTGGCCAACTGGGCCGGTGCACCGCTCGGAGGCTACCTAACAGAGAGGCACAGTCGAAAAGCGGTCATGCGCGCGGTGCACGCCGCGCAGGCAGCCGCCATCTTCGGCGTGATCGCCTCCCTGTCCATCAGGTCACTGTTTCCCTTCATCTTTGTATGCTCCATCTTTGTTCTCCACCTCGCGTCCATCGTGAATCGGGTCAATCGATTTTCCCTGACCGCGCTCTTGCGCGATCGCGACCAGATCCCGCAGGCGAACGCGGAAATTCAGCTGATGGAATCTGCCGCGAGACTCGTCGGACCGTGGATGGCGAAAATTGTCATCGCGCACCTGAGGTTGCGAGCCGCGCTGGGATTGGATCTGTTGTCGTTCTTGATCATGGCCATGGTGGTGTGGGTGGCCCTGCAAGTACCGGTCGGCGAGCGTCAGGAGGCTCGTTTGGCTGGCGCTCGCGCGCGTGATCTGTGGCGATGGCGGTTCGAGGGGCAGGACGGAGCGGGGAGGGTCTTATTCGTCAATGGTTTGGTCAATGTCGCCTTCACCTTTGTTTCAGGGTTCAACGTGTTCCTATGAGTTCGGTGCATCACTTGAACGTGATGGTGATATCCTGGATTTTGACCGCGACTGCCGCTGCTTCGCTGCTCTTTGGGTTCATCCTTCGCGCGAACTGGTGCAGACGTGGCTCCAGATGCGCCTCGCCGGATCGGAACTGAATCGGGCCTTTGCCGCGACATCTCATGTGCAGAAGCCATCACGCCGGTCTGGATGGTATTAGGTGGGTTCCTCGGGCGAGCGCTTGGGCCCTGGCTGCGTCGGTGTGCGCCGCATGTGCACTTACGTGATCTCTCAGTTTGTGGGCTTTCAAGCTGCCCGCGAGTGCGAGATCCGCGATGCGCGGTGAGCGCGGTCTGGAGTAATTTGCGCCTCGGGCATGAAACTTGTAAGATGTAAGTGACATTAAAAAAGGAAGGGTGAGTCGTGTGGCCAAGAAAGTCCTGATGGTCGTCACGAGTGCAGACAAGATGACGGACGGGCATCCGACAGGGCTCTGGCTGTCCGAATTTGCCGAGCCGTATACGGAGTTTAAGCAGGTCGGCTATGAGGTGACGGTGGCCAGCCCTCGAGGTGGTCAGGCGCCCATCGATGAGCGCAGCGTGCAGAACGGCGAACTTCATCAGTGGCCTGAGGCGGTTGAGGTCTTGAAGCAGACCGTTCCGCTCTCTCAGGTCTCTGCGTCCGATTTCGACGCCATTTTCTTGCCCGGTGGTCACGGCACCATGTTTGATTTCCCAAACAGCGCGGAACTCCAAGCGCTCATCCGGGCGTTTGCCGAGGCGGGGAAAGTGGTCGCCGCCGTGTGCCACGGTCCGGCTGGGTTGGTCAACGTGCGGCTCTCGAACGGCGATCCGCTCGTCAAAGGCAAACGTGTGACGGCGTTCACGGATGAGGAGGAGCGCGCCGTCAAGCTTGACGACAAGGTCCCCTTCATGTTGGAGACGCGCTTGCGCGAGCTTGGCGCGCAGTTCGTGGCCCAGCCGATGTGGTCCGATCACGTCGAACGAGATGGAAATCTTATCACGGGGCAAAACCCGCAGTCGGGCATCAGCGCTGCGAAAGCCGTCATCCAGGCGCTTGACGAAGCTCGTTGACGCGAAGACACAAAGCTTCTCCAAACAGCGTCCTACTCCCATGTGGGGGCAGGGCGCTGTTTGTTTTCGGAAAATCCAGCGGATCCTCGGGCGTGGCGTGCTGGCGACCATCGCGGGGCACGTCACAAAACCTTCATCTTTCAAGCGATTACATGTGAGGTGGTTTTGAGAGCCGGGTGGCAGATTCAATCTTGGGCGTCGAGAATGCGCGGCGCTCGAAAAACAACAACGAAGAGGAGATGGGTGTATGAACCGCAAATCCATCCTGTACGTGTTGGGCGTGGCAGCGGCAGCCGCTATGGTTGTGACAGGTTGTGGCACAACCGCGAGTGCGAACAACACGGCATCGAGTGGTGCGGCGAGTACAGCCGTCACAGTAAAGCACGACCACAAGGGGGCCAGCGCTTCGAATCAGAAGGAGAACAAGACCGAGGCGAAGTCGTCCGTCAAGGCGGCGGAGACGGCCAAGTCGTCCGTGACCTTAACGGCTCCTGCCGCGGGCACGAGCGTGATGGCAGGCGGCGCGCTGAAGGTGGATGGCCGTGTCTCCGCGAACCTGGCCAAAAAGGACGTTCAGATTACGCTGACGAACAGCGAAAAGAAGGTTCTCGCTCAGCAGATTGTCGGCACCGGCAGCAACGGAAACTTCACCGACACGCTGAAACTGCCGAAGGATCTGGGGAAGACAGGCGCGGAGTTGACGCTCGAGGTCTCGGTGGTCGGCGAGAGCGGAGTCTCGAGCTCGGTCACACTTCATGTGAAGTGACAGATTCTCACATCGCAAATCATGTAGAAAAGGCGCGGGGTAGGACTCCGCGCCTTTTGATTGGTGCGCCCGCATGGGCGATAGCTAGGCGGTGAAAGTCCGCTGCGGGGGTTGGATGTTACCAACCGCTAGCCAAGGGTGCGGATGAGAATGCCACGCCTCGGCTCGGGCCGAAAACCGTCGAGCGATTCAAGGAGCGGATTCGGGAGCTCACCAGCCGGTCGCGTAGCAGCATGTCCATTTGAAATCGAGTACGATGTAGGCGTGGGAGGGATGCCCCATCGTATGGAGTGTGCTCAACGTCATAGGAACAATTGCGTTTGCCCTGAGCGGTTCCATCGTTGCGACCGAAGAGCGGTATGATTGGCTCGGCGTGTATGTGCTCGGGTTCGTCGCCGCGTTCGGCGGCGGTATGATTCGCAACCTCATCGTCGGGTTGCCCGTGGCGCAGATCTGGCACCAGCCCGTCCTGTTTGTCACGGCTGCCCTGACCATCACGGCTGTCCTCATCTTGCCCTACGGATTTCTGCATCGCTTTCGGCGGATCGTCAGCTTCTTCGACGCCATCGGCCTGGCGGCGTTCGCGGTCGAAGGCGCCATGTACGCGTATCGGGCGCACAGCACGTTCGTGACCACCGTCGTGGCCGCGCTCATGACAGGCATTGGGGGCGGGCTCATCCGGGATCTCCTCGCCTCCCGCAAGCCGCTCGTCTTTCAGGCCGAGATCTACGCCATTTGGGCGATGCTGGCCGGCGCCGCGGTGGGGCTCGGGCTCATCCGGACGGCGTGGGAAGAATATCTGCTGTTTGCCCTCGTCGCCGCGCTTCGCATGCTGTCCGTTCGTTGGAATTGGCATCTTCCTCGCACCGGCCCGCCGGAGGAGACCACGACGCCCTTCGGCACCTGAACGGGTCAGACGGAGCGCCGGTTCGCACACGGCGCGCAGAAGAACTTGGAATCTCAAAAATTCCTCAAGAAATTTTCGAGGTTGGCCATGTACGCTGACGAAGAGGGTTCCATGCCCCTCAACAGCGCTCTGGCCGCCTTATGAAAGGGCGTCCGTGATCGTGAGACTCTGGCATGAGGCGTTGATTCCGAAGCTGCCGCGCGCGCAGCTGTTGGGCCAGCATCGGGAATGCTGTGCCCTGCGTGGACTTGGCTGGAATCGACCCCACGCGACGGTGAATTACGTCTTTCAGCATCCGTACGAGTACCTGGTCCAGTATCACCGGCTCGTCATGGAGGAGATGGAGCGCCGAGGGTACCGCGTGGATCCCGCGTGGTGGGACCCGCGCTACCGCGGCAAGCGCGCGCCGCTGGCGGATGTTGACTCTTCCCGCTATTCCCGGTCGTCGCCCATTTATCCTGAGCACGACGACAGGTATCTGGCCGCTTGTCTCGAAAACTTACGGGCGAAGGGCATCATTCTTTGATTGCGCGGAGGTTTTCGAGATGTCGTGTCCTGGATGTGAGGTTGGGCAAGGTGGCGTCACGCTGAAGGTTCCCGAGGAAGATGTGGAGGGCGTCCTGCGTTCCCTCGCGTCTGCGCGCGCAGTCCGCTGGTCTGGCGCGTCGACGGTCTCCATGCCGCCCGATGTGTTTGTAGCTCGCGCAACGTACTGGCAAGCGTTCTTCGATACGAGCTCGTGGAGGGTCGGATTGACAGGCCCTGACGGGGCCGATGCGACGGATCGCCCGTTTGACGCGTTCGTCGAAGAGCTTCCTTCCGTCTGGATTGACGAGTTGCTCGCTAGGCGCGGCATCCAAATGGCCATGCAGCCGATTGTGGACCTGACGAAGGGGAGCGTGGTCGCCTGTGAAATGCTTGTGCGTGCCACGGCCCCGGACGGAAGCTTCGTTTCGCCGCACGCGCTCTTTGAGGCGGCCCGCGAACAATCCCGGCTCTTCGCGCTCGATCGCGCCTGTCGGATTGAGGCCATCGCGGCGGCGAGGCGGCTGCCCGCGGACTGGGACGTCTTTGTGAATTTCATCCCGACCGCCATTTACGTGCCCGAGCATTGCCTCCAGTCCACCTTCGCGGCCGCAGAGCAGTACGCCGTCCACCCATCCAGGCTGGTGTTTGAGGTGGTGGAGACGGAGCGCGTCGATGATGTCGCCCATCTGCGGGCCATTCTCGCGTTCTACCGCGCGAAAGGCGTGCGCTACGCGCTCGACGACTTCGGCGAAGGATACAGCGACGAGAACATGCTGCGCGCCATCTCGCCAGATGTCGTCAAGCTGGATCGCCAATATGTCGATCACGTCGACCGCGATCCGGCCAAACGCCGCGTGGCGGAGGGGCTCGCTCGGGTGGCCCAATCGCTTGACATTCGCCTGCTGGCGGAGGGTGTCGAACGGCCCGAGGAAGCAAAGGCCCTGCTTGAACTTGGTTACACGTGGCAACAGGGGTACCTGTACGCGCGGCCGTCTCTCGAGGTGCCGGACGGATCGATTGCGCGATTGCCGCGGGCGTGAGTTCCGGACGCGGAGCGTTTCGCTATACTACGGATCTATCTTTCGGACAGGGGGAGCATCCGTTGCCGACTGGAAAACCGACTGTCGCGGTGATTTCGTACCACGCGCCGCCCGTCTTAAACGCCGAATCGATTCTGGTGTGGAAGACGCTCAAGGTGCTGAGAACCTGGTTTCATCTGCGCCTCGTCACGGCGAGCGTCCCGTCGGCCGATACGACGCTCACGCTTCCGGACGACATCGAGGTGGAGCGGCTTCCCACCTGGATGCCGTCCGCGTACAAGCCGCGCCGCGCGCTCGAGAAGATCATTGGGCGGTTCGCCGACGAGGCGTGGCTGTGGGCGAGGCAGGCGCCGGCCTCCATGAAGGTGCCCGTCGATCTCCTCTACAGCCGATCCCAGCCGGGCGCGAGCCATTTGCTCGCGCTCCGGTGGAAGCTGCGGACGGGGAAACCGTGGATCGCCCAGTTCAGCGATCCTTGGGCACACAATCCGTACCACGCGGGGCGCACGCCGAGGCGGAAGGCGTTCGACGAGGCGAATGAGCGGGCGGTCGTCGCCAAGGCGGACGCGCTCATCTTTCCTACGAAGGAGATCCTCGAGCAGTACATTCATTTGTATCCGCACGTGCCCGTCGCGGATAAGTCGATGGTCCTGCCTCATCACTTCATGCCAGAGCTTTACCCGGAGCGCGTGGAGCGCCCGGCGGAGATCGCGGACAAGTTGCTCTTTGCGTACCTCGGCGACTTCTATGGACAGCGTTCGCCGGAGCCGTTTCTTGCGGGGCTCGAAAAGGCCCTGGCCGCGCGGCCCGACATGCGACAACGCGTGGCCGTGGAGTTCTACGGCAATGTCGAGTCGAAGTTTGAACCGCTCGTCGCGCGGGCGCCCATCCCGATTCGCAAGGGACGGGTGTCGTATCTCGACAGCCTTGCGCGCATGCGGCAGGCGGACGTGCTCGTCCTCATCGATGCGCCATCGGCCACGGGCCGCAATCCGTTTTTGGCCTCGAAGCTCATCGATTATTTGGGGGCAGGAAGGAAGATACTGGGTATTACGGACGTGGAAGGGACCGCCGCGGACATCCTTCGCGCCGAGGGACATCCCGTCGTCAGTCCGCGCGACGTGGACGGGATCGCGTCGGTGATGGTGGCGCTGATGGACGCGTACCAGCGCGGCGAGTCATTTTCCGTGCCCGTGCCCATGGCGTACTCCAGTGAAGAAGTCGTCGCGAAACTCGCGGCTCGCATGGAGCGTCTGTTGGGGGAGACACACATGAAGTGAGGGTGAGCGATGAGCACCATTGTGTGGCAGCCGACGCCGGTGACGAAGGCGGACAGGCGCCGATTGAACGGGCATTCGAGCTGTGTGGTGTGGTTGACGGGTCTGTCAGGCGCGGGCAAGTCGACCATCGCCTGTGCGCTGGAGCTCGCGCTGCACGAGCGAGGCGTGCGGACGTATCTGCTGGACGGGGACAACCTCCGCCACGGGCTCAATCGCGATCTCGGCTTTTCGGCCGACCATCGGACAGAGAACATCCGCCGGGCGGCGGAGGTGGCAAAGCTGTTCGTGGATGCGGGCGTCATCGCCATCTGTAGCCTCATTTCGCCATATCGGCGGGATCGGGAGGCGGCTCGCGCGCTATTTGAGCCAGGGGAGTTTATCGAGGTTTTCGTCGACTGCCCGGTCGAGGTGTGCAAGGCGCGCGATCCGAAGGGGCTCTATCGGCGAGCGCTGGCGGGGGAAATCCAGGGTTTTACGGGGATCGACGATCCATACGAGCCGCCGCTAGCCCCGGATGTCGTGGTGAAGACGGCTTGCATGCCCATCCACGAGTGCGTCAAGTCCATTCTCCATCACCTTGAACAAACGGGCCACCTGGGTCTGCGGGACGGCGCCGCGGGCGAGCGGGCGGCCGGGGAAAGGTAGGGGATGGACGTGACGCGACCCAATTTCTTCATCGTCGGCGCGGCGAAGTGCGGCACGAGCTCGCTCGATCGTTATTTGAGCCAGCACCCGGACATCTACATTCCGCCAAAGAAAGAGGCGCATTTCTTCTCCATCCCTGATTTTCCCGAGCGTTTCACGGGCCCCGGCGACGAGGGCATGAACCTGTACACGATTCGCGATGAGGCTGCGTACCTCAAACTGTTTGACGGCGTTCGTGGTGAGCGGGCCGTCGGCGAGGCATCGGTGTTTTACCTGTTCTATCCTGGTACGGCGCAGCGCATCTATGACGCGTACCCCGACGCCAAGATCCTCATCATGCTGCGCAATCCGGTCGATCGCGCCTTTTCGGCCTACATGCACCTGGTCCGCGACGAGCGAGAAACGCTTTCGTTCCGCGAGTCGCTCGCCAAGGAAGAGGAGCGGATCCGGCAACACTACGAGCCGCTGTGGTATTATCGTGCCGTCGGCCTGTATGCGGCGCAGGTCAAGCGGTATCTCGACGTGTTCGGGCGAGATCAGGTCAAGGTCATCCTGTTTGCGGATTTTGCGCGCGATCCCGTCCAGGTGGTTCGGGATTGCTGCGCGTTCCTTGGCGTGTCCACGGAGTTCGTTCCAGACACCTCGATTCGCCACAACGAGTCAGGCGTGCCCAAATCGAGAGCGCTCTACAACTTCATCGCGAAGCCGAACGCACTGAAGGAAATCGTCAAGCCGTTCATTCCGGCGGCGGTGCGCGAGCGGTTGGGCAACCAGGCGAAGTCGATGGTGCTCGGGCGGATGGAAATGGAGCCCGACCTTCGGGAAGAGCTGACCGCCTTTTTTGCGCCGGACGTGGAGCGGCTCGAGGCGCTCATCCATCGCGACTTGTCCGCGTGGCGGCGACCGGCGCGAGCCGCAGGATCGCAGTGAGACGGGAGGGAAGCGCATGGAGGTTTTGGAGGCGATTCGGGGGCGCCGGCACATCAAGCAGTTCAAGCCGGATCCTATCGATGAAGCGACGTGGATGAGTTGGTTGCAGGAGGCGACGAACGCGCCGAACCACAAGATGACCGAGCCCTGGGAGATCATCGTCGTCGGGCCGGAAGCGAGGATGAATCTGCGCCACGGCGCGAACTTTGGCGATGCGCCGGTCGTCCTCGCGGTACTCAGCAAGCGGGGCGCTTCGCAAATCGAGCGCGATGAGAACCTGATGGCCGTCGCGTGCTTCCTTGAAAACTTGAGCCTCATCGCGGAGGCTCACGGCGCGGGCATCCGCTGGACATCCATCGGTTGGCAGGAGCACGCGCGCCAGGTGCTCGGTGTGTCGGACGAGTACGACATTGCGAACATCATCGGGTTGGGCTATCCGGAGGAAGTGCCGCCCGCAAAGCCGCGCACGCCCATCGCCGAGAAGATTCGGCGGGTGCCGTGATGGCGGACGCGAGGCAGGCGGCGGATCTGGAGGCGAGATCGCCCTGGGCGCTCGGGGGATACAGGCTCGCGCGGGTGGGGCCTGTGCGCGGCCCGGTGGACGCGGACGTGCGCGTGCCGGGATCGAAGAGCGTGACCAACCGGGCGCTCGTCATCGCCGCTATGGCGGAGGGCGAGTCGGTGTTGTCGGGCATCCTGCGAAGCGACGACGCGTATTGGTGCATCGAGGCGCTGCGCGAGCTCGGCGTCCCGGTTGAGGTGGAGGGAGACGTCGTGCGCATGACCGGCTGCGGCGGGCAGTTTCCGCGAAGTGACGCGCGCGTCTACACCGGCGCGGGCGGCACGACGGCGAGGTTTCTCACGGCCGCGCTCGCAGCCTCAACGGGCGAGTATGAAATCCGCGGTAGCAGGCGGATGAACGAGCGGCCGATGGGCGAGCTGTTTCGGGCCCTGCGGGCGCTTGGGGCCGAAATCGAGCCGCTGGAGCGCCCGGACACGCTGCCCATTCGCCTCAGGGCTCGAGGGCTCGCAGGCGGAGAGGTCGCGATGTCGGGCGCGCAATCGTCCCAGTTTGTGAGCGGGGTGCTCATCGCGGCGCCCTACGCGCGCGCGCCGGTGAGCGTGCGCATCGTGGATCACATTGTCCAGCACGCCTACGTCCACATCACGCTCGACATGATGCGGGCGTTCGGCGCGACGTGCGCGGCTGCGGACGATCTCGCCGTCATCTCGGTCGAGCCGGGTGGCTACCGCGGCCGCTCCTGCGATATCGAGGCGGACGCGTCCACGGCCTGCTACTTCTTCGCCGCCGCGGCTGTGACGGGCGGCCGCGTGCGCGTGACGAATCTCACGCGCGACACGCGCCAGCCCGACGTTCACTTCATCGACGTGCTCGCGAAGATGGGATGTCAGGTGGAGTCGTCACCTGCGGGCATCGAGGTCAGAGGCCCCGAGAAGCTTCGCGGCGGTTTCTCCGTCAGCATGAAGGAGATGTCGGATCAGACCCTGACGCTCGCGTTCCTCGCGCCGTTTGCGGACGGGCCGATTGAAATCACCGGCGTGGGTCATATCCGGCATCACGAGTCGGACCGCATCCGGGTCATCGTCGAGAGCCTCGCGCGCGTGGGCGTCCGCGCCGAAGAGCGGGAAGACGGCGTCGTCGTGTACCCGGGCGCGCCCCAGCCCGCGGTGCTTCCGTCCTACGACGACCACCGCGTGGCCATGGCGCTTTCGGTGCTCGCGCTGCGCGCGGAGGGCATTGAAATTGAGGATCCGGGCTGCGTGTCAAAGACGTGCCCAACGTTTTTCCATCACTTGCGCGAGATGGGCGTTTTGGTCGATCTCGTCCCATGAAGAGAGGCTGCTCACGGCGCATGGCGCGCCGGGGCAGCCTCCGTTTGTTCGTCGCGCTTGCCTGCGATGGCCATATATACCGCGGGCACCAAAAGCAGCGTGACCAGGGTGGAGAACGTCAGTCCAAACGCGATGACCGTGGCCATGGACGCGAGCGTCTCCGCGCCTTTTCCGTAGCCAATCACGAGCGGAAGCATGGCGAGCACCGTCGTCGCCGTGCTCATGAGGATGGGGCGCAGTCGAACGGGCCCAGCTTCCATGAGCGCTTCGCGCAGAGGCTTGCCTTCTCGGCGCAGCCGGTTGGCGTAGTCCACCAGCACAATCGCGTTGTTCGCGACGAGGCCCATCACCATGATCACGCCAATGGCCGAGTCCACGTTGAGCGATCGGTGCGTGAGCGTGAGTCCGAGCGCCGCGCCGATGAAGGTCGGCGGCAGCGAGAACATGATGACAAACGGCGTCAGCAGGGACTCGAATAGGCTCGCCATGAGCATGTACAAAAGTGCCACGGAGAACAGGAACGCCCACAGCATGTCGAACATCGTCTGGCGGAGGAAGGCCCCGCCTTGGCCGAACCCCACACTGTACCCTTCGGGAACGCGAATCGATTTCAGCTGCTTGACGAGTTCCAGCTGCGCGCGGCCCTGCGTGATGCCGTACGGCGTCGCGGTCACCTCGACGGTTCGAACCCCGTTGATGTGCGTGATGCTCGGCGGCTCCGAGCCGTTCGAGACGGTGCCGAGCTTCGTGACCGGGACCATCTGCCCCGCCTGATTCTCCACCGTCAGATCCTGCAGGTGGTTCAGGTTCTGCGCATAGCTCGGCGGCAGTTCGACGACGATATTGTAGGTGTTGCCGTTCACGTCGTATGTCGAGGCGATTTGCCCGCCGACGTCCGCCTTCAGCACGCTCTCCACGGCTTGCGCTGTGAGTCCGTATTCCGCGAGCGAGGACGGATCCAGCGTCAACGTGACGTTGGGCATGGCCGCCGTGGCGCCATTTTGGATGTCCTCTAGGCCGTGCACTCGGTGCATGGCCGCCGCCACCTGATTCGCGAGCCGCGTCAATTCGGCGACGTCAGGCCCTTGAATCTCCACCGATATCTGATCCGACGCCGGACCGCTTGAGCCATTGGCGGACGCCGCAGCCGCGGTGACCGTGGCGCCCGAAATGGATTGGGCAAGCTGATTGAACTGCGACGTCATCGTTTCAACCGCTTGGCTCGAGACGGCATTCTCGAACCGCACGGTGAGCGTAGCCTGGTTGGTGGCAGGCAGCGCGGCGTAAGAGTTGCCGCCGATCTGCGCGTCGATTTGTTGAATCCCGTGGAGATGCGCGCGGGCGAGCACCTCCACGCGCTTCGTCACCTTCTCCGTCGCCGCGAGCGAGGTGCCGGGTGGCGTCTGCACGCTCACCGTCATCTCGTCTTCGCCCACGTTCGGCACCAATTCAAAACCGATCTTCGGCACCATGGCCACACTCGCCACGAACATGAGGGCCGTAACGGTGAAAATCGTCTTCCGGTGCGACAGGCTGAAGGCGAGCAGGCGGCGGTACAGTTCCGTCAGCCCGTGCATGAAGCGCGCGGACCAGTCAAACGGTGCGTACCAGCGCATGGGCGCGTCTCGACCCGGCAGGCGATCCGGCTCGTCGAACCGCCGGCCCCTGAGAAGCCGCGACGCGAGCATCGGCGTGAAGGTGAGCGCCACGAACAGCGCGGCCACGTGTGAAAACGAGACCGTGAGCGACAGCGGCTTGAAAAACTGCCCGGCGATGCCCGGTACGAAGATGGACGGCGCAAAGACGCTGATCTGCGCGCACGCGGCCACGAATACGGCCAGGCCCACCTCTTCGGTGCCGATCACGGCAGCTTCCATCGGGCGGAGGCCGCGCTGGCGAGACCGGAAGATGGACTCCAGCACGACGATGGAAAAGTCGACGAGCGAGCCGAGGCCCACCGCGAGCGATCCCAGCGTGATGGAGTTGATGGAGAGCCCGGCAGCGGCCATGAGCGCGAAGGTCGACAGCGTGGCGATGGGGATGGCCACTGCCACCACGATGGTGGAGCGAACGCTGCGCAGAATCAGCAGGATGACCAGGATCCCGAAGATGAACCCGAGCACCGTGTGGTTGACCACGGTGTGGATGGTGTCGCGAACGGGCTGTGCGTCGTCCGTGAGCACCTCCAGGTGCACGCCGGGCGGCAGCTGCGCTTCAATGGACGGGAGCGCCTGCCACACGCCGTTTGAGACTTGCACGATGTTGGCGTCGGACGCCTGCGAAATGGACAGGGTCACGGCCGGCGCGTCGTTCACCGTGCTCACGAGTTCGACGGGCGCATGGCCGTCCTCAATCTGAGCGATGTCCTTGAGCCTGACGTCGCCGCGCAGAGGCAACGGAATCTCGAGATCTCCAAGTTGAGATGCGGATCCAATCTCCCCGTTCACATGGAGGGGGATGAGGAGATTGCCCTTTTGGACCTGCCCGGCGTCCGCCGAGAGGTTGTTGGCGGCGATGGCATTCACCACCTGCTCGATGCTCAGATGGTACGTCTTCAGCTTGTCCGGATCCACCTCGACGGTGATCTGGCGCACGAGCCCGCCCGCCTCCTGGACGCCCGCAACGCCGTTCAGCCGCTCAATGGCCGGCTCTACGACGTTGGTCGCCGCGTCGGACACGGTCTGCAGGGAAACGCCCTTCGATCCGTACACGGCAATGCGCATGATGGGCAGGCTGTTGGGGTCGAACTGCTGCACAAGCGGCGTCGTGGCGTCGGACGGGAGTTCCGGCTGAACCCGGTTCACGAGGCTGCGCATCTGGTTCAGTTCCTCGTCCAGATTGACGCCGTAGTTGAATTCCACAATCACGAGCGAACTTCCGGCCGTCGATTGCGACTCAATGAGGTTCACGCCCGAGAGCCCCTCGAGCGCCTGCTCGAGCGGGTGGGAAATCTGTTTTTCCACTTCTTCCGGCGAGGCGCCGTTACACGATGTGACCACCGCTGCCACGGGCAGGTTCAGCTTCGGAAACAGCTCTTCCGGCAGGTGGAGGAGCGCAAAGACGCCGACCGCGACGAGCGCAATCATGAGCATGGTGATGGTGACGGGGCGGCGAATGGAGAATTTGGCAAGTTGCACGATCCCGGCTCCTTTCTTCCGTCTATCGTCGCCGGACGGGCCGCCATTTGCAAGCCAATCCAGAAGAAAAAACGAGAGACGGAGGAGGAGCCGGGGCGTGCCTCAGGCATTCAGAATGTCCTGGCGGCCGAACCGGAGAAAGGCCGCGGCCAGAAGCACCACGGTCCAGACGAGGAGAACCGCGACGCCCTGGGCGAGCGTGACCGGAGAGCCGACGGTAAAGGCGGTGCCACCGGCGAGATCGCCATACAGGCTGAGATGGGTGGTGAAAAGCATTCTCACCCAGGATTGGCCGCGCGCCATGGCGGCCACCACGAAGCCGATGATGATGGAACCCATGGCCGCCGACGTGCTCACCATCGCGGATGGAAAGAGGACGGAGCAGGTGAAGGCAATGGAGGCCACCGCCATCATGGCGCCCGCCACGAGCGCGCTCTGCAGCAAAAATGCATGCCACATCGGCCAGACCACGGCGTGATCGTAAAGCGCGACGGGCGTGGATTGAAGGGCACCCGGCTGCGTGAAGAATCGCACGTGGACGTTGAGCCACTCGGGCTGCATCGCGCCCTGAGGGCCGTCGATGGCCAGGGCGACACCCAAAAACGCGAAACAGAGCAGAAAGGACAGCGCGGCGGACGACGCCACGGAGACGAGCCATTTGCCAAAGAGCAGCGTGCGCCGGCGCACGGGCCGCACCACCAGCAGCTTGATGGTCCCCTGGGTCATTTCGCCGGCCACCATGTCGCCGACGAGGATTACGACGAGCAGCGGGATGAACGTCTTCGTGGCGGCGCCCACAAACTGACTCGTCTCTGCCCACCCGTTCAACAGGTTAGGCGAGATGGGCCCGACGTCATGCGCCAGGCGGTAACGATCCTCCTGTACGCGCTGCTGGAGGGATGCCAGCGCCTGAGCCGCGCCGGCGGAGGTGGGGGACTGGCGTTCGAGCAGGCTGAGCTGCGCCTGCGCGGCTGCAAGATCGGTCTTGGCGTTCGCCTTCCAGTCGGCGGATACCGCCTGGGTCGGCACGCGGCTGTAAATTTGCTTCTCATGATGCTCCCCGAGCGCAAGCATCCCCACGAGGCATAGGGCGAGCGCCACCACGACGGCGAGCCGCCTGCGGCGCACGAGCTTCATCCATTCGTTTTGCACGACGCGCCAGAGCGTCATGGCGCATCCCCTCCCGACTCTGCGCCTGTGAGCGCGAGAAACGATTGCTCCAGTCCACCGGTGCGCGCCGCTTCATAGACGTCGAACCCGGCTCCGACGAGATCGCGAAGGAGCTTCGCGACACGGGCGTCGTCAAGATGGTGGACGACGAGCTTGGCGTCGCTTCCTTCGACTTCAAATCCGCGCGCCCGGAGCCATTCGGTCGCCTCGTCCCACCGCGAGACGCGCAGGCGCAGGGAGCCAGCCCCTGCGCGAAGCTCCGCCACGCTCGCCTCGGCGATGATCCTGCCCTGTTGCAGCACGGCGACGCGATCGCACATCTGCTCGACCTCCGAGAGCAGGTGGCTGGAGACGAAGACGGCCAAGCCTTCGGCGGCGAGGGTGCGGATGAGTTCGCGGAACTCGCGAATGCCGGCCGGATCGAGCCCATTCGTGGGCTCGTCGAGCACGAGCAGCTTCGGATCGGCAATCAGAGCCTGGGCGACGCCGAGGCGTTGCCGCATGCCGAGCGAATACCGCTTGACCTTGTCGTCAATGCGATCCTGGAGCCCGACGCGTTTGGCCACGCGCTCGATGCGCTCCTGGACGCGATCGACCCCGGCCAGCCGCGCGTAGTGGAGCAGGTTCTGGCGGCCGGTCAGATACCCGTACATCTCGGGATTTTCGACGATGGCGCCGAGGTATCGCTTTGCGCTGACGGGATCGCGCTCGACGTCGTGACCGCACACCTGGATGGCGCCGCGCGTGGGCCGTATGAGCCCGACAATCATGCGGATGGTCGTGGTCTTGCCAGCGCCGTTCGGCCCGAGGAAGCCGTACACTTCGCCCGCGCGCACGCTCATATTCAGCTGGCGGACGATCTCGCGGCGCCCGATGCGTTTGGTGACGTCAAACAGTTGCAACACGTTCATGGGTTCCACCTCCTCTTTCGGTACACGCCCGCGCGATCCAAGGCGGCGAAGATTGCGCCGGATCCCACGAGCCAGACGCACACCGCTTCGATCGCGGCCGCCTTGCCCTGGCCGAGATTGACCGCGTGATCGATCCACGTGGCCAGGATGAAGCCCGCGAGCAGCGAGATGCCAAGGGCCAGCAGGCGACGGTAGGCTCCAAACGGAAACGTTTCCTCCACCAGTTCCAGCGGCAGGCGTTCGAATAGCCGGACTCCGAGCACCAGCCAGCAGGCGATCCACGCAGCGAACCACAGCGCGTACGCCGCCAGGGACGCATCCGTGACCGTGTCGAGCAGCGTCAGAGGCGAAAGCTGGATCACATCGCTGTACAGATGCATGGATGGCATCGCCGCCCACTTGCTATCTACGTAATGGATGAGCGTGCCCACGTACATCGGAAAACCTGCGACACCGAGGGCGCAAACGTACGCCAACGCGACGCTCGTGATGGTCGCACCTGCCGCTACACCCAGGCTCCAGGCCGCGAGGTAGACGAGGAGCCGCTTCAGGAGCACGTGAACGAGCAGCGTCGGACTCGCCGGCATGCCGGCGATGGCGTCGAGGGCGCACACGTAGAGGAGCACCAAAAGATGGCTCGCGACGAGCGCACCTCCCGTGAGGCCCGCGTGGATGGTGTACACGTCCTTCCGCCGGATGGGTCCGGCGAGAAGGCTTAGGACCTCTCCGCGGCGCGTGACGAGTCCGAGCGAGAGCACGCCTAACAACATGGCCCAGAAGATACTGAGGTCCATCTGATACGCGGGTTGGCCCAGCGCGGTGCGCTCGAGATTTTGGCGCAAGAGGCTCATCGAGTCGGGATTCAGAAACGGAAGAAGCCAGTTTCGCGCCAGGACCAACGGCGTGGCGATGAGCCACCCGTTCAAGGAACGCCACGCGTACCACCAAACGGCGCTACGCGGTCCCATCCGTGTCACGCGCGTATCCCTCCTTTCGCATGAGCCAGCGGAACCACTCCTCGAGCGGCAGGCGTTCCTGCACCACGGCGGGCTCGGCGCCGGCGTCGCGCAACTTCGCCATGAGATGTGGGAGGGCGTTTCGCTCCACCATGGCGCTCCATCGGTCTCCGCTATCCCGCTCCCAGGTGAGTGCACATCCTCCAGCGTCGAGTGCCTGCTTGCCCTCTGGCCGCACTGAGATTTTGACGAACCGCTCCTTCGCGTCTTCCAGTTGGCCCGACCAAATCGACCGCCCTTTGAACATCACCGTGGCGCTGTCCGCGAGCCGCTCCATGGCGTCGAGATCGTGCGTGGCCACAAGAATCGTGGTGCCCGCGTCGGCTGCCTCGCCGAGCAGCCACTGCCAGATCTGCCTTTGCACGACCGGATCGAGTCCCGTGGTCGGTTCGTCGAGCAGGAGGAGGCGCGGCCGCATGGCGAGCGCGAGGGCGAGTTTGGCCTGCATGCGCATTCCCGGGGAAAAGCGTCGGATGCGCTCGTCCGTCGGCAGTTCGAGGCTTCTCACCAGCCCGCGAAACCGATGAGCGTCAAAGCGGGGGTACACGCGCGCCGCAAATCGGGCCCAGTCGCTCAGACGGAAGCGCGTTGGCAGCGAGATGACAGGGTCCACGAGTGCCATCGCCGCGCGCCACTCGGGTTGGTCCCAGGGCGCAATGCGAGCGCCCCTCCAGGCTATTTCCCCTTCGTCCGGCCTGTACAGCCCCGCAATGACGCGCAGAAGCGTGGTCTTGCCGGAGCCGTTGGCGCCCAAGACCGCGTGGACAGAGCCCTCGCCCGCCGAGAGCGTGGCGGCCGAAAGTGCCGTATTCTTCCCGATGCGCTTGGACAAATCGCGGACCGAGAGGACGGCCTCCATTCACATCTCCTCCTTTCCTTCGGCTCCGCGCGCGGCGTCACGCGCCTGGCGAAACATCCGCTCGAACTCGTCTTCCGCGAGGCCCAGGTGGTAGGCCTCAATCCACGCGAGCCGCAGGGAGTCGCGGAGTTTTTCGATGCGCTCCTCGACATCGGGCGGCCTCTGCCCTGGGCTCGCCACGAACGTGCCCCGGCCTCGG